>NZ_JBEZWH010000022.1:0-122291 GCF_040703975.1 Spirillospora sp. NPDC029432
GCCGCCGCCACCAGCAGCAGCGTCTGGCAGGCCGCCGGCATGCGGCTGACCTGGCCGTGGAACGCCAGCCGCAGGCGGCCGGTGAGGGGGAGCGCGCGGCGCTGGCCGGCCTGCGGTGGATGATCGCCACCGGCGAGGAGCTGCCCGCCGAGCTGGCGCGCCGCTGGCTCGCCGCGGTGCCGCACGCCCGGCTGCTGAACGCCTACGGCCCCACCGAGTGCTCCGACGACGTCACCCACCACACCGTCACGGCCGCCGACCTGGACCTGCTCCGCCTGCCGATCGGCACCCCGATCCCCGGCTCGCGGCTGTACGTGCTGCGCCGCGACGGCGACGGCGACGGCGGGGACGGGACGTGGACGGCCTGCGACGCCGGCGAGACGGGCGAGCTGTTCGTCGGCGGCGTCTGCGTCGGCCGCGGCTACCTGGGCGACTTCGACCGCACCCGCGACGCCTTCTACCAGGACCCCTTCGAGGACGGCCCCACCGGCCGGCTCTACCGGACCGGCGACGCGGTGCGGCTGCTGCCGGCGGGCGCGGGCGGCGAGGACCGCCCCGTGCTGCAGTACCTGGGCCGGGTGGACCGCCAGGTGAAGATCTCCGGCGTCCGGATGGAGCTCGGCGAGATCGAGGCGGTGCTGCAGCGGCACCCGTCGGTGGGCGCCGCCGCCGTTGTGGTGCACGAGTACCCCGCCCGGTGACGGATTCGTGTACAGAGCGTGACCGCACTGACCGAAATCGGTTGTCAACCCTTGTCACTTCTGGAGCGTCCGGCGCATCCGTCGCGCGTTCCAGGGCCCGATTCTTTGTCACGGCCGTGAGTAATTCCGGATGTCAACTTCTACTTACGGGGGGATTGCGGTGCATGTGGCCTGCTGGTTGACTGTGGCCCCGCTACTCCTGAGTAGAGACGTGAACGAGCGGGGACCGCGCCGGTGCTGGAAAGCGGCTTGCCGCGGCGGCCGGCCCTCGTGCCCGGCCGCGGGGCGGGGTCGCGTCCGGCCGGCGCGCCGGCGGCACCCCCGGGGAAAGGGGCGGGGACTGTCCGACATTTGCGGGTCACTCTTCATTTCCTGTTCCGGGGTCCGGCCCGCCGCCCGTCCCCGGGTTAAGAAATACGCCTCTGATCGGGAAAGTACTGCGTGATGTCGTTGAGCGAGTTCCTTCCTCTTTCCGCCGCACAGCGCAGCGTCTGGTACGCGCAGCAACTCGCGCCGGAAACGCCGTTCCACATCGCGCAGTACATCGAGATCGAGGGCCCGGTCGACCCGGAGTTGCTGGACCGGGTGGCCCGCATCGCCGCGCACGAGGCCGAGTCCCTCAATGTGCGGCTGGCCGAGCGGGACGGCGTTCCCGGACAGCTCCTGGACCCCGCCCCGTCCGCCGCCATCCCGCTGGTCGACCTGAGCGCCCCCGCCGGGCCGGGCGCGGCGCCGGCCGACCCGCGGGCCGCCGCGCGGGCGTGGGTGCGCGACCGGATGGCGCGGCCGCTGCCGATGGACGGCGACCGCCTCTACGACACCGCGCTGCTGCGGCTGGCACCCGACCTGTACTGGTGGTTCATCCGCGCGCACCACGTGATCGGGGACGCCAGCAGCGGCTCGGTCATCAGCCGCCGGGCCGCCGAGATCTACACGACGCTGGCCCGGGGCGGCGAGTACGTCCCCGCCGAGCGCGGCTCGTACCGGACCGTCCTGGCCGAGGAGGCCGCCTACCGCGAGTCGCCCGGGTACGAGCGCGACCGCGCCTACTGGACGGAGCGGTTCGCCGACCGCCCGGTCGCGGCGAGCCTCGCCGACGACACGGCCGCACCGGCCGCCGACTACCTGAGCCGGATCGTGACGGTCCCGCCAGACGGGACCGCCGCGCTGGAGGCCGGCGCCCGCCGGCTGCGCACCGCCGCCCGCGGCCTGGCGCTCGCCGCGACGGCCGCGTACACGGCCCGGATGACCGGCACCGAGGACGTGATCCTGGGGATGGCGGTCAGCGGCCGCACCTCGGGGCTCGCCATGGAGACGCCCGCGCAGCTCGCCACGGTGCTGCCGCTGCGGGTGGCGGTACGGCCGGACATGACGGTCGAGGAGCTGGTGCGCGGCACGACCCGGGCCGCCGCGCGGGCGCTGCGGCACCAGCGCTACCGCACCGAGGACCTGCTGCGCGACCTGAAGCTGCTGGGCGAGCGCCACCGGCTGTACGGGCCGGTCATCAACATCATGGCGTTCGACTACCGGCTGGACTTCGCGGGCGTCCCGGCCCGCATGCACGCCCTCACCACCGGGCCGATCACCGACCTGTCGGTCAACATCTACGACAACCTCGACGGCGCCGGGATGCGCGTCGACTTCGAGGCGAACCCCGCCCTCTACACCGCCGAGCAGATCGCCGCCCACCAGGACCGCTACGTCCGCTTCCTGCGCGCCCTCGGCGACGCCGACCCGGGCACCCCGCTGCACGCGGTGGAGCTGATGGACGAGGCCGAGCGGCGGCGCGTCCTCCGGGAGTGGAACGACACCGCGCTGCCCGTCCGCGAGACCGTCGTCCCGCGGCTGGTGGAGGAGCAGGCCGCCGCGACCCCGGACGCGACCGCCGTCGTCGCGGGCGCCGACCGGCTCACCTACGCCGAGCTGAACGCGCGCGCCAACCGGCTCGCCCGCCACCTCATCGCGCGCGGCGCCGGCACCGAGGACTTCGTCGCGCTGGCGCTGCCGCGCACGGCCGACCTGGTGGTGGCCGCGCTGGCGGTGCTGAAGGCGGGCGCCGCGTACCAGCCGATCGACCTGGCCTACCCGCCCGACCGCGTCGCCTACATGCTCGCCGACGCCGCCCCCGCCTGCGTCATCACCACCTCGGGCGCGGACCTGCCGGGCGGGACGCCGCGCGTCGAGCTGGACCGCCTCGACCTGTCCGCGCACTCCGGCGCCGACGTCACCGACGCCGACCGGCTCCGCCCGCTGCGCCCGGCCAACCCCGCGTACGTCATCTACACCTCCGGCTCCACCGGACGGCCCAAGGGCGTGGTGATCTCGCACGCCAACGTGGTCGACTTCTGCGCCGAGTCGATGGCGAGCTACGGCCCGGACCGGATGGCCCGGGTGCTGTTCTCCACCTCGCTCAACTTCGACGTGTCGATCTTCGAGTGGCTGGTCCCGCTGACCTGCGGCGGCGAGATCGAGGTCGTCCGCGACCTGCTGGAGATCGGCGAGCGCGGCGGCTGGTCGGGCACCCTCGTCAGCGGCGTGCCGTCGGCGGTGGCGGCGCTGCTCGCCCGCGGCGGCCTGGACCTGCGCGTCGGCGACGTCGCGCTGGGCGGCGAGGCCCTGCCGCCGCACCAGGTCCGCGACGTGCGGGCGCTGCTCCCGGACGCGCGGATCTCCAACATCTACGGCCCCACCGAGGCGACGATCTTCGTCACCGGCTGGTTCGACGACGGCAACCCGCGCGGCGTCGCGCCGATCGGCCGCCCGATGGCCAACACCCGCGCGTACGTCCTGGACGCCGCGCTGCGCCCCGTCCCCGCCGGGGTGCCGGGCGAGCTGTACGTGGCGGGCGACGGCCTGGCCCGCGGCTACCTCCGCCGCCCCGGCCTCACCGCCGACCGGTTCGTGGCCTGCCCGTTCGGCGGCCCCGGCGAGCGCATGTACCGCACCGGCGACCTCGTGCGCTGGAACGCGCGGGGGAACATCGAGTACCTGGGCCGGCTCGACCACCAGGTGAAGGTGCGCGGCTTCCGGATCGAGCTCGGGGAGATCGAGTCCGCGCTCGCCGCCCACCCCGGCGTCGCGCAGGCCGTGGTCGTCGCCCGCCGCGACGACGCCGGCGACACCATGCTCGCCGGCTACGTCACCGGCGCGGGCGCCGCGCTCGACCCGGCCGCGCTGCGCGCGTTCGTCGCGCGGACGCTGCCCGAGTACATGGTCCCGGCCGCGGTCGTCGTGCTGGACGCGATGCCGCTCAGCCCGAACGGCAAGCTCGACCGCGCGGCCCTGCCCGCGCCCGACTTCACCGCAGCCGCCGGGAGCCGCGGCCCCCGCGACGCCCGCGAGGAGATCGTCTGCGGCATCTTCGCCGAGGTGCTCGGCCTGCCCCGGGTCGGCGTGGACGACGGCTTCTTCGACCACGGCGGCGACTCGCTCAAGGCGACCCGCGTGGTCGCCCGCGTCCGCGCCGCGCTGGGCGTCGAGCTGGCCGTCCGGGCGCTGTTCGAGTCGCCGACGCCCGCCGGGCTCGCCGAGCACATCGGCGCGGCCGGCGGCGGCGCGGCCCGCCCCACGCCGGCGGAACGTTCCGCGCACCGCCCCGACCCGATCCCCGTCTCGTACGCGCAGGAGCGGCTCTGGTTCCTCAACCGGCTCGAGGGGCCGAGCGCCACGTACAACATGCCGATCCCGCTGCGGATCACCGGCGAGCTGGACGAGGCCGCGATGCGCGCCGCGCTCCGCGACGTCGCCGCCCGCCACGAGCCGCTGCGCACGCTGTTCGCCGACCGCGACGGCGAGCCGTACCAGCGGATCCTGCCGCCCGGGGACGCCGCCCCGCCGCTGATCACCGGCATGCTCGCGGCCGGCGACCTCCGCGAGGCGGTCTTCGCGGACGCGACCCGCGGGTTCGACCTCGCCGCCGAGCCGCCGCTGCGCGCCCACCTCTACCGCGCCGCGCCCGGCGAGCACCTGCTGCTGCTCGTCCTGCACCACATCGCGGGCGACGGCTGGTCGATGGCGCCGCTCGCGAAGGACCTCATCACCGCCTACCTGGCCCGCCGCGACGGCGCCGCGCCCGAATGGGCGCCGCTGCCCGTCCAGTACGCCGACTACGCGATCTGGCAGCGGGAGCTGCTGGGCGCCGAGGACGACCCGGACAGCCTGGCCGCGCGGCAGCTCGCGTACTGGACCAAGGCCCTGTCCGGCCTGCCCGACCACCTCGCCCTCCCGGCCGACCGGCCGCGCCCCGAGCAGGCGTCCTACCGCGGCGCCCAGGCCCGCTTCCAGGTGCCCGGCGAGGTGTACGGGCGGCTGGCCGCGGTCGCCCGCGCGAACCAGGTCAGCGTGTTCATGGTGCTCCAGGCCGCGCTCGCCGCGCTGCTCACCCGCCTCGGCGCGGGCACGGACGTGCCGATCGGCTCCCCGGTCGCCGGCCGCACCGACCAGAGCCTCGACGACCTGGTCGGCGTCTTCGTCAACACGCTGGTGCTGCGGACCGACACCGGCGGGAACCCCGAGTTCACCGAGCTGCTCGGCCGCGTCCGGGAGACCGACCTGGCCGCGTACGCCAACCAGGACGTGCCGTTCGAGCGCATCGTCGAGGCCGTCAACCCGGCCCGCTCGCTCTCCCGCCACCCGCTGTTCCAGGTCATGCTCACCCTCCAGAACAACCCCGAGGCCGTGGTCGAGCTGCCGGGCCTGACCGTCGCCGCCGAGCCGGTCGACACCGGGGTCGCCAAGTTCGACCTGGAGTTCCTGCTGGAGGAGGACGCGGACGGGGACGGGCTCGCCGGGACGCTGGAGTACGCGCTCGACCTGTTCGACCCGGCGACCGCCGAGCGGCTCGCCGCCTGGTACGTCCACGCCCTGGACGTCCTGACCGCCGACCCCGCCACCACGGTCGAGGCCCTCGACCTGCCCGGCCTCGTCCCGGCGGCGGCCCCGCGCACCGCCCCCGCCGAGGCGGGGGTCAAGCGGCTGGTCGCGTACGTCGTCGCCGCGCCCGGCCGCACCGCGGACCCGGAGGAGCTGCGCGCCCACGTCCGCGAGAGCCTGCCCGAGTCGATGGTGCCCGCGGCCGTCGTCGTGCTCGACGCGATGCCCCTCACCCCCAACGGCAAGGTCGACACCAAGGCGCTGCCGAGGCCGGAACTCGCCGCGCCCTCCTCGGCGGCGCCGTACCGGGCGCCGCGCGACGCCCGCGAGGAGGCCGTCGCCGCCGTCTTCGCCGACCTTCTCGGCACCGCCCGGGTCGGGATCGACGACGACTTCTTCGAGCTGGGCGGGAACTCGCTCATCGCGATGCGGGTGATCAGCCGGATCCGCCGCGTCCTGGACACCGAGATTCCCGTCCGGGCCCTGTTCGAGGCCCCGACCGCCGCCCGGCTGGCCGCCCGCCTGGACGAGCTCGCCGCCGGCGCCGGCCGCCGCCCGCCGCTGGAACGGCGCGAGCGCCCGGCCGTCGTCCCGCCGTCGTACGCGCAGCAGCGGCACTGGTTCCTCAACCGCTTCGAGGGCCCGTCCGCCACCTACAACATGCCGATCGCGCTGCGCATCCGCGGCGAGCTGGACCCCGACGCCCTCCGTGCCGCGCTCGGCGACGTCGTCGAACGGCACGAGACGCTGCGCACGATCCTGCCCGACAGCGGCGGCGTCCCCCGCCAGCGGATCCTCGACCCGGCCGCCGCCCGGCCCGCCCTGGAGATCGTCGACACCACGCCCGCCGCGCTCCCCGCCCGGCTCGGCGCGGCCGCCGGCCACCCGTTCGACATCTCCGCCGAACCGCCCCTGCGCGCCCACCTCTTCCGCCTCGGCCCCGGCGAGCAGGTCGTCCTCCTGCTCCTGCACCACATCGCGTGCGACGGCTGGTCGATGGCGCCGCTGGCGCGGGATGTGATCGCGGCGTATGCGGCGCGTGCGGGGGGTTCTGTGCCGGTGTGGGCGGGGTTGCCGGTGCAGTATGCGGATTACACGTTGTGGCAGGAGGAGTTGTTCGGGTCGGAGGACGATCCGGAGAGTCTGGTGTCGCGGCAGATCGCGTACTGGAAGGACGCGCTGGCCGGTCTCCCGGAGGAGCTGGCGCTGCCAGTGGACCGTCCGCGTCCCGCGGAGGCGTCCTACCGCGGCGGCACCACCCGCTTCCGCCTCGGCCCCGAGGTGCGCGACGCCCTCCTCGCGCTCGCCCGCGAGACCGGGGCCAGCCCGTTCATGGTCGCCCAGGCCGCCTTCGCCGCGCTGCTGACGCGGATGGGTGCGGGTACGGATGTGCCCATTGGTTCGCCGATCGCGGGTCGTACGGATGAGGCCCTCGATGATCTGGTCGGCATGTTCGTCAACATGCTCGTCTTCCGTACCGATACCTCGGGGGATCCGTCGTTCCGGGAGTTGGTGGCGCGGGTCAAGGAGGCGGATCTGGGCGCGTATGCGCATCAGGACGTCCCGTTCGAGCGCCTTGTCGAGGTGTTGAACCCGCCGCGCCATCTCGGCCGCCATCCCCTGTTCCAGGTCGGCCTGACCTTCCAGAACAACCCCGAGGCGAAACTGGAGATGCCCGGCTTCACCGCCGAGTTCGAACCGCTGCACGCCGGCGTCGCCCGCTTCGACCTGCTGATGGTCCTCACCGAGCGGGACGACCACCTGGACGGCGAGCTGGAGTACGCCCTCGACCTGTTCGACCCCGCGACCGCCGAACGGCTCACCGCCCGCTTCGAGCGCTACCTCGCCGCCCTGCTGGCCGACCCCGGCACCCGCATCGGCACCCCCGGCATCCTCGACCCCGCCGAACGCACCACGCTCCTGGACGAGTGGGCGGGCGGCCGGGAGTCGTTCGAGTCGGGGACGATTCCGGGGTTGTTCGAGGCGGTGGCGGCGGAGCGTCCGGGTGCGGTGGCGGTGTCGTTCGAGGGGCGTTCGCTGACGTACGGGGAGCTGAACGCGTGGGCGAACCGCCTGGCGCGCACGCTGGTCGAACGCGGCGCCGGCCCCGAACGCTCGGTCGCGCTGCGCCTGCCGCGCTCACTTGAGCTGGTCGTGGCCGTGCTGGCGGTGCTGAAGAGCGGGGCGGCGTACGTCCCGATCGACCCCGACTATCCGGCCGACCGCATCGCCTCCATGCTGGAGGACGCCGACCTGGTGATGACGGCCGACTCCGTACAGAGCTGCGACCGCTACCCGGACACGAACCTCGATGTCCCGATCTCGCCGGACAACCCGGCGTACGTCATCTACACGTCGGGTTCGACGGGACGTCCGAAGGGGGTCGTCGTTCCACACGGGAACGTGGTGCGGTTGCTGCGTTCGACGGAGGACTGGTTCGCATTCGGCCCGGATGATGTGTGGACGTTGTTCCACTCGTATGCGTTCGACTTCTCGGTGTGGGAGCTGTGGGGCTCGCTGCTGTACGGCGGCCGCCTGGTCGTCGTCCCCTACCTGACCTCGCGTTCTCCCGAGGATTTCCTGCGGCTGCTGGAGTCTGAGCAGGTCACGGTCCTGAATCAGACACCCTCGGCGTTCTACCAGCTGATGGCCGCCGACCGAGACAACCCCGGCACGGACCTGTCGGCGCTGCGGTACGTGATCTTCGGTGGTGAGGCGCTGGAGCTGGGCCGCCTGGAGGATTGGTACTCCCGGCACCCGGACACGGCCCCGACGCTGGTGAACATGTACGGCATCACCGAGACCACGGTGCATGTGTCGTACCTCGAATTGGACCGCGCTTATGCGGCCAACGCCCCAGGCAGTGTCATCGGCACCAGTATCCCCGACCTGCGGGTCTACGTTCTGGACGACCGCCTCCAGCCAGCCCCTGCCGGTGTGGTCGGTGAGTTGTACGTCGCTGGCCCCGGTCTGGCGCGCGGCTACCTCAATCGCCCGGACCTGACGGCGGAGCGCTTCGTCGCCGACCCGTACGGCGTACCCGGTACTCGCATGTATCGCACGGGTGACCTGGGGCGGTGGCTGACGGACGGGCGTCTCGAATACCTGGGCCGTTCCGATCAGCAGGTGCAGTTGCGCGGGTTCCGGATCGAGCCGGGCGAGATCGAGGCGGTTCTGGCCCGCCACGAAGCCGTCTCCGACGTGGCGGTCATCGTCCGCGACGAGCGTCTGATCGCCTACATCGTCGGCACCGACGACGACCTGCGCGCCCACGCCGCCCGCTTCCTTCCCTCCCACATGGTCCCGGCCGCGATCGTCGAACTCGACGCGCTCCCGCTGACCCCGAACGGGAAACTGGATCGCAAGGCGCTCCCAGACCCCGACTTCTCCGCCAAGGTCTCCGACCGCGCCCCGCGCACCCCGCAGGAGGAGACCCTCGCGGCCCTGTTCGCCGAGGTGCTCAACCTCGAACGGGTCGGGATCGACGACGGGTTCTTCGACCTGGGCGGCGACTCCATCATCGCCATCCAGCTCGTCTCCCGCGCCCGCCAAGCCGGACTGGTCATCTCGCCCCGCGAGGTCTTCCAGCACCAGACCGTCGAAGGACTCGCCGCCATCGCCCGTCCGGCGGGCGAGGACGAGGCCGTCGAGATCGAGCCCCCGGGTACAGCGGTGGGGCCGGTGCCGGTCACGCCGATCGTGGCGTGGCTGCGGGAGCGGGTCGGCGGCGACGTGTCGCTGATCAAGGGGTTCCACCAGTCGATGCTGCTGCGCACGCCCCCCGACCTCGGTACGGACCGCCTCGCGGACGCGCTCCAGACGCTGCTCGACCACCACGACGCGCTCCGGCTCCGCCTGGACGTTCCGGGCGGCGACGACGGCGGCGGCGGCGAGCGCTGGGAGCCGGTCGTCCAGGAGCCGGGGACGGTCGACGCGCGCGAGCTGGTCACCCGGATCGACGCCGCCGGCCTGGACGCCGACAAGCTCGCCGCGGTCGTCGCCGAGCAGGCGGCCGCCGCCCGCGACCGGCTCGACCCGGTGGCGGGGACGATGGCGCAGCTGGTGTGGTTCGACGCGGGGGAGGCGCAGGGGCGCCTGCTCGTCCTCCTGCACCACCTGGTCGTGGACGGGGTGTCGTGGCGGATCCTGCTGCCCGACCTGGTCACGGCGTGGGCGGGGCTGGAGCTCCAGCCGGTCGGCACCTCCTACCGGCGGTGGGCGCAGCGGCTCCGGGCCGCCGTCCGGCCGGAGGACCTGGACGACTGGCTCGACATCGCGGACGGCCCGGAGCAGCGGATCGCCGCCCGCCCGCTCGACCCGCGCGTCGACATCGCGGCCCGGACGCGCTCGATCCGGCTGGAGCTGCCCGCCGACGTCACCGGGCCGCTGCTCACCGACGTGCCCGCCGCGTTCCACGGCCGCGTGAACGACGTGCTCCTCACCGGCCTGGCCCTCGCCGTGAACCAGTGGCGCAGGCACCACGGCCGCGGCGGCCGCGGCACCGGCGTGCTGATCGACCTGGAGGGCCACGGCCGCGAGGACGTCGTCCCCGGCATGGACCTGTCCCGCACGGTGGGCTGGTTCACCTCGATCCATCCCGTCCGCCTGGACGCGGGACCGGCCGACTGGAGCGAGGTGCGCGACGGCGGACCGGCCGCCGGCGCCGCGCTGAAGAAGGTCAAGGAGCAGCTGCGCGCCGTTCCCGAGGGCATCGGGTACGGGCTGCTGCGCCACTTCGGGGACGGCGACGCCGGGGAGCTGGCAGAGCTGCCGCCCGCGCAGATCGCGTTCAACTACCTGGGCCGGATCGTGCCCGGCGGTGACGGCGGCGAGGGCGCCGACTGGACGGTCGCGCCCGAGGAGCCGCCGCCGGGCGAGGACCCGAGGATGCCGGTCGCGCACGTCCTGGAGATCAACGCCATCGCGCACGACGCCCTGTCCGCGACGTGGACGTGGCCGGACGGGCTGCTGGCCGAGGAGGAGGTGCGGGAGCTGGCCGAGGACTGGTTCGCGGCGCTGCGCGGCCTGGTCGCGCACGTGGCCGCCGGGGACGGCGACGGGTTCACCCCCTCCGACCTGCTGGTGGAGCTGGACCAAGCGGAGATCGACAAGCTGCAGGACGCCTGGAGGGAACGGAATTGAACCGGGGGGACCTCGAGGACATCCTGCCGCTGTCACCGCTCCAGCAGGGGTTCTTCTTCCACGCGCTGTTCGACCGCGCGGACTCCGACGTCTACACGGCGCAGATCGTCCTCGATCTCGAAGGGCCGCTGGACGTGCCGGCGCTGCGCACCGCCGCCGCGACGCTGCTGCGCCGCCACTCCAACCTGCGCGCCGCGTTCTGGCACGAGGACCTGTCGCGCCCCGTCCAGGTCGTCCCGCGCGAGGTGGAGCTGCCGTGGGAGGAGACGGCCGCGGCGTCCGAGGCCGAGGCGGACGCGGTGGTGGCGCGGGAACGGGCCCGCGGGTTCGACGTCACCGACCCGCCGCTGCTGCGGTTCGTGCTGGTCAGGACGGCCGCCGACCGGCACCGGCTGATCCTCACCAACCACCACATCCTCCTCGACGGCTGGTCCACGCCGATCCTGGCGACCGAGCTGTTCCTGCTGTACGTGCAGGGCGGCCACGACACGGGGCTGCCGCGCGTCACCCCGTACAAGAGCTACCTCGCCTGGCTCGCGAAGCAGGACCGGGGCGCGGCCGCGGAGGCGTGGCGGCGCGCGCTGGACGGCGTGGACGAGCCCAGCCTCGTCGCGCCCGAGGCGGCCGGCCGCCCGCCGGTGCCGCCGCGCGCCGTGACGGCCGCGCTGGACGAGCGGCTGACGAGGCGGCTCGAACGCGCCGCCCGCCGGCACGGCGCCACGCTCAGTACCGTGCTGCAGGGCGCGTGGGGCCTGGTCCTGGGCCGTCTGCTCGGCCGCGACGACGTCGTCTTCGGCGCCACCGTCTCCGGCCGCCCGCCGGAGCTGCCGGGCATCGAGCAGATGGTCGGGCTGTTCATCAACACGCTGCCGATCCGCGTCCGCTACCGGGACGGGGAGCCGATCGGCGCGCTGATGGAGCGGCTCCAGGACGAGCAGACCGAGCTGCTGCCGCACCACCACCTCGGCCTCACCGAGATCCAGCGGGCGGCGGGCCATCGCGGCGCGCTGTTCGACACGATGACGGTGCTGGAGAACTACCCGTTCGACCCGGCGTCCATGGACGGCTCGCTCAACGGCGTGCGGATCGCCGCCGCCGACTCCTACGACGCCACCCACTTCCCGCTGTCGTTCGTCGCGGTCCCCGAGGCCGAGCTGTCGCTGCGCCTGCACTACCGGCCCGACGTGGTCGAACGGGAGGTCGCGGAGGCGCTGCTGTCCCGCGTCCGCGCGTTCCTGGAGGCGTTCGCCGCCGACTCCTCCCGCCCGATCGGCGCGGTCGAGTTGGGCGGCGCGGACGAGCGCGCCCGGCTCGCCGCCTGGAACGGCACGGCCGAACCCGCCGCCCCCGCCGGCGACCGCACGGTGGTGACGCTGTTCGAGGAGCAGGCGGCCAGGACACCGGACGAGGTCGCGCTGGTCCGCGGCGCCGAGTCGCTGACGTACGCCGACCTCAACGCCCGCGCCAACCGGCTCGCCCACGACCTGATCGCGCGCGGGATCGGCCCCGAGGACCGCGTCGCGCTCGTCCTCCCGCGCACCCCCGAGATCGTCGCAGCGATCCTCGGCGTGCTCAAGGCGGGCGCCGCGTACGTGCCGATCGACCCCGAGTACCCGCCCGGGCGGATCGCCGACCTGCTCGACGACTGCCGTCCCGCCCGCACGCTCCGGCCCGGCGACGCCGCGGCCGCCGCCGGGCCGGACCACGACCCCGTCCCCGGCCGGGCCCGCCCCGGGAACGCCGCGTACGTCATCTACACCTCCGGCTCCACCGGCCGCCCCAAGGGCGTCACCGTCCCGCACCAGGGGATCCTCGGCTACTACGAGGCGCACCGGGACGCGTTCTTCGCCTCCGTGACCGCCGCGCACGGCGCGGGCCGCCGGCTGCGCTTCGCCCACCTGGCGTCGTTCTCCTTCGACACCTCGTGGATGGGCCTGCTGTGGATGCTGCACGGCCACGAGCTGCACCTCATCGACGACGAGACCCGCCGCGACGCCGCCGCGTACACCGCGTACGTGGAACGCGCCCGGATCGACCTGGTCAACACCACGCCGTCGCACTTCCGCGCGCTGCGCGAGGCGGGACTGCTGGACGGCGCCGGCGGCCGCCACCGCCCGTCCCAGCTGCTCCTCGGCGGCGAGCCGATCGACGGCGCGCTGTGGACCGAGCTGCGCGCCCTGACCGGCGTGACCGCCCGCAACTTCTACGGCCCCACCGAGTCGACCGTCGACACCATGAACGCCCTCGTGGCGAGCAGCGGCACGCCCACGGTCGGCGCCCCGTACCGCGCCACCCGCGCCTACGTCCTGGACGCGGCGCTCCAGCCCGCACCGGCCGGTGTCCCCGGCGAGCTGTACCTGGCGGGTGCGCAACTGGCGCGCGGCTACCTGGACCGGCCCGGCCTGACCGCCGAGCGGTTCGTGGCCGACCCGTTCGGCGCGCCCGGCGACCGCATGTACCGCACCGGCGACCGCGCGCGGTGGCGGCCGGACGGGACCATCGAGCACCTCGGCCGGGTGGACGACCAGGTCAAGGTCCGCGGCTTCCGGATCGAGCCGGGCGAGATCGAGAGCGTGCTCGGCGCGTACCCGGGCGTGGGCCGGGCGGTCGTCGTCGTCCGCGACCAGCGCCTCGCCGGGTACGTCGTGCCCGCCGACCTCGACCTGGCCGCGCTGCGCCGGCACGCCACCGAACGCCTGCCCGCCCACATGGTCCCTGTGCTCACCGCACTCGACGAGCTGCCGCTCACCGTGAACGGCAAGCTCGACAAGGCCGCGCTGCCCGAGCCCGGCGGCGCCGCCGCCGTCACCCGCGCGCCGCGCTCGCCGCAGGAGGAGATCCTGTGCGGGCTGTTCGCCGAGGTGCTGGGCGTGTCCCGGGTCGGCGTGGACGACGGGTTCTTCGACCTCGGCGGCGACTCGCTCACCGCGACCCGGCTGGTCGGCCGGATCCGCTCCGCGCTGGGCGCCGAGCTGCCCGTCCGGGCCCTGTTCGAGGCCCCGACCCCCGCCCGGCTGGCCGAACGGGCCGCCGCCGCGTCCGGCTCCGCGCGCCCCGCCCTGGAAGCCCGGCCGGACCGGCCCGCCGTGGTCCCGCTGTCATACGCGCAGCAGCGCCTCTGGTTCCTCAACCGCTTCGAGGGCCGCTCCGCGACGTTCAACATGCCGGCCGCGCTCCGCCTGAACGGCACCCTCGACCACGACGCCCTCCGCGCCGCGCTCGCCGACGTCGCCGAACGGCACGAGACACTGCGGACGATCTTCCCCGACACCTCCGGGACGCCCCGCCAGCTCGTCCTCGACACCGCGACCGCGCGCCCCGCCCTCACCGTCACCGCGACCGACGAGGCCCGGCTGCCCGCCGCGCTCGCCGCCGCGGCCGGCCACGGCTTCGACCTGTCGATCGAACCCCCGCTGCGCGCCGCCCTGTTCTCCCTCGGCCCGGACTCGCACGTCCTGCTGCTCGTCCTGCACCACATCGCGTGCGACGGCTGGTCGATGGCGCCGCTGGCGCGGGATGTGATCTCGGCGTATGCGGCGCGTGCGTCGGGTTGCGCGCCGGTGTGGGCGGGGTTGCCGGTGCAGTATGCGGATTACACGTTGTGGCAGGAGGAGTTGTTCGGGTCGGAGGACGATGCGGAGAGTCTGGTGTCGCGGCAGATCGCGTACTGGAAGGACGCGCTGGCCGGTCTGCCGGAGGAGCTGGCGCTGCCGGCGGATCGGCCGCGTCCGGCCGAGGCGTCCTACCGCGGCGGCACCGTGTCCTTCGAGTTGGACGCCGAACTCCACGCCGGGCTCCTCAAACTGGCCCGGGAGTCCGGCGCGAGCCTGTTCATGGTGACCCAGGCCGCCTACGCGGCCCTGCTGACGCGGATGGGTGCGGGTACGGATGTGCCGATCGGTTCGCCGATCGCGGGTCGTACGGACGAGGCCCTGGATGATCTGGTCGGCATGTTCGTCAACATGCTCGTCCTGCGCACGGATACCTCGGGGGATCCGTCGTTCCGGGAGTTGGTGGCGCGGGTCAAGGAGGCGGATCTGGGCGCGTACGCGCATCAGGACGTTCCGTTCGAGCGCCTTGTCGAGGTGTTGAACCCGCCGCGCCATCTTGGCCGCCATCCCCTGTTCCAGGTCGGCCTGACCTTCCAGAACAACCCCGAGGCGAAACTGGAACTCGACGGCCTCAGCGGCGGCGCCGAACCCCTCCCCGCCACCGTCGCCAAGTACGACCTGTCCCTCTACCTGGAGGAACGGCACGGCGAGGACGGCGCCCCCGCCGGGATCGAGGCCGGTCTCGAATACGCCCTCGACCTGTTCGACCCCGCCACCGCCGGCGCGCTCGCCGCCCGCTTCGAACGGCTCGTCCGCGAACTCGTCGCCGACCCCGACGCCCCGATCGGCACCGCCGAGATCCTCGACCGCTCCGAACGCCGCACCCTGCTCAAGAAGTGGGCGGGTGGCCGGGAGTCGTTCGAGTCGGGGACGATTCCGGGGTTGTTCGAGGCGGTGGCGGCGGAGCGTCCGGGTGCGGTGGCGGTGTCGTTCGAGGGGCGTTCGCTGACGTACGGGGAGCTGAACGCCTGGGCCAACCGCCTCGCGCGCTCCCTCGTCGCCCAGGACGCCGGACCGGAACGGTTCGTCGCGCTGCGCCTGCCGCGCTCTCTTGAGCTGGTCGTGGCCGTGCTGGCGGTGCTGAAGAGCGGGGCGGCGTACGTCCCGATCGACCCCGAGTACCCGGCCGACCGGATCGCGTACGTCCTGGACGACGCGCGCCCGGTACTGACCGTCGACGAGGTGGGAGCGTGCGAGGAGTACGCCGCGACCGACCTCGGGGTGCCCCTGTCACCGGACAATCCGGCGTACGTCATCTACACGTCGGGTTCGACGGGTCGTCCGAAGGGGGTCGTCGTTCCACACGGGAACGTGGTGCGGCTGTTGCGTTCTACGGAGGGGTGGTTCGGGTTCGGCCCGGATGATGTGTGGACGTTGTTCCACTCGTATGCGTTCGACTTCTCGGTGTGGGAGCTGTGGGGTGCGCTGCTGTACGGCGGCCGCCTGGTCGTCGTCCCCTACCTGACCTCGCGTTCTCCCGAGGATTTCCTGAGGCTGCTGGAGTCTGAGCAGGTCACGGTCCTGAATCAGACGCCGTCGGCGTTCTACCAGCTGATGGCCGCCGACCGAGACAACCCCGGCACGGACCTGTCGGCGCTGCGGTACGTGATCTTCGGTGGTGAGGCGCTGGAGCTGGGCCGCCTGGAGGATTGGTACTCCCGGCACCCGGACACAGCCCCGGCGCTGGTGAACATGTACGGCATCACAGAAACCACCGTGCACGTCTCCTACGTCGAGCTGGACCGCGCGTACGCGGCGACGGCACCCGGCAGCGTGATCGGGACTGGACTTCCGGATCTCCGCGTCTACGTTCTGGACGACCGCCTCCAGCCAGCCCCCGCCGGTGTGGTCAGTGAGTTGTACGTCGCGGGCCCTGGCCTGGCGCGCGGCTACCTCAACCGCCCCGATCTGTCGGCGGAGCGTTTCATCGCCGACCCGTACGGGGCGCCGGGCACCCGCATGTACCGCACAGGCGACCTGGGGCGGTGGCTGCCGGACGGCCGTCTCGAATATCTAGGCCGTTCCGATCAGCAGGTGCAGTTGCGCGGGTTCCGCATCGAACCCGGAGAGATCGAGGCCGTCCTGGCCCGCCACGAAGCCGTCAACGACGTCGCCGTGATCGTCCGCGACGGGCGCCTGATCGCCTACATCGTCGGCACCGACGACGACCTGCGCGGCCATGCGGCCAAGCATCTGCCCTCCCACATGGTCCCGGCGGCCGTCGTCCGGCTCGACGCGCTGCCGCTCACCGCCAACGGGAAGCTGGACCGCAGGGCGCTTCCGGACCCCGATTTCTCGGCCAAGGTCTCCGACCGTGCCCCGCGCACCCCGCAGGAGGAGACCCTCGCCGCCCTGTTCGCTGAGGTGCTCAATCTCGAACGGGTCGGGATTGACGACGGGTTCTTCGACCTGGGCGGCGACTCCATCATCGCCATCCAGCTCGTCTCCCGCGCCCGCCAAGCCGGACTCGTCATCTCACCCCGCGAGGTCTTCCAGCACCAGACCGTCGAAGAACTCGCCGCCATCGCCCGCCCCGCCGAGCAGGCCGAAACCGTCGAGGCCGAGCCGCCCGGCGCCGGGATCGGGCTCGTTCCGCCGACGCCGATCATGCGGTGGTTCCAGGAGGAGCTGAACGGGCCGGTCGACGACTACAGCCAGCGGATGCTGCTCCAGGTCCCGCCCGCCCTCGACCTCGCCGATCTGACCCGCGCGCTCCAGACGCTGCTCGACCACCACGACATGCTCCGGCTCCGCGTCCGCGGCGCGGAGTTCGAGGTGGCCGAGCCGGGCACGGTGGACGCCGCCGCGCTCGCCGAACGCGTCGACATCACCGGCCTGGACGGCGAGGAGCTGCGCACCGTCCTCGCCGACGGCGCCGCCGCGGCCCGCCGCCGGCTCGATCCCGCCGCCGGCGTCATGGTCCGGATGGTGTGGTTCGACGCGGGGCCGGAGCGTTCCGGACGGCTGCTGCTGACCCTGCACCACCTGGTCGTGGACGGGGTGTCGTGGCGGATCCTGCTGCCCGACCTGGTCACGGCGTGGGCCGGCGGAGAGCTGGAGCCCGTCCCCACCTCCTACCGCCGGTGGGCGCAGCGGCTGCTCGCCGAGGCGTCCAGCCCGGAGCGCGCCGCCGAGGTGCCGCTGTGGACGGAGATCCTCGCCACCCCGGACCCGCTCCTCGGCGACCGGCCCCTCGACCCGGCCGCGGACACGTTCGGGACCGCGCGGCACCTGACCGTGGAGCTGCCGCCGGAGGTGACCGGGCCGCTGCTCACCGACGTGCCCGCCGCGTGGAACGCCCGCGTGAACGACGTGCTGCTCACGGCGCTCGCGCTGGCCGTCGCCGGCTGGCGGGGGAGCGACCGGACGGCCGTCCTCGTCGATCTCGAAGGGCACGGCCGGGAGGAGATCGTCCCGGGCGTGGACCTGTCCCGCACGGTGGGCTGGTTCACCACGATCCTCCCCGTCCGGCTGGACCCGGGAACGGTCGACCCGGCCGAGGTCCGCGAGGGCGGGCAGGGCGTCGGCACGGCGCTGAAGAAGATCAAGGAGCAGCTCCGCGAGATCCCCGACAACGGCATCGGGTACGGCCTGCTGCGCCCGCACCTGTCCGGTTCCGCGCGCACGCCGCAGATCGCGTTCAACTACCTGGGCCGCAGCCCCGCCGCCGAGGCGACCGACTGGGGCCCGGCGGACGCGGCGGAGAGCCGGGCGCTCGGCGGCGGCCAGGACGGCGCGCTCGCGCTCGTCCACGCGGTCGAGGTCAACGCCCACACCCGCGACCTCCCCGGCGGCCCGGAGCTGTCGGCCACCTGGACGTGGGCGCCCGGCGTCCTGGACGAGGCGCGCGTCCGCGACCTGGCCGGGCGCTGGTGCGCGGCGCTGCGCGGGCTGGTCGCGCATGTCGAGGAGGGGAGGGGCGGCGGCTTCACGCCGTCCGACCTGGAGCTGGTGTCGGTGAGCCAGGACGAGATCGACGAACTGGCCGCGGAGCTGGCCGCCGAAGAGGAGTGGGATTGACCGCGCAGCAGAAGAGGTCCCAGCTGGAGGACATCCTGCCGCTGTCGCCGTTGCAGGAGGGGCTGTTCTTCCACGCCCTCTACGACGACGCCGGCGGGGACGTCTACACGGCGCAGATCGTGTTCGACCTGCGCGGGCCGCTCGACACGGCCGCGCTGCGCGCGGCCGCCGCGGCGCTGCTGCGCCGGCACGCCAACCTGCGGGCCGGGTTCCGGCAGCGGAAGGAGGGCGGCGCCGTCCAGGTCGTGCACCGCCAGGTACGGCTGCCGTGGGAGGAGATCGACCTCTCCGCCGCGGCCGACCGGGAGGGCGAGGCCGCCCGGATCGCGGACCGGGAGCGGGCCCGCCCGTTCGACATGGCCAGGCCGCCGCTGCTGCGCTTCACGCTCCTCAAGCTGGCCGCCGGCCTGCACCGGATGGTGTTCACCCACCACCACATCCTGCTGGACGGCTGGTCCATGCCGGTGCTCCAGACCGAGCTGTTCGCGCTCTACCTGGCGGGCGGCGACGACACCGGGCTGCCGCGCGTCACCCCGTACAAGAACCACCTGGCCTGGCTCGCCCGGCAGGACCGCGCCGCCGCCGAGGACGCCTGGCGCCGCGCGCTCGCCGGGGTGGACGAGCCGACGCTGGCCGCCGGGCGCACGCCAGCCGCCGGACCCGGGACCGATCCCGGCGCCCCGCCCGAACGCGTCCGCGTCCGGCTGGACGAGGAGCTGACCGCCGCGCTCACCGCCCGCGCCCGCGCCGAGGGCGTCACGCTCAACACCGTCCTCCAGCTCGGCTGGGGCCTGCTGCTCGGGGCCCTCACCGGCCGCACCGACGTGGTGTTCGGCGCCGCCGTCTCCGGCCGCCCGCCGGAGCTGCCCGGCGTGGAGCAGATGATCGGGCTGTTCATCAACACCGTCCCGGTCCGGGTCCGGGTGCGGCCCGGCGACACCGTCGCGGCGGCGCTGGCGCGGCTGCAGGACGAGCAGGCCGACCTCCTCGTCCACCACCATCTCGGGCTGGCCGACATCCAGCGGCTCACCGCGGCCGGCGGGACGCTGTTCGACACGATGACGGTGCTGGAGAACTACCCGTTCGACCCGGACGCGGCCGGAACGGACCTCGGCGGGCTCACCGTCCACGGCGTGGACGGCTACGACGCCAGCCACTACCCGTTCACGTTCGCGGCCGTGCCGGGGCCCCGGCTGGCGCTGCGGATGGACTACCGGCCCGGCGTCTGCACGGCGGCCCAGGCCGAGACGATCATGCGGCGGTTCGTGCGGATCCTGGAGGCCGTCGCGCACCGGCCCGACCTGCCCGTGGGCCGCGTGGACGTCCTCGACGACGAGGAGCGCGCCGCGCTGCTGGACCGCCGGCAGGGAACGGCGACCGGCCGCGCCCCGGCCACGATCACCGAACGCTTCGCCGAGCAGGTGGCGCGGTGCCCGGACGCCCCCGCAGTGCGCGCCGCCGACGGGACGGCCCTCACCTACGCGGAGCTGGACGAACGCGCCGGCCGGCTCGCCCGCCGCCTGACCGTCCTCGGCGTCCGCGCCGAGACCCCGGTCGTGCTGCTCCTCGAACGGTCCCCCGACCTGGTCGTGGCCACCCTCGCCGTGCTGAAGGCGGGCGGCTGCTACGCGCCCGTCCACCACGGCTACCCGGCCGACCGGACGGCCTGGGCCATCGCGGAGGTCGGGGCACCGGTCCTGATCGTCGACACCGCCACGGCCGGCCGGGTGGCGGACCTCGACACCGGCGCGCACATCCTCGTCCTGGACGGCACCGGCGACTGCGACGGCGAGCCCCCGCCCGAGGCGGCGGCGCCCGTTCCGCCGCCGCATCCCGACCAGCTCGCCTGCGTGTTCTTCACCTCCGGCTCGACCGGGCTGCCCAAGGGCGTCATGCTGCGGCACCGCGACGCCGTGGACCTGGCCACCGACTCCCGCCTCCGCACCGGCGCCCACGAGCGGGTCCTGGTCCACTCCGCGCACGCCTTCGACGCCTCGGTGTACGAGCTGTGGACGCCGCTGCTGCGCGGCGGCACGGCCGTCCTCGCCCCGCCCGGCCGGCTGTCGGGCGAGGACCTCGAACGGGCCGTCGCCGCCGGCGGCGTCACCGGCCTCTTCATCACCACGACGCTGTTCAACCTCCTCGCCGAGGAGCGCCCGGAGGCGTTCGCGGGCCTGCGGGAGGTGCTGACCGGCGGCGAGGCGGGCTCGCCCGCGGCGATGCGCAAGGTGCTCGCGGCCTGCCCGGACACCGAGGTCAGCAACGTGTACGGCCCCACCGAGGCGACCACGTACACCACCCTGGCCGCGCAGCGCGCGCGGCTGGCCGACCCCGCCGAGACCACCGCCGTGCTCGGCGATCCGCTCGACGACATGCGCGTGCACGTGCTGGACGCGGGCCTGCGGCCGGTGCCGCCGGGCGTGCCGGGCGAGGCGTACATCGCGGGCGCCGGCGTCGGCCGCGGCTACCTGCGGCGCCCCGCGACGACCGCCGCGCGGTACGTCCCCGACCCGTTCGGCGCGCCGGGCGAGCGCATGTACCGGACCGGCGACCTTGTCGTGCGGCGGCCCGACGGCACGCTCGAATACCTCGACCGCGCCGACTTCCAGGTGAAGATCCGCGGGTTCCGGATCGAGCCGGGCGAGATCGAGGCGGTCATGGCCGGCCATCCCGCCGTCGCGAACGTCGCCGTCGTCGCCCGCGAGGACGCGCCCGGCGTCAAGCGCCTGGTCGCCTACGTCGTCCACCCGCCCGCCGCCGCCGTCCCGCCCGCCGAGCTGCGGGCCTACGCGGCGGAGCGGCTGCCGGAGTACATGGTCCCGGCCGCGTTCGTCCCGCTCGCCGAGCTGCCGGTCAACCCCAGCGGCAAGCTCGACCGGGACGCGCTGCCCGCGCCCGACTTCGGCGGCGCCGCCCGCGTCGGCCGCGACCCCCGCACACCCGAGGAGGAACTCCTCTGCGGGCTGTTCGCCCGCGCCCTCGGCCTGGAGAAGGTCGGCGCCGACGTCGGCTTCTTCGACCTCGGCGGCGACAGCATCAGCGCGCTGAGACTCGCCGCGCTCGCCCGCCGCGCCGAACTGGAGATCACGCCCCGGGACGTGTTCACCCACCAGACCGTGGAGGCGCTGACCCGGCTCGGCTCTCCCGAGGACCGGCTCGGCTTCGAGGTGCTGCTGCCGATCCGCACCACCGGAACCCGCCCCCCGGTCTTCTTCGTGCACCCGGCGGGCGGCCTCGCCTGGGGCTACTTCCAGTTCCAGCGGCACCTGGGCGCCGACCGCCCGATCTACGGCCTCCAGGCGCGCGCGTTCACCCAGTCGGAACTGCCCGGCTCGATCGAGGAGATGGCCGAGGACTACCTCGCGCTGATCCGCTCCGTCCGCCCGTCCGGGCCGTACCACCTGGTGGGCTGGTCGCTGGGCGGGCTGGTGGCGTACGAGATGGCGGTGCGGCTCCAGGCGGCGGGCGACGAGGTCGGCCTGCTCGGCCTCATCGACGCCTACCACGGCCAGGACCTGGAGTCGGAGCGGCGCGAGGTGCTGCCCGAACTGCTGGAGGGCATCGGGATCGACGTACGGGTGATCGCGCCCGACGGCAACCCCGACATGGCGCAGATCATGGCGGTGCTCGCCGAGCGCGGCGACGCCCTGGCCACCCTCGGCGAGGACGACCTCGTCAACGTCTACCGCAACTACGAGAACGGGCTCCGCCAGGCCGAGGCGTACCGCCCCGGACGCTTCCGCGGCGACCTGCTGTTCTTCACCGCCCTCCGGGGCCGTACGGCCGAGGCGCCCACCGCCGCGGGCAACTGGGGCCCCCTCGTCACCGGCGAGGTCGAGGACCACCCGATCGACTCCGAGCACCACCAGGTGACCGAACCGGGGCCCGTCGCCGAGATGGGCGCCGTCCTCGCCGCCCGCCTCGACAAGCTCGACTGAACCCACCCCACCGACGCGAAAGGCGGCACAACGATGACCAACCCGTTCGAGGACCCCGACGGCACCTACCTCGTCCTGGTCAACGCCGAGGGCCAGTACTCCCTGTGGCCCTCGTTCGCCGAGGTCCCGGCCGGCTGGACGGTGGCCAAGGACGAGGACACCCGGCAGGCCTGCCTCGACCACATCGAGGAGCACTGGACGGACATGCGCCCCAAGAGCCTGATCGAGGCGATGGGTGAGTGACTCCTCCGGTCGAGGTCGCCGCCGTCACCGAGTGGACGATGGAGATGCTCGACGCCGCCGACCTGCGGCCCGCGCCGCTGCCGGCCGTCGAGATGACCTTCTCCCTCGCCCGCCGCCCGTCCGCCGAGATCAGCCGCGCCCTGTACGCGGCGGTCGGCGCCCCGGTCTGCTGGACCGACCGGTTCCCCTGGTCGTACGAGGACTGGCGGGCCTGGGTGGAGCGGCCGGAGCTGGCGACCTGGCTGGCGATGGCCGAGGGCACGCTGGCCGGGTTCTTCGAGCTGGAGGCCCAGCCCGGCGGGGACACCGAGGTGCACCTGGTGGGGCTGACGCCGGCGTTCGTGGGTGACGGCTACGGCGGGTACCTGGTCGAGCAGTGCGTGCGGCGCGCCTGGCAGCGCGGCCGGCTGTGGGCCGAGGGAGGCGGCCCGGCTACCCGGGTCTGGCTGCGGACGAGTACGCTCGATCACCCGAACGCCATGGCCAACTACCGGCGGCGCGGGTTCACGGTGGCCGCCGAGACCACCGGGCCCAAGCTCGTCCCGGACCCCCGCCTGGCCCCGTGGCCGCTGCCCCGCGACCCCCGGCCGGCCCCGGGCGGCCCCGCGCCCCGTGCGGCCGCAGAGGAGGAGTTGATCTCGTGACCTGGTTCCGCTGCGTGGAGACGCGACCCTGGGCCTCGATGCGGCTGTTCTGCCTGCCGCACGCGGGCGGGTCGGCGGTCTTCTACCGGGGCTGGGCGCGCGAGCTCGGCCCCGCCGTGGAGATGCACACCGTGCAGTACCCGGGCCGCGCCGACCGGATGTCCGACCCGTTCGTCACCGACGCGGCGCAGCTGGCGCGGCTGATCGCCGGGGCGATGGCGCCGCTGCTGGACCGGCCCGCCGCGCTGTTCGGGCACAGCATGGGCGCGGTGCTGGCGTACGAGGTGGCGCGGCTGCTGGAGGAGCGCGGGACGCCGCCCGCCCACCTGTTCGTGTCCGGCGCCCGGCCGCCGCACGACCGGGGCGACGAACGGATCGCGGACCGCGACGACGACGGCCTGGTCGCCGCGCTCGCCGACCTCGGCGGCACCGACGCCGAGGTGCTGGAGGACGAGGAGCTGCGCGAGCTGGTGCTGCCGTACGTGCGGAACGACTTCGCGCTGATCGAGAACTACGAGCACCGGCCCGAGCCGCCGCTGAACGTGCCGGTGACCGCGTTCGTCGGGGACGCCGACTCGCACGTGGACCCGGCGACCGCGGCCGGCTGGTCCGCGGCCACCGGCGCCGGGCCCGTCCCGGTGAAGGTGTGGGAGGGCGGGCACTTCTACCTGGTGGAGAAGCGGTCCGAGGTCATCGCCGAGATCCTGCGGACGCTCGAGGTGCCCGTCGGCCCCTGACCCGGTACCCGGCCGGGGCCGACGGGACTCACGCGATGATCACGCGGTACTCACGGGATACTCACGCGATCAGTACACCTCGACGCCGTACGCGCTGAGCGCCTCGCCGACCGGCTGGAAGAACGTCGTCCCGCCGGTGGTGCAGTTGCCGCTGCCGCCCGAGGTCAGCCCGAGGGCGGTGGAGCCGGCGAACAGCGAGCCGCCGCTGTCGCCGGGCTCGGCGCACACGGTCGTCTCGATGAGGCCGCTGACGGTGCCCTCGGCGTAGTTGACCGTCTGGTTCAGGGCGGTCACCTCGCCCTCGTGCACCTGGGTCGTGCTGCCGCTGCGGGTGACGGACTGGCCGACGGTCGCCTCGCCCGCGCTCGTGATGTCCTGCGTGCCGCCGTACAGGGACACCGTCCCCTGGGAGTCGGACGGCGTGCCCGAGTACTTCACGATGCCGTAGTCGTCGCCGGGGAAGCTGGTGCCGTCGGTGTCGCCCAGCTTCTGGGTGTTGCCCTGGTCGGCGTACCAGGCGCCGCCGATGTCGGTGCAGTGCCCCGCGGTCAGGAAGTAGTACTCGCCGCCCTTCTTGACGTTGAAGCCGAGCGAGCAGCGCCCGCCGCCGGTGTAGATGGCCTCGCCGCCGGCGGTGAACGTGCGGTACTCGCCCGCGACGCGCTCGGTCCGTACGGCGGCGCCGTGCTTCTGCGCCGCCTTCTGAACCTTGCCCAGCTTGGCGCCGGTGACGGTGGAGTCCATGGACAGCACCACCTGGTTGGCGGCGGGGTCCACGGCCCACGCGGTGCCGGGCACGGTCGCGTCGCGCTTGAGCGCGGCCATGACCTTCTTCAGGTCGTCGCCGCTGCGCTCGACCGTGCGCGGCTCGGCGCCGGCGGCGCGCACGGTACGGGCCGCGCCGGCGTCGGTCACGGTGACGACGAGCTTGCCGGTGGCCTTGTCGATGTACGACCCGGCGGTGGCGCCGCCGAGCGTTCCCGCGAGCGTGCGCGCGGCCTTGGTCGCGCTCGCCTGCGGGTCGGGGGACGGGGCCGGCGGCGCGGCCGCGCCATGGGCGGCCGACGCGGCGACCAGGCCGGTCGCCACGAGTCCGGTGGCCGCGCCGATGGCCGCGGTGCCGCGGATGCGGGCATGACGGTGTTTCACGGAGCCTCCAGTGGGGGTTGGGCGCGCCCGGATGGCGCGCCGGAGGTCACCGCAAATGTTGGGAGATGAGCGATCCTTCGGGAAAGTTGAGAAAGTGCCGAAGATCCTGTCACCGGTTGGGCACATTGGGTGCGGGACGTATCTGTTACCGCCGGGTAGTCAAGGCTGGACCGGTGGTCCAATAAGGTCACCCGCTGGGCCTCCCGCGCGAGGTCCGCCCGTCGTACAGTCGAACCGGCGGGGGCCGGCCATGCGCTGCGGACCTCCCGCCCCCGGACGCCCCGCCTGGGAGAGGCCATGGGCGTCGAGATCCGGGTCGAGGGGCTGCGGAAGTCGTTCGGGCGGCAGGTCATCTGGGAGGACGTGACGTTCACCATCCCGGCCGGCGAGATCTCCGCGCTGCTGGGCCCCTCCGGAACGGGCAAGTCGGTCTTCCTCAAGAACCTGGTCGGCCTGCTGCGCCCCGACCGCGGCCACGTCTACGTCGGCGACGGCGACGTTCCCCGGCTCAGCGAGCACCGCCTCTACGAGATGCGCCGCAGGTTCGGCGTGCTGTTCCAGGACGGCGCCCTGTTCGGCTCCATGAACCTCTACGACAACATCGCGTTCCCGCTGCGCGAGCACACCAAGAAGGGCGAGTCGGAGATCCGGCGCATCGTGCTGGAGAAGATGGAGATGGTCGGCCTCAGCGGCGCCGAGGGCAAGCTGCCCGGCGAGATCTCCGGCGGGATGAAGAAGCGCGCCGGCCTCGCCCGCGCCCTCGTCCTGGACCCCGAGGTGATCCTCGCCGACGAGCCCGACTCCGGCCTCGACCCCGTCCGCACCGCCTACCTCAACCAGCTGTTCGTGGACCTGAACAACGAGCTCGGCGCCACGTTCCTCATCGTCACCCACGACATCGGCACCGCCCGCGTGCTGCCCGACAACCTCGGGCTGCTGTTCCGGCGCGGACTGGTCATGTTCGGCCCCCGCGAGATGATCCTGTCCAGCACGCACCCGGCCGTGAACCAGTTCTTCAACGCCCGCCGCCAGGGCCCGATCGGCATGGCCGAGGAGAAGGACCTGGCCGAGATGGAGAGCGAGGGCGAGGCCCCGCGCGCGATGCCCGCCCCGATCCCGCCGCAGCTCATGCCGAGCGACGGCGGCATGCGCCCGACGATGCGGCGCCCGGGGGAGTGGCTGCGCGCCCACAACGTCAAGCCCCCGCCCGGCTCGTTCATCGACGACGAGGGCCGCAACTGGCTCACCGAGTGGGACCACCTGGTCCTGTCCCGCCGGCGACCACAGTGACACGTTTCCGATTATGTGAGATTCTCACTCGACGCGCGGAGCGGCGGGCCCCGAGAATGGTCTTGTGACCCTACTGCTGAACCGGTCGGCGCTGGAAAGCCTGCTCGACCCGGCCGAATGCGCCGCCGCCCTGCGCCGCGGCTTCACCGCCGAGCCCGCCGCGGCGGGCCCGCGGCGCACGGTCGCGCCGCTCCCCGGCATCGGCACCGCCACGGCGCTGCTCCCCGGCCTGATCGAGGGCGTCCCCGCGTACACGGTCAAGGTGAACGCCAAGTTCCCCGGCGGCCGCCCGGCGCTGCGCGGCGTCGTGTGCCTGCACGACCTGGAGACGGGCGAGCTGCTGGCGCTGCTGGACTCGGCCACCGTCACCGCCTGGCGCACCGGCCTGGCCGCCGCGCTCGGCACCCACGCGCTCGCCCGTCCCGACGCCCGCACGGTCACGGTGATCGGCGCGGGCGCCCAGGCCGAGCTGGTGATGGCCGGTCTGTCGGACCTGCGCGAACCGGCCTCGCTCACGGTCTGCGACCTGGACGCCGGCCGCGCCGCCGCGTTCGCCGAGCGGCACGGCACCCGCCGCGGCCGCCCCGCCGCGGTGTCCGCCGACCCGCGCACCGCCGTCAAGGGCGCGGGCATCGTGATCGTCGCGACCTGGTCGCGCCGCCCCCTGCTGCACGCCGCCGACATCGCGCCCGGCACCCAGGTGACCGCGCTGGGCGCGGACGAGCCCGGCAAGGGCGAGCTGTCGGCGGACCTGCTGGAGAACGCCCGCGTCGTCGTCGACGACATCCCGCTGGCCCTGGAGACGGGCGTGCTCGGCACCGCGGGCCTCGGCGTCGAGCACGCCGCGGGCACCATGTCCGACCTGCTCCGCGGCCAGGTCGTCGGCCGGGTCCAGGCCAAGGAGGTCACCGTGTACGCCCCGGTTGGGCTCCCGTGGCAGGACCTGGCCGTGGCGTGGACGGCCTACCAGGCCGCCCGGGACGCCGGGACTGGCACCCGCTTCGACTTCCTCGGCTGAGCCGTCAGTCCAGCAGGCCCTCGGTGTGCGCCTTGGTGGCGGCCTGGGTGCGGCTGGTCACCTCCAGCTTGGCGAGGATGTTGGAGACGTGCACGCTCGCGGTCTTGGGGGAGATGAACAGCGCCGCGGCGATCTCCTTGTTGTTGCGTCCCGCCGCGACCAGCGCGAGGACCTCCCGCTCGCGGGCGGTGAGCCCGCCTCCGCCGGCGGCGGGCCGGGCCGGGGTGCCGAGCCGGGCGCGGGCGCCGAGGTCCTGGAGCGCCCGGACGAGCGGCGCCGCGCCCAGCGACTCCGCCTCGCCGAGCGCCGTGCGCCACTCGGCGGCGGCCTCGTCGCGGTCGCCCCGCTCCGCCAGGGCCTCGGCGAGGCGCCACCGGGACCGCGCCACCTCGTAGGTGAAGCCGTACGAGAAGGCGTCCAGGGCCTTGCGCCACAGGCCCGGGTCGTTGGCGCCGTGGACGCGGCCCCGTTCGGCCTCGGCACGGGCCAGCCAGGCGTGGCCCTCCAGGCCCAGCCAGGCGCGGGGCCGGCCGTCCGGGGTCGTGGACGCGGCGGTGCGGGCGCGCTCGACGAGGTCGTCGGCCGCCGTCGCGGCGGCCTCGGCGGCCGCGGTGTCACCGGCCGCCCGGGCGCGCGCGGCGAGGTCGCCATGCGCCCACAGGGCGGTGGCGGCGGTCCGGATGGCCTGGGGGTCGCGCGGGTCCACGACCGCCAGCACGGCCGTGATCTCGGCGAGGCCGGCGGCGGTGTCGCCCCGCCAGAGGGCGTGCTCGGCGGCGAGGGACCGGGCGACGAACGTGATGTACGCGTCGCCCTCCCACAGGGGCTCCAGCCAGCGGAGCCGCTCGGGAACGGTGTCCTCGCCCTTGGCCACCTCCGTGAACAGGGCGTACGCGGAGACCTGCGCCTCTCCCGGCCGCACCACCTGGACGGGGAAGTCCGCCGCCAGCCGGGAGGCCTCCGCCCAGTCGCCCGCCGTGTAGTGGATGAGGTACTGCAGGCAGCGCAGGGTGGTGCCGTACGAGCTCCAGCCGAGGCCGTTGGCGCGGGTGAAGTCGAGGATCTCGGCGGCGGCGTCCGCGGCGCCCGCCAGATCGCCCCGGTCGAACAGGGCGCGGGCGTGGTGGAACGCGGCGCGCAGCCCGATCTGGTACTCGCCCGCGCCGATGGCGAGGTCGCGGGCGCGGGCGAACAGCCCGACCACGGACGGGTCGCCGTCGCGGGTCTCGCGGTGGATCGCGAGCGTGACCAGGCCGCTGGCCTCCGCGTCGGGGGCGCCGGAGGCGCGGCCCGCCGCGATGGCCTCCTCGGCGATGCCGGCGATGTCCGGCCGGCGCTCCTTGATCAAAAGGGTGCGGGCGTACGTGGCCAGGGCGGCGGCGCGCTCCCGGGTGGGCGGGTCCGCGGGGAGCATGGCGATGGCCTCGCGGGAGATCTCCGCGGCCTCCTCGTCCTGGTCGATGTCGCTCAGGTAGTAGGCGAGGTGCTCGCGCAGGGACACGCCCAGGCGGACGTCGGTCTCGGCCGCGATGAGGCGGCGGAGCCGGGAGATGGCGCGGCGCGGCTCGCCGGAACGGCCGGACGTGCGGACCGCGGCCAGCTCCATGCGGACGCGGTCCGTCCCGGCGGCCCGCTCGGGGTCGGGCACGGCGTCCCAGAGGGACAGCGCGCGGTCGTAGTGGTCGTGCGCCTCGTCGGGGGCGCCCATCCGCTCGGCCTCCCGCGCCGCCTGCACGGAGGCGGCGAACGCGGCCGGCAGGTCGTGCGCGGCGAGGGAGTGGTGGGCCAGCTCGGCGGCGGTGCCGGTGTCGGCGAGCAGCGCGGCGAACGCGGCGTGCAGCCGGGTCCGCTCGCCCGGCAGCAGGTCCGCGTACACCGCCTCGCGCAGCAGCGCGTGCCGGAACGTGTACCCGGCCTCGTCGGGGACCAGCAGCTGGTGGGAGACGACCTCGCGCAGCGCCTCGCCGGCCGCGGCCTCGTCCAGCCCGGAGGCACGGCGGACCAGCTCGTCGTCGACGCGGCGGCCGGCGACCGAGGCGGCCCGCACCACCCGGGAGGCATCGGCGGAGAGCCGTTCCACGCGGGCGAGCAGCAGGTCGGCGAGCCCGGCGGGCAGCTCCTCGCCGGTCCGCGCCGCGCTGTAGAGCTCGCCGGCGTAGAACGGGTTGCCCTCCGAGCGCCGGTGCACCCGCTCGACCAGCTCGGCGGTGGGCGGGGCGCCGTCGCCGGAGAGGGCGGCCAGGTACTCGGCGGTCTCGCCCGCGCCGAACGGGGCCAGCTCGACGCCCCGCACGTCGGGCAGCCGGAGCAGCTCGGCGACGACCGGGCGCAGCGGGTGCCGGCGGGGCAGGTCGTCGGTGCGGTACGTGCCGACGAGGCAGACGCGCTCGCGCTGCAGCACCCGGCTGAGGAACGTCAGCAGGTGGCGGGTGGAGCGGTCGGCCCAGTGCAGGTCCTCCAGCACGAGCACGACCGGCGCCCGCCGGCCCAGCTCGCCGAGCAGGCCGAGGACGGCGCCGAAGAGCTGCTGCTGGCCCAGCTCGCCCGCCGGGACCGCGCCGCCGTCACCGTCCGGCAGCAGCCGGCGCAGGACGGGGCGCGCCTCCAGGGCCGCCGCCAGGACGTCGTCGGCGGCACCGCTCCACAGCGCGTCCGCCAGCGGCAGGTACGGCATGCTCTCGCCGAGCTCGGCGCACTGGCCGACCAGGACCGTGCAGCCGCGCTCGCGGGCGGTGCGGGTGAGGGCGCCGACGAGGGTCGTCTTGCCGACCCCGGCGTCGCCGCTGACGAGGACGACCCCGGCGGACCCGGCCGCGGCGCGGTCGAGCGCGCCGGTGAGCGCGCCGAACTCGGCGGTACGGCCGACCAGCGCCTTCGCGTCATCCCCCATGCCGCCGATTATCCCATCCCGGACGAAACGCAGGCCCCCGGACGGATCCGGGGGCCTGCGTTCGGGGCGTCACGCCTCAGCGGGCGAGGGCGGGCACCTTCTCGTCCGTGCTCTCGTTCTCGGCGGTGTCGGTGATCTCGGCGGCCTCGACCTCGGGCTCGGGCACGACCTCGGGCTCGGGCTCGGGCGGCAGCACCTTCACGTACGTGCGGGCGGTCTCGGCGGCGATCCGGTCCCAGGAGAACCGGGAGTGCGCGCGGTCGGCGGCGGCGATCGCGTACCCGTGCAGCGTCGTCTCCTCGCCCAGCAGCCGGCGGATGGTCCGGCCGATCGCGACCGGCCGGTCGCCCGGGACGTGCAGCCCGGTGATGCCGTCCAGGACGCTGTCGGCGTTGCCGCCGGCGCGGGTGGCGATCACCGGCACGCCGCAGGCCATGGCCTCCAGCGGGACGAGCGGGGACGGCTGGTGCGGCGACAGGCACAGCGCCAGCTTCGCGGTGCGCAGCAGCCGGGGGAGCGTCTTGCGGGGCATCCGGCCAAGGAAGATCACCCGGTCGGCGACGTGCAGCTCCTTGGCCAGCAGCCGCAGTCGGTGCACCGACGGGTCGTTCTCCAGCTCCTCGCGGGCCGGGCCGCCGGCCACCGCCAGCTCGGCGTCCGGGGCGTGCGCCAGCGCGCGGATCGCGGTGGCGACCCCGCCGTCCGCCAGGTCCGCGGCCACGACCACCAGCCGGTCCCGGTCGCCGCGCGGCATCGCGGGGCCGACCTGGGCGAAGTGGTCGCCGTCCACGCCGTACGGGACGACCGAGATCTTCCGGCGCGGGACGCCCATCCGGACCAGGGTGTTCGCCTCGGCGTCGCAGCCGGCCAGCACCGCCGCGGCCTCCCGGCCGATCGCGGCCTCCAGCCGGCGCCGGGCCGGGTGCGCCGCCCGGCCGGCGCGCTGCTCGGTCACCGCCAGCCCGTGCGGGCTGAAGAGGAAGGGGACGTCCATCTCGCGGGCTACGGCGCAGGCGGCGAGCCCGCCGATCCAGCCGTGCGCGTGGACGACGTCGGGACGGCCCGCGCCGCTCCAGCGCTCGCGCAGCCCGTCGGCGAAGTCGCGGACATGGTCGAGCAGGTCCTGCTCGGGCAGCGGCCGGGCGGGCCCGGCGTCGATCCGCTGCACCACGGCCCCGGGGCCGAGCCGGCTCCGGGAGCGCGCCGCGGCGTCCTGGCGGCGCGTGTAGACCGTGACGTGGTGACCGTCCTTGTCGTCCGAGACCGGCCGGCCGAGGGCGCGGGCGATCTCCCGGGTATGAATCGCCTGAACGTGCTCGCCGTCGAGGTCGGAGGCGGACACGAGAGCAATGTTCAAAGGACGGTGCATGACGAGAACCTCCGGGTTTTACACAGGTACAACCTGGAGGTATCTGCGTCGTAGACACCTGCTCGATCTTTTGTGTTTCCGGCCGGAGCCGGATGAAACGTCCCCGCGGCGAAAAACAACCCGGACAAGGGGAACCATGACCGCCGACATACCCTCGGGCGGGATGCGGGCGTTGCGCCCTCGTATGGTCGGTACGGATGGCTACCGAAGATGACGAAGACGACAGGGACTCCGTCTGGTACGTGGCGTACGGCTCCAACCTCTTCCGGGAGCGCTTCGCCTGCTATCTCGCCGGCGGGCGGCCCGCGGGCAACGCGCGCACCTACGCCGGCTGCCGCGACGCGAGCCCCGCGCGGGCCGAGCGTCCCGTCACGCTGCCCGGCGGCATCTACTTCGCGCACGAGTCGCCGGCGTGGGGCGGCGGCATCGCGTTCTACGACCCGGCGCTGCCCGGGCGCGCCGCGGCGCGGGCGTACCTGCTGACCCGCCAGCAGTTCTGCGACGTGATGGCGCAGGAGATGCACCGCGAGGTGGGCGCTGACCACGACCTGTCGGACGCGATCGCCCTCGGCCGCCAGACGCTCGGCCCGGGCCGGTACGAGACGGTCGTCAAGGTGGGGGAGCGGGACGGGCGCCCGATGCTGACGTTCACCTCCCCGCACGGCGCGGGCCCCGCCCGGCTGAACGCGCCGGCCGCCGCGTACCTCGCCATGCTCGGGAACGGGCTGCGCGAGTCGCACGGCTGGACGGCCGAGCGCGCCGCCGCGTACCTGGAGGCCCGTCCCGGCGCCCGCGAGAAGTGGTCCGCGCCACAGATCCGCGCCCTCCTGGACTGAGGCGCGCTGGGATACGTTCGGCGCATGAAGGTGGGCGACGTGGTCGACGATTTCGAGCTGCCGGACGAGACGGGACGGCCGCGCACGCTGAGCGGCCTGCTGGAGGAGGGGCCGGTGGTGCTGTTCTTCTACCCGGCGGCGATGACGCCGGGCTGCACCGCCGAGGCGTGCCACTTCCGCGACCTGGCGAGGGAGCTGGCCGAGGTGGGCGCGCATCCGGTGGGGATCAGCGCGGACGAGGTCGGTAAGCAGAAGGAGTTCGCCGACAAGCACGCGCTCGGCTACCCGCTGCTGTCGGACGCGGACGGCGCGGTGCGGGCGCGGTTCGGCGTGAAGCGCGGCGTCGCGCTCGCGCCGACCAAGCGCCAGACGTTCGTCATCGACACCGACCGCCGCGTGCTGGAGGTCGTGAAGAGCGAGATCCGGATGAACGTCCACGCCGACAAGGCGCTGGCCGCACTCCGCGCCCGCAAGAGCGCCTAGACGGGTCCAGACGGGCCTAGGCGGGTCTAGGCGGGTGGAGCCGGCATCTCCGGCAGCACGATCGCGGACGGCCGGCCGGGCTCGTGGAAGATCTCCTGCTCGGCGGCCAGCATCCGGGACGCGGTGCCGATCGGCTCGCCGGTGCCGGGGTTGCGCGCCACCCGCGGGTACGCGCCGCTGGCCACCTGCACCCGGATCCGGTGCCCGGCCGCGAACCGGTGCCCGGCCGGCCACAGCTCCACCGCCACCCGCCGCACGCCCTCCTCGTCCTCCTCGGGCGTGCCGGGCACGAGCCGCCGCATCCCTTCGCAGAGGTTCAGCGACTCGCCGTCCGGAGCCACGTCGCACAGCCGCACGACGAGGTCGGTGTGGGCGCGGTCGGACCGGACGAACAGCTCGGCCGACACCGGCCCGATGATCTCCAGGTCCGCGGCCAGCGGCTCGGAGGTGTAGGTGAGCACGTCCCGGCGGCGCTCCAGTCTGCGCTGGTCGGCGACGGGACGGTTGTCGCCCAGCAGCGTCGGCCCGCCGATGAACGGCGTGGGGTGCGCGGGATCGTACCGGTACCGGTCGGGTTCGGACTCGCCCGCCCGCTCGTGCGCGAGCCCGCCGCCCGGCCGGAGGTGCCAGCGCCGCTCCCGCATCCCCGGCACGGGCCAGTCGGGGAACTCCCGCCACTCCTCGGCGGCCCCGGTGACGAACACCCGCACCGGCTGCTCGCGCAGCTCGCCCGGATCGTCCAGCAGGTGGGCGCGGAACCACTTCAGCGACTCGCCGATGGAGCCGCGCATCATCCGCTGGTCGGCGTGGAACCAGGGGCCGATCGTCAGGTACGGGCGGTGCCCGGCCGCGCGCAGCGCCGCGTAGTCCTTGAGCTGCCAGGGCAGGAAGATGTCGTACCAGCCGCCGGTCATGTTGACCGGCGCCCGCACCTCCGAGACCGTCGGGCTGAAGTCGCGCCTGTCCCAGAACGGGGTGTCCGGGCCGTTCACCAGCAGGTCCTGGAAGAACCGCTGCTGCTCGCCGGTGGCCAGCACGTCCAGCTCGCCCAGCGGGCGGCCCGACAGCGCGGCGCGGCGGGCCCGCCGCGGCGACATGATCCCGGTCGTCAGGCCCGACAGCGGGTGCTTCATGCGGGACGTCAGGTCCACCCAGATCAGCGTGGACTCCAGCGCGAACGTGCCGCCGACGTTGATGGCGTCGCGGAACTGCGACGCGGTGACCTGCATCGACAGCGCCTTCAGCTCCGGGCCGGCCTCGGCCGCGACCGCCCACTGCACGTACCCGAGGTAGCTGGGCCCGTGCATGGCGAACGTGCCGCCGAACCACGGCTGCTCCTTGAGCCAGGCGATGGTGGCCAGGCCGTCCTCGCGCTCGTCCAGCGGCTCGAACACGCCGCCGGAGCCGAAGCCGCCGCGCACGCTCTGCACCACGGCCTGGAACCCGTGCGACGCGAACGCCTGCCCGCACATGAGCCCGAACGGCCCGCGCCGCCCGTACGGCGAGCGCACCAGGATCGTCGGCGGCCGGTCCACGTCCACCGGCGCGTAGTGGTCGGCCAGCAGCGTGACCCCGTCGGCGGCCGGCACTTCGAGATCGCGCCGTACCGTCACCCGGTGGGGGCCGTTGCGGAGCCCGAGCGCCGTGGTCCCCAGGCGGCGCATGAGACCGAGATCTACCACCCGATCGATCGTAACCGCACCCCCGGAACGGTCCCGTCCCGGCCCGCCTCCTGACCGTGCGTACTGACCCGCGTGCTTCGCGTCAGCCCCCGCTGGTCGGGGTGCCTGACCCGCCGGGGACAGGGTTTCCAGTCTCCGCGGAACGTCCCGGGCACCGTTCCGAGTCACTACGATCGGGCGATATCGGAACCGGTGCCGCGAGGGTGATCTTTTGCCGCGCGCCGGTGGGAACGGAGCGGCGGGCCGCCGAGCCGCCGCCCGGAGGGAGAGAATCACGCATGCCTGAGTCGCTGGACCTGGCACGGGTCATCGCGGCCGCGGTGGTGCTCGCCGTGGCGCTGGTCGTGGCGATCGTCCTGCGGATGCTGTCGGGACGGCTGAACAAGCGCGCGGGGGACACCCGGTGGGCCTGGGACGACCTGGCCGCCCGGCTGCTGCACGACCTGGCGGTGCCGCTGTCCCTGCTCGCCGGCGTCTGGGGCGCCGCGAACGCCCTGAGCCTCAAGACCGGCACGCTGTCGGGCACCGCCAACGTGCTGACCGCGGTCGCGATCATCGTGATCACGCTGGCCTGCGCCCGGATGTTCGCCGGGGTCGTGGCCTCGATCGCGATGGCCCGGCAGGGCGTGGCCGCCAACGTCACGATCTTCGCCAACATCACCCGGGTCGTGGTGCTCGGCATCGGCATGCTGGTGATGCTGCAGAGCCTCGGGGTGTCGATCACCCCGCTGCTGGGCGCCCTGGGCGTCGGGGGCCTGGCGGTCGCGCTCGCGCTCCAGGACACCCTCGCCAACCTGTTCGCGGGCGTGCACGTCCTGGCGTCCAAGACGATCGAGCCCGGCGACTACATCCGGCTGAGCAGCGGCCAGGAGGGGTACGTCGTCGACATCAACTGGCGGAACACCTCGATCCGCACGCTCTCCGACAACATCGAGGTGATCCCGAACCAGCGGTTCTCCGACACGATACTGACCAACTACCACCGTCCCGCCCAGGACATGTCGCTGCTCATCCAGGCCAAGGTGGCCTACACCGCCGACCTCGAGTACGTCGAGAAGGTCGTGGTCGAGATCGGCGACGCGGTGATGGCCGAGATCGAGGGCGCGGTCAAGGAGGGCCAGACGCTGGTCCGCTTCCACACCTGGGGCGAGTCGAGCATCGACTTCACGGTCATCCTGCGGATCACCGAGTTCGGCGAGCAGTTCCGGATTAAGCACGAGTTCCTGAAGCGGCTGCACCGCCGGTTCGACTCCGAGGGCATCGAGATCCCGCTGCCCACCCGCCGCATCCTCCTCCCGGAGAACGGCCACGCCCCCGACGACCTCGTCCTGCGCTAGGGGACGAACCGCACGTCCGGATGCCGCGGCGACGGCCGGTCCAGGATCGGGGCCGGCCGTCCCCGCAGGTGCCGGTCGAAGAACGCCGTCACGTACGCCCGCTGGGACCGCATGACCCGTTCCGGGTCGACGGTGCCGATGAAGTCCCGCCGCGCCCCGGCGGGGACGTCGAGCCGCTCGTCCAGCGCGGGCAGCACGGCCTGGAGGTCGGTGAAGGTGTAGTGGCTTCCGGCGGGCACGTTCAGGTCGCGCTTCCACCCGGTCGACCGCTCCCAGAACGATCCCCACGACGGGCTCGTCCGGTGGGTCTGCGGCTCGCCGCCGGTGGCCGCGCCCATCAGCATGAACGGCCGGGCGAGGCCCTCCTCGGCCGCCCGGACCAGGTCGTTCTCGGCGTACTGGAGCGTGCCGTCCATATCGATGCCCGCGTCCACGCGGCGGTCGGTGCGCATGGCCTCGGCGGCCTGGATCCCGCCGGCCGAGTGCCCGAGCATGCCGACCCGCGCCAGGTCGAGCGTCCGCCCGAGCCCGGCGGGGAGCCGCCGCGCCCCGGCGTCCGGGTTCCCGCCGGCGCGCAGCGCGGCGAGCCGGCCGAGGACGAACCGCGTGTCCTGGACGCGCACGTCCACGGCCTTCCTGGTCCGGCCGGGGCCCGGCGCGGGCAGCCGCTGCCCCTCGACCCGCCCGCCGGGGAACTCGACCGGGTTCGACTCGTACGTGTGGTCCATCGTCACCACGACGTACCCGCGGCTCGCCAGCTCCTCCGCGAGGGTGGTGCCGAGGGCCCGCGGCACGCCGAAGCCGGGGGAGTACAGCACCACCGGGCGGGCGCCGCGCCGGACGTCGGCCGGGACGCCCTCGCCCGCGTGCGTGCGCGCCCCCGCCCAGTCCACCTCGCCCGGCTTGAAGATCCCGAGCGCGCCGCCCTTATCGAGCGCCGCCGCCACCCCCGGCCTCAGGTAGGGCGCCGCGCCGCCCGGCCGTTCCGCCGGGTACCACACGCTGACCATGAGCTCGCGCGGCCTGCCCGCCACCCAGGGGTCGGCGCGCCCGCGGTCCACCAGATGGATCTCGGTGGTGCCGATGGGCTGCCGCCCGGTGGGCGCGGGCAGGGTGAATCCGGCGGGACCCTCGCCCGCCGTGGCGGCCGTTCGCGCAGCCGGGGTGGCGGCGGCTCCGCAGCCCGCCAGTACCGCGGAGGCGGCGGCCAGGACGGTGATCGTGATCGCTGAACGCATGGCCCCACCCTGGCGGGACCGCCGCGGGCGAGAACATGCCCGATCGGCCATGACCGGGCCTGACCTTCGTCAGGGCCAGACCGGGCCGGTGCGGCGGGGCGGCGCCTCAGCCCGTGGCGGCCGCCTCGTCGAACCAGGCCAGGAACTCGCCGTTGCCGAACATCCGGGCGGTCTCGTACGCCGACGGGCGGCCCGCGTGCGGGTCGGCGCCGGCCTCCAGGAGGGCGCGGACGACCTCGGGCTCCTTCTTGAACACGGCCCCCGCCAGCGGGCGCTGGCCGCGGTCGTTCTCGCGCTCGGGGTCGGCCCCGCGCGCCGTCAGCGCCCGGACCGTGTCGGCGTGCCCGTGGTAGGCGGCCAGCATGAGCAGCGTGTCGCCCTTGTCGTTGGTCAGGTTGGGCGGGATCCCCGCGTCCAGGTAGGCGATCATCTGCTCGGTGCCGCCCTGGCGGGCGAGGTCGAACAGCCTGGTCGCGAACTCCCGCAGTTCGGGATCGGCCTCGTTCATGAGTCGCACCCTACTTCCGGGCGGCGGGCCGTTGAGCCAGCCGTGGTCGGCCAGCCTGCGCCCCAGCGTGTCGCCCCCGTAGTGCAGCTTCTTCTCCAGGGAGACCAGCGCGCCCTGCTCGGGGAAGGACCGCAGCCGCACCTCGTCCGCCAGCGTCTTCATGATCATCATGCCCCGGCCGTGCTCGGCGGTCAGGTCCGCGACCGGGCCGTCCGGCAGCGGCTTGCCCGGCTCGAAGCCGAGCCCGCGGTCGATGACCTTGATCACGCAGCGCTCGTCCATGATCAGTACCCGGACCGTGTACGCGTCCCCCTCCCTGGCGTGCTGGATCACGTTTCCGCAGGCCTCGGTGAGCATGAGCCGGATGTCCCCGCGTATCGGCTCCTCGACCCCCAGGACGTCGAGCGACGCGTCCAGGAGCCGGCGGACCGCCGGCACGCTCGCGGCGTCCCTCGGGAACCGAAGATCAAGATTGATCTCCACGTCGTCTCCGTTGCTCGCTGTCCCCCATAGCTCTGGTCTGCCCGCCGATTGCACGGCAAACCGCCCTGTTGTGGGACGAAGCACAGTTACTAGTTGCGCACAACTTAGTTGTGCTACGTTCGGTTGTGCGAGGCGGGACGGGCCCGCCGGACGCGGAGGAGGAACGATGGCCGCTCACTACACGGCGGTGGCGACGGCGAACGGGCGGGACGGCCGCGCGGTCAGCTCGGACGGGCGGCTCGACCTGCCGCTGGCGCCCCCGCGCGAGATGGGCGGCAGCGGCGAGGGGACCAACCCCGAGCAGCTGTTCGCCGCCGGGTACGCGGCGTGCTTCGCCAGCGCGCTCGCCGCCGTGGCCAGGGCGGGCCGGCACGACGTGAAGGACGTGTCGGTCACCGCCGAGGTGGGCATCGGCGGTGACCTGGCGTCCGGCTTCGGGCTCTCCGTGGTGCTGCGGGTCGAGCTGCCCGACGCGCTGGCGGGCGAGACCGGCCGGGAACTCGTCGAGCGGGCCCACCAGGTGTGCCCGTACTCCAACGCGACCCGCGGGAACATCCCCGTCGAGCTCGTCCTGGAATAGCGGGGAGCGCGGCCGGGTCAGTCGATCGGGCGGCCGTCCAGGAGGGCCTGGAGGCGCCCGCGGACGCCGTCGTCCGGCTCCCGGGCGAGGGCCGCGGCGGCCTCGTCCCGCATTCCGGCGGGCCAGGCCGCCTCGCCCCAGGCGTGCAGCGTGCGGACGGCCATGTTGCGGTTGCGGACGACGGGACTCGCCAGCGCGGCCGAGACGAGCGGGGCGCCCGTGCCGGGCCGCTCGCCGAGCGCCTGGAGCAGGTGGTCCAGGCAGGCGTGCGGCCTGAACTCGGGCCCGCCCCCCGCCTCGTCGGCCGGGCCGGCGGCGATGCGGTCCAGGGGCAGCAGCTCGGCGGCGAGGTCCGCGACCGTGTCGATCCTGCCGCGCCGGCCCGCCTCCTCGGCGGCGTACCACCAGCCGGTGGCGTCGAACGGGTCGCGGGTGCGCAGCCGGTCGAGGTGGGCCTCCAGGGCGGGCACCTCCAGGATCCGGCAGGCCCGCGCGGCCAGGCCGAACTCCTTCTCGTCCCCGGCACGGAGGCCCTGCCCGGCCAGGCCGGTCCAGAGCGGGCGGTCGAGGATCTCGGTGCAGCGGGCCGCCAGGTCCGGCCAGGCGCCCTCGGCGTACGCGCGCAGATCGTGCACGGCCAGGAAATGGCGCAGGTCGTTCGCCCGGGTCGCCATATGGCCGAGGAAAAGGCCGGCCGCGCGCTCCCCGTCCGCGTATCCCGGCATTCCCTCCATGGGGCCGCTCCGGTCGGCGAGCGCGGCGAGAATGTCGCCGGCCGCGTACAGCAGTTCGTCGTCGGGCTCGCCCGCGAGCGCGCCGGCGAGGTCGCCGGTCTCGGCCGCGATTCCGGCGAGGTACTCGTTCATCACGTCGTTGCGGAATCCCTCGCGGAGGATCCATTCCCGCAGCCGCGGATCCTCGCTGCCGGCGAGCCGTTCCACGAGATGGATCCGGCCCCAGCCCTCGACCTGGCGGGCCAGCGGCCACAGGACGTCCTCGACGCCGGCGTCGCCGTTCCCGAGCGCCACCATCGCGAAGAGGGTGAACTCGTCGTGCCGGCCCAGGACCAGCAGCTCGTCGCGGTGGTGGGCCGCGTCGAACAGGCCGAGCAGCGCGATGCCGAGCTTGACCGGCTCGCGCCGCCGCTCCGTGGTCGCCAGCGTGTACGCCAGGTCGTAGACCCGCTCCGCGTCGACGTCCGCCGACACCACCCGGCTCAGGAGGTCGTCCACCAGCGCGACGACCGAAAGCTCCGCGGCCGCGTCGGCCACCGCCTCGGGACCGGACTCGCCGGCGGCGGCGGCCATCAGCGCGGCCGACAGCCGCTCCAGCTCCCCGGGGTCGGCGCCGCCGCCCCAGTGGTGGGTGAGAACGCCGTCACGCGCGCCCGGCGCCCACCTCACGCCGCCGTGGTCCGCCTCATCGGGCAGCGTTTCCCCGCCTTCGGCCAATCCGGGGCCCGCCGGGGGAATGTGCGCGCGTACATGGTCGAAAATCGAGGGCGGGGAATCGTCCTTCTTCTGCTGCCTTCTGAACATCCGGACACTCTACGGGCGGCCATTATCGGCGGGCATGCGATTTTCGTTCCGGCAGCCGTTCGGGCCCTTCTTCCGGCGGAACGGGAACGGGTGCCCCGGCGGTTTCCTCGTGCCGTTCCCGGGTGCGGCGGTTCGCCAGCGACGTGAGCGTGGCGATCACCGACGCCGCCAGCAGCAGGGCGAACGCGCGCCGGTACCCGTCGACCAGGTCGCCGAGCGAGGCCCGCGACAGCGCGCCCGCCGCGCCCTCGTACAGGAGGTGCCGTTCGGTACGCGCCAGCGCCGAGGCCGCCAGCGCCAGGCAGAGCGCGGCGCTCATCACGTTCCCGACGTTCTGCAGGGTCATCCGGAGGCCGTTGGCGATGCCGAGACGCTCGGCGGGGACCCGCGCCAGGATCGCCGAGGTGTTGCCGGTGGCGAACAGGCCGCCGCCCGCCGAGACCAGCACCAGGCAGAGCGCGACGAGCCAGTACGGCGTGTCCGCGGCCAGCAGCGGCAGCATCAGCGCCAGCCCCGCGCAGGCGGTCGCCGACCCGGCCACGGCCAGCGTGCGCGGCGCGACGCGGCGGCCGAGGAAGCCGCCGGCCGGCGCGGCGACCATGCCGGCCAGCGGGCCGGGGAGCACGGCCAGGCCCGCCTGGGCCGGGGTCATGCCGCTGACCGCCTGGAGGAACAGGGCGAGCAGCAGCAGCGTGCCGAACCGGGCGAGGGTGTTGAACAGCGCGGCGACCGACCCCAGCGTGAAGCCGCGGTCGGCGAACAGCGCCAGGTCGACCAGCGGATACCGGCTCCGCAGCTGCCGCAGCGCGAAGAACGGGAGCAGCAGCACGCAGGCGGCGGCCCCGCCGATGGCGAGCGGGCCCGTCCAGGCGCCCGCGCCGGCCTCGGAGAACGCCACGACCAGCCCGCCCAGCCAGCCGATCAGCAGCACCGCGCCGAGCACGTCGATCGGCTCGCGCGGCCCGCGCGGGACCGCCGGGAGGGAGAAGGAGCCCCAGGCCAGCGCCAGGAGCCCGAGCGGGACGTTGAACCAGAACACCCACTGCCAGCCCGCCGTCTCGGCCAGGTAGCCGCCGATGGACGGCCCCAGCAGCGGCGCCGCGCCCAGCACCCCCAGGTAGACGCCCATGCCCTGGCTCAGCCGGGCGGGCCCGAACGCCCAGGCGATGACGGCGGTGCCGTTCGCCAGCAGGACCGCGCCGCCGACGCCCTGCAGGACCCGCATCGCGATCAGCACCTCGACGCTGGGGGCGAGGCCGGCGAGCAGGCTCGCCAGGGTGAAGACCGCCAGCCCGCCCAGGTAGGTGCCGCGCCGCCCGAGCACGTCCGCGAGCCGGCCGAACACCATGAGGAGCCCGGTCTGGGCGAGCATGAACGCCAGCAGCAGCCAGCTCGCCGCCGCGGCGCCCGCCTCGAAGTGCCGGACGACCACCGGGAGCGCGATGTTGAGCGTGCTGACGTTGACGACGAGGAGGACCGTGCCCAGGCTCACCGCCGAAAGCACCCGCCATGGATGCGGCGCCGGGGCGGCCGGCGCGGTCGGCGTGACCGGTGCGGCGGGCTCCCGGCGGTCGGATTCCGCGCTCCCCGGCACCGGCGGCCCTCCCGTGCAGATCGTTAGGTCAGGTAACTAACGAGTTCAGGGTCGCGGGTCCGCCCCGCGCCTGTCAATCCGCGGGGCGGTGAGGGACCGGCCCCCTCGGGGAGGGGACCGGTCAGCCGGCCGCGGCGCCCCAGTAGTCGGCCAGCGCCTTCTTCACCGCGGGGGCGGCCGGGCCGGACCGGGCGGTCAGCTCGGCGATCCGCCGCTTGTGCCGGCGCCGGTCGGGCCTGGGCAGCACGGTCCGCAGCTCGCCGGCCGCGGCCAGCGCGACCGCGGCCGCGTCGTAGCTGTTGACGTGCGCCACCGGCTTGCCGCGCAGCGCCGACGAGGCGCCGCCCCACAGCGTCTTCACCACCCGCGGGTCCCGCACGCTGACCTGGTCGGCCGGGAACACCCCGAGCACCCGGCGCGGCCGCACCCGGATCCAGCCGGCGTCGGCCAGCTCGTCCCGGACCGCCCGCACCATGGCGCGGCTGTCCTTGCGCACCCAGTACTTCCACGACCGCGGCTTGGACGCGGTGATCTGGGCGAGCAGCCCGTACGGGTCGTCGCCCGGGGTGTCGGGCTTGGGGCGCCGCCGCTCCTCGGTGAGCCGCCCGTCCAGGTACAGCTCGGTGAGGGCGGCGGCGCGCAGCAGGTAGCCGAGGCGTTCGCCGCTCAGCGCCATGCGCTGCTTGTTGAGGTCGTACGCCAGGAGGTACATCCGGGCCGGGAGGGAGTCGGGAACGTCGACCATGAGCTACTCCTCGTTCAGGGGAGCGCCGCGGGGCGGCGGCTCGGATCCATCGTCGCCCGCGGTCCCGGGCGGCGCCGCGTCGGGGTCGCTGCGGGCCGGGCGGCCGGGGCGCCGCATCCGCCCGGCGGCGCGGGGCATCCGCCCGGCGTCCGACAGCGCCGCGCGCAGCAGGAACTCGATCTGGGCATTGGTGCTGCGCAGCTCGTCCGCCGCCCAGCGGGCCAGCGCGTCATGGACGGCGGGGTCGAGCCGCAGCAGGATCTTCTTACGCTCGGAGGCCACGGGTCACTGGTAGAGGGAACCGGTGTTGACCACCGGCTGCGCGTCCCGGTCGGCGCACAGGACCACCAGCAGGTTGCTGACCATGGCGGCCTTGCGCTCCTCGTCCAGGTCGACGACGTTCTCCTCGTCCAGCCGGTCCAGGGCCAGCTGGACCATGCCGACCGCGCCCTCGACGATCCGCTGCCGCGCGGCCACCACCGCGCCCGCCTGCTGGCGGCGCAGCATCGCCTGCGCGATCTCGGGGGCGTACGCCAGCCCGGTGATCCGGGACTCGATGATCTTCACGCCGGCCGAGGCCACCCGCAGCGACAGCTCCTCCGACAGCTTCCCGGTGATCTCGTCGGCGTTGTCGCGCAGCGACAGCTGCTCGTGCGAGTCGTACGGGAAGCTGCCGGCGATGTGGCGGACCGCGGCCTCGGTCTGGAACGCGACGAACTCCACGAAGTCGTCCACCGCGAACACCGCCCGGGCGGTGTCCTCGACCTGCCAGACGACCACGGCCGAGATCTCGATCGGGTTGCCCTCCAGGTCGTTGACCTTGGCCAGCCCGGTCTCGTGGTTGCGGATCCGGGTGGAGACCTTCTTGCGGTCGGTGATCGGGTTCACCCAGCGGAGGCCGTCGGTGCGGACCGTTCCGCTGTAGCGGCCGAGGACCTGCAGCACCCGCGCCTCGCGCGGCGCCACCGGGGTCAGCCCGGCCATGATCACCAGTCCGGCCAGCGCCAGCACCACGCCGAGCGCGACGCCGACCGCGATCCCGGCGCCGCCGGCGGCGATGCCCCCGGCGAGCACCGCGGCGGCGACCAGGATCAGCAGCAGGCTCAGCCCCAGCAGGGGCCAGCCGTTGGCGTCCCGGGCGGGACGCTCCTCGATCTCCAGTTCGGGCATCTCGACCGGGGGGCCGGCGGGGGTGGTCACTTCGCTCATTCAGCGCCTCCTTCGTATGGCACCAAGTTAGCAAAGTGATATCACTTTTGCTAGTCGGACTTCGCGGCGCCCGCCGGCACGGCCGCACCGGCCTCGCCCGGCCCCGCCTCGTACTCGGCCGCGTCCGGGATGACCTTGGGCACCCCGCGCAGCGCGACCAGCGCGAACAGCCCGGCGGCCGCGGCGAGACCGGTACTGCACAGCATCGCGGCCTGCATCCCGGACGCGAACGCCTCCCCGGCCGCGCCCGCGACCTGCGCCGCGAGCCGCTCCGGCAGCCCGGCGGCCGCCTGCATCGCCCCGCTCAGCGAGTCCCCGGCGGCCGCCCCCGCCGCGGCCGGCAGGCCCGCGGGCAGCTCGATCGCGTCGCGGTACACCGCGTTCAGCACGCTGCCCAGGACGGCCATGCCCAGCGAACCGCCCAGCTCCATGCCGGTCTCCGAGATCGCCGACGCCGCGCCGGAACGCTCCCGGGGCACGGTCGCCAGCACGGTGTCGGCCGTGACCGTCATGGCCATGCCCATGCCGAGCCCGGACAGCAGGACCGGGCCCACCAGCACCAGGTAAGAGGTGTCGGTCCCGGCCTGGGAGAGCAGCGCGTACGCCACCGCGCCGAGGATCAGCCCGGCGGCCACGACGCGGGCCCGGCCCAGCAGCGAGATCAGCGGCGGCGCCAGCGCGGCACCGCCGATCATCGCGCCCAGCGCGCCCGGCAGCCCGGCCAGCCCCGACTGGAGCGGCGACCAGCCCAGCACCAGCTGGAAGTACAGCGAGAAGATCAGCGACTGGGCGACCAGCGCGAACATCGCGAACATGTTCGCGACCACCGAGCCGGAGAACGCCGCCAGGCGGAAGAGCCGCACGTCGATCAGCGGGTCGGCGACCCGGACCTGGCGCACCGCGAACGCCGCCAGCCCCGCCGCGCCGACCAGCGCCGCCGCCAGGACCTCCAGGCTCGGGCCGTGCGCCGCCAGCTCCTTGATCGCGTACACCAGGCCGATGACGCCGGCGATCGACAGCGGCACGCCGAGCAGGTCCAGCCGGCCCGGGCGCGGGTTGCGGCCGGCGGGCAGCACGGCCGCGCCGGCGGCCAGCACCACCAGCATGATCGGCACGTTGATCAGGAACACCGAGCCCCACCAGAAGTGGTCGAGCAGCGCGCCGCCGAGCACCGGGCCGAGCCCGATCGCCAGCCCGCTGACGCCGCTGAAGGCCCCGACCGCCATCGTGCGCTCCTTCGGGTCGGTGAAGACCCGGCGGATCAGCGACAGCGCGGACGGCATCAGCGTCGCGCCCGCCACGCCCAGCAGGAACCGCGCCGCGATCAGCGTCTCGGCGGTCCAGGCGTACGCGGTCAGCGCCGACGTGGCCGCGAACAGCCCGGCGCCGGCCAGCAGCAGCCGCTTGTGGCCGACGCGGTCGCCGACGCCGCCCATCGTGATCAGCAGCCCGGCCAGCGCGAACCCGTACGCGTCCGCGATCCACAGGATCTGCGTGGCCGACGGCCGCAGATCCGCCGTCAGGTGCGGCACGGCCTGGTTCAGCGCGGTGAGGTCCAGCGCGGGAACCATGATGACGAGCAGGCACAGCCCGAACGTCGCCCATTTCCGGGCCGGGGAGTAGAGGGGGTAGGTGTCGTTCATGACCGCCACGATCGGCGGCGGCGCTGACCGTTCCCGCACCGTCCGCTGACCATGGCCGGCGGGACCGGTCAGCGCGCGGTCAGCGGGTGATCAGCTCGTCCACGGACATCGCCGCGCCGCGCTCCAGGGCCGCCTCGTACGCGGCGTCCCCGAGCAGCGCGCGGGCCCCCGCCGCCACCCGCCCGGCGTCCGGATCGCCGTCGACGGGCGCCCCGTTCAGCGACGCGGTCGCGCCCAGCAGCAGCGCCGCCAGCTCGCCGTCGCCGTCCGCCACCGCCGCGCCCGCCAGCCCGACGACCGCCCGGATCCGGTTCATGAACACCGGATGCTCGAAACTGATCTCCAGCGCCCGCCGCAGCAGCGGCCGGGCCCGCGCCACGTCCCCCTCCGCGACCGCGATCCAGCCCTGCCCCACCAGCGCCGCCACCCGGGTCGCCGAGGCGATGAACCGGGACGTGGTGAACTGGTCCCCGGCCTGCGCGTACAGCCGGCGGGCCGTCTCCAGATCGCCGCGCAGCCGGGCGACGTCACCGAGGCCGCAGCGGGCGGCCGCGACCTTGTCCGGAGCGCCCGTGCGGTGCGCCGCCCCCAGCGACTCCTCGAAGTCGGCGTACGCGGCGTCCAGGTCGCCCTCCTGGATGAACAGCTCGGCGCGCCGGCACAGCAGGTCGGCCTGCTCCTCCAGCGCGCCCAGCTCCAGGACCAGCCCGAGCGCCTCGTTCAGCAGCTCCATCGCCCGCGGCCGGTCCCCCTGCCAGGCGGCGAGCTGGGCCATCGGGTCGAGCGAGTTCGCCATCCCCCAGCGGTCGCCCAGCGCACGGAACCCCTCCAGCGCCACCCGGCACGCCTCGGCGGCGCCCGACAGGTCCCCGCGGAACTGCCGCAGGAACCCGTCGCTCATGCGGAGCAGGGCCGACGACCAGGGATCGCGGCCCGACTGCAGCTCGTGCGTCTCGATGTCGGTCCGGTCGGGACCGGCCGTGAGCGCCCACTGCACCAGGGTCGCCGGATAGGTGACCTGCCACTGCAGCCCGGCCATCCGCTCCGTGGCCAGGTCCAGCGCCGCCGCTGCCGCCGGGCCCGACGCCCCGGCCGAGATCGCGTTCGAGACGCACAGGATGTACTCCTCGTCCATCCCGGGCGGCGGGTCCACCCCGACCCGGTCCAGCAGCTCCAGCGTCAGCGGGCCGCCCTCGACCCGGCCGCGCAGCCACCAGTACCAGGTCAGGACCGCCACCAGCCGCAGCGCCGTCGCCGGGTCGTCCCGCACGGCACGGCGCAGCGCCGCGTGCAGGTTGGCGTGCTCGGCCGCAAGCCGGGCCAGCCACTCCAGCTGCCCGCCGCCGCGCAGGTGCGGGTCCGCGCGCCGCGCGAGCCCGAGGAAGTACGCCGTGTGCGCCGCCCGCAGCCGGTCGCCCTCGCCCGCCTCCTCCAGCCGCTCGGCGCAGAACGCGCGCACCGTGTCCAGCATCCGGTAGCGGGTGCCGTCGGTCTGCAGCAGCGACTTGTCGACCAGCCCGACCAGCAGCTCGTCGGCCTCGTCCACGCCGCAGACCGCCTCGACGCCCTCCAGCGTCGCGCCGCCGGCGAAGACCGTCAGCCGCCGCGCCAGCGCCCGTTCCGGCTCGTCCAGCAGGTCCCAGCTCCACTCCACCACCGCGCGGAGGGTCCGGTGCCGCGGCGCCGCCGCCCGGTCGCCGCGCGACAGCAGCCGGAACCGGTCGCCCAGCCGCCGCGCCACCTCCTGGACGGGCAGCGCCCGCAGCCGCGCCGCCGCCAGCTCGATCGCCAGCGGCAGCCCGTCCAGCGCCGCGCAGATCCGCAGCACGTCCGCCGCGTTGGTCTCGTCCACCGCGAACCCCGGCCGGACCGCCGCGGCCCGGTCGGCGAACAGCCGCACCGCCGGGTACGCCGCGGCGTCCGCGCCGCCCTCCGCCGGCAAGGGCAGCGGCGGCAGCGGCAGCAGCGACTCCCCGGTGATCCCGAGCGGCTCGCGGCTGGTGGCCAGCACCCGCAGCCCCGACCGGGCCGCCAGCAGCCGGTGCGCCAGCCGCGCCGCCGCCTCGATCACGTGCTCGCAGTTGTCGAGGACGAGCAGCATCCGGCGCGCGCCGAGCGCCGTCACGATCCGCTCCACCGGATCGACGGCCTCCGCGCCGGGCCGCATCCCGCTCTCCCGCAGGTCCAGCGCGCTCAGCACGGCCTTCGGCACCTCGGCGCCGTCGCCCAGGGGGGACAGGTCGACGAAGCAGACCTCGCCGTCCTCGCGTTCCGCCGCCTCCAGCGCCAGCCGGGTCTTGCCGACCCCGCCGGGCCCCAGCAGCGTCACCAGCCGCCCCTCCGCCAGCGTCCTGCCGACCCGGTCCAGCTCCTCCTCGCGCCCGACGAAGCTGGTCAGCTGCGCGGGCAGCGCCCGGCGCGGCGCCGGCCGCAGCGCCGGATCGCCGCGCAGGATCGCCACGTGCACGTCCGCCAGCTCGCCGGACGGGTCGGCGCCCAGCTCCTCGGCCAGCAGCGCCCGCGCCTCCTCGTACACCTCCAGCGCCTCGGCCTGCCGCCCGCTCCCGTACAGGGCCCGCATCAGCAGCCCGCGCGCCCGCTCCCGGAGCGGATGCTCCGCGACCAGCCGCCGCATCCGGGCCGCCGCCGCGCCGTGCTCGCCCGCGGCGATCTCGGCCTCGGCGCAGTCCTCGGCCACCCCGGCCCGCCGCTCCTCCAGCCGCGCCACCTGCCCCGCCGCGAACGGCGCGGCGACCCCGGCCAGCGCCGGCCCGCGCCACAGCTCCAGCGCCTCCCGCGCGCGGCCCTCCCGCGCCAGCCGCTCGAAACGGTGGACGTCCACGTCCTCACGATCGACCGCCAGCCGGTACCCGGCCGCGCGACCCTCGACGAGCGACGCGTCCCCCAGCCCCCGCCGCAGCCGCGAGACCTGCGACTGGAGCGCGTTCGCGGCGTTGTCGGGCGGGTCCTCCCCGTACAGGCCGTCGATCAGCCGCTCCGTCCCGACCACGTTGCCCGCGTCCAGGAGGAGCATCGCCAGCAGGGCCCGCACCCGCGGCCCGCCCACCTCGACGGGCTCCCCGCCGGCCCGGACCTCGACGGGCCCCAGAACGCCGAACTGCATGGGGATGATTGTCCCGTATAGCGTGGGGTCCCCCGACATCGGAGGAGTCATGTCCACCGCGACCGTGACCGGTTTCCTCGCCGCGCTCGAGGACCTCGACATCGACCGGGCCCTCACGTACGCCGACCCCGAGATCGTCTACCAGAACGTCCCGCTGCCGCCCGCCCGCGGGATCAAGGCGTTCGAACGCCAGATGCGCGCCATGGCCCGCTACGGCACCGGCTTCGAGGCCCGCGTCCACAACATCGCCGCCGACGGCGGCACCGTCCTCACCGAACGCACCGACGCCCTGGTCATCGGCTCCTGGCGGGCCGAGTTCTGGGTCTGCGGCACCTTCGAGGTCCGGGACGGGAAGATCGTCCTATGGCGCGACTACTTCGACTGGCCCACCGTCATCGCCGCGAGCGTCAAGGGCCTCCTCCGCGCCGCCCTCGCCGGCCCCCGCCGCCAGAGCGCGAAGGCCTGAGCCGGCCGCGTCATCCACGCAGCAGGGCCCGGTCGATCTCCGGGAGCCAGCCGCGGCCGGGCGTCCGGGCCTCCGGCAGGGCCTCCAGCAACCGCGCCAGTCGGGGGTCCCGGTCGTCCCGCCGCCACACGATCGACCACACGTGCAGCGGCGTCGGGTCCACGATGCGGATCTGCCGCATGTCCGGATCGTGCGGCAGATCCGTACCGGACTCACCCAGCACGACCGCCCGCTTTTCCTCGCGCATCAGCCTGCTGTAATCACGCACGCCCAGAGCCGGCGCGGCGAACCGTACCGGCACCCCCAGCTCGTCGCGGAACCGCTCCAGCCACCCGCGCCATTCCGTGGAACCCCCGGGATCCGGCATCACCACCCCGAAATCCCGCAACTCCTCCACGCCGACCGAGGACCGCCCCGCCAGCGGATGCCCTTTGACGACGAACGCGTCCACGGAAACGACCTGGACGGGCCGCCGCAGCAATTCCGCCGGCCACGGACCCATATCCGCCGCGCGCCCGAAAGCCGCGTCGAGCTCACCGTTCAGAACGGCCGGAAGGGCGATCCCCAGCCCCTGCCGCATGCTGGACTCCACCCGCACGCCCGCCCTCTCGACGGCGGCGCGCAGCAGCTTCATCGGCGTGAACCGCTCCGCGTGGACGTCGACCCGCAGCGGCTCTACGCTGAAAGCGGACACCGCCCGGTCGTACGCGTCGACCACGTCCCTGGCCAGCGGCAGGAACCGCCGCCCCGCCGCCGTCAGCTCCACCCGCCGCGTCGTCCGCGCGAACAGCGACGCCCCCAGCGCCTCCTCCAGCCGCCGCACGCGCTTGGACAACGCCTGCTGGGTGAGGAACAGCCGCTCCGCCGCCCGCCCGAAATGCAACTCCTCCGCGGCCGCCACGAACGCCCGCATCCCGTGGAGATCCGGCTCCATGACCCCACCCTATTGACAACCGCCGGTTGTCACCCGCGCCTCCGAAGCTGTTGGACCCGCCCCCGGCCCCCTGGGTTACCTGGGCCCATGACGTTCCAGATGCTGCACGAGCCGATGTCCCGTACCGCCGAGGCGCCGCCCGCCCCGCCGAACGAGGTCTTCCAGCGCCTCCTGAGCCAGCGCATCATCGTCCTGGGGCAGCAGGTCGACGACGAGATCTCCAACCGCATCTGCGCCGAGATGCTCCTCCTCTCCGCCGAGGACCGGCACCGCGACATCCACCTCTACATCAATTCCCCCGGCGGCTCGGTGACCGCCGGAATGGCCATCTACGACATCATGCAATTCATCCCGAACGACGTGGCGACCCTTTCCATGGGCTTCACCGCCTCCATGGGCCAGTTCCTCCTCTGCGCCGGCGCCCCCGGAAAGCGCTACGCCCTCCCGCACGCCTCGATCCTCATGCACCAGCCCTCCGGCGGCATCGCCGGAACCGCCTCCGACATCCGCATCCAGGCCGAGCACATGCGCGCCACCAAGCGCCTCATCCAGGAACGCATCGCCTTCCACACCGGCCAGCCCGTCGAACGCATCGAGGCCGACTCCGACCGCGACCGCTACTACACCGCCGAAGAGGCCCGCGCCTACGGCTTCGTAGACCACGTAATAACCTCCGCCGACACCCTCCCCACCCCCCGCTGACCCGGCGGCGATCTTCTATGTGGTGGCGCAGTGGTACCTCCACAGGGCCGCGCGGAAGATCATGCGGACCAAGGCGGGCTGAGCGGGACGGACACCAAACGCGATCGCCGTTCTCGGTCGAGGTGGCTGAGGGGCGCGGGCGGCGAGGGTGTGGTGCCGGGAGAAGGGAACGGCCTCCTCGTCGCGCGCTGGCCCGTCCCAAGGTGCGCCTACATTCATTCGATGTCGGTGCAAAGCCTGGTTGGGAGGCGGGGGAGCGTCGGAAAAGTGTGCTTCTGTGGGCATGTGACTGACCACCGCGTACGGGGTCGTACGGGTGGAGCCGGCGGAACCGGCTGACATGCCCGGTGGCGGCCCCTGCCTTCAGGAAGCCGGACGATCATGTCCCATCGCCGCAATCCGTGCTCGCTCCGATTGGCCGCCGCGGCCGTTCTCGTCGCGGGCGGCGCCGCGTGCGCCGAGACGCCCGAACGTCCCCCGCCGCAGGACGCGGGGGAGAGGACCGTCACCGAGACGGCCACGGCCGGACCGACGGAGACCGTCACGGAACGTCCGAGTACGGAGAGTCCCGCGCCGCCCCGGGCGCCCGCCGAAGAGCCCGAGACTCCCGCCCCGCCGCCCATCGATGAATCCCTCCCGGCGCCTTCCTCTCCGGAGGATCTCCCTACCGAGGAGTTCCTCTCGGACGAGCCCTCTCCTCTGGAGCCGTCCCCGGATGAGACCACCGACCCCCGCTTCGACACCTGCGCAGAGGCCAACGACGAGGGGTATGGCCCGTACTACGAGGGACTTGACCCCGAATACGAGTGGTACTGGGACCGGGACGACGACGGCATCGTCTGCGAGCCCCGCTGATAACGATCAGCTCAGGGGAGGGGCCTTGCGGATGGTGCCCCGGTAGGTCTCCGCGTCGTAGCGGCGTTCGCCCTCGTCGAGCTTGTCGTGGGCGGCCTGGACGAGGTCCACGCCGAGGACGTCGGCGAGCCTGGTGAGGTAGAGGAACACGTCGGCCATTTCGGCGCGTACGCGGCGGCCGGCCTCGGGGTCGGCCATGACGTCCGCGGACTGCTCCGGCGTGAGCCACTGGAATTCGGCGGCGAGCTCGCCCGCCTCGCCGGTCAGGGCCATGGCCAGGTTCTTGGGCGTGTGGAACTGCTCCCAGTCCCGTTCGGCCGCGAACGCGCGGAGCCGGGCCGCCAGTTCTTCGTGCATCGGGCCAGGTTATGCCCGTTCTCCGGTGGTCGTCCGGTGGTGTCACGCGCGCTGACATTAGTTGTTGATTAAATCAACCATCACGGCCATGGCGCTGGCTCGTTACACTACGCTGCGGTAGCGTGATGTTCGCGCGTGACCTCCGGAGGTGGCGCCTGACCTGGGAGTTGACGTGCAGCCAGATGCGACGGTGACCGCCGCCGACATCGCCCGACTCGCCGGTGTGGGACGGGCCGCCGTGAGCAACTGGCGGCGCCGGCACGACGACTTCCCCGAGCCCGTCGGCGGCACCGCGACGAGCCCCTCCTTCTCCCTGCACGAGATACGCGAGTGGCTGAACGTCCAGGGCAAGCTCAAGCGCGAGTCGTCCGGCGAGCAGCTCTGGCAGGAGCTGCGCCGGGCCGCGGACGCGGTGGCGCTGGCCGACGTCCTGCTCTTCGCGGGCGCGTTCCTCCTCTTCGTCCACCGCGAGCCCGAGCGGTGGCGCGAGCTCGCCGCGCGGCCCGACGGCGAGCTCGCCGGGGAACTGCCCGGGGCGGTACGGGCCACCGCGACCGGCCTGCCCGCCGACGAGGTGTTCCCGCCCGCGCTGGAGCCGGCGCACGTGCCGCTCGCGCGCGGCCTCGCCGACCTGGCCGGGGAGCGCGGCGCCCCCGAGGCGTTCGAGTTCCTGCGGCAGCGCTACTTCGAGCTGCACAAGCGGCGCGTGTACGAGACGCCCGAGCCGATCGTCCGGCTCGTCCTCGACCTGGCCGGCGAGGAGACCGGGACGCTGTTCGACCCCGCGTGCGGCTCGGGCGGGTTCCTGCTCGGCGCGCTGGACGCGCTGGACGCCACCGAACTGCTCGGCCAGGAGTCCGACGAGGCCACGGCGCGGATCACCGCGGTACGGATGGCACTCCGGACGCGGAACGCGGTCGTCCGCGCGGGCGACTCCCTGCGCGAGGACGCGTTCCCGGACGTCCAGGCCGACCTGGTGGTGACGAACCCGCCGTTCAACGACCGCAACTGGGGCTACGACGAGCTGATCGCCGACCCGCGGTGGGAGTACGGCCTGCCGCCGCGGATGGAGTCCGAGCTGGCCTGGGCCCAGCACGCGCTGGCGCACGCCCGCCCCGGCGGCACCGTGATCATGCTGATGCCGCCGGCGGCGGCCAACCGGCGCTCCGGCCGCCGGATCCGCGGGCAGCTGCTGCGCAGCGGCGTGCTGCGCGGCGTGTTCGGCCTCCCGGTCGGCGCGGTCCCCAACATGGCCGTGCCGCTGGCGGTCTGGGTCATGCGCCGGCCCGCGCCCGGCGACCCCCGCGTCGACCACATCCTGATGGTCGGCACCGCCGACCGCGAGGACTTCGCCGAACGCGCCCTGGACGCCTGGCGCGGGTTCCAGCGCGACCCGTCCGCCGAGTACGACGAGCCCGGCATCGGCCGCGCCGTGCGCATCATCGACCTGCTCGACGACGAGGTCGACCTCGACCCCGGCCGCTACGTCCAGCGCGTCGCCGACAAGCGCTTCGCGACGGTCCGCACCGAGGCCGAGGACCTCCTGTCCGCGCTCCGGGCCGCGCTGCCGTCCCTGGACGAGGCCGCCGAGCCGCCCCCGGCGGCGGGCACGTTCGGCGACCACGCCAAGACCGGGATCCTCGCGCTCCACCAGGCCCCGATGAGGATGGAGACGGAGACGGGCGACGTCCCCGTCCTCACCGTCCAGGACATGGTCGCCGAGGGCGCCCCGTCCGGCCGTACGGACGAGGACCCGGGCCACATCCTGCTTCGGGAGGGCGACGTCGTCACCCCCGCGACGGCCCGCGGGACCGTGCCGCGCGTCATCACCTCCGAGGAGGAGGGCGCGGCGCTCGGCCCGCACCTCTACCTGGTCCGCGCCGATCCGGACCACTTCGTCCCGGAGTTCGTGGCCGGCCACCTGCACGTCGCCGCCCGCGCGGTCGCCGCCCGCGGCTCCAGCGCGTCCAACCGCCTGGACGTCCGCCGCGCCCGCCTGCCCCGCATCTCCCTGGACGCCCAGCGCCGCTACGGCGAGGCGTTCACCGCCCTGGCCGCGTTCGAGTCGACCCTCCGCAGATTCTCCGAGACGGGCCAGGAACTCCTCGGCATCAGCCTCGACGGCCTCGGCGACGGCGCCCTCCTCCCGCCCGAGTGACGGGTCAGGACGCGAGGAGTTCCGCCACGGCCTGCGCCCAACGTCGGTAGCCCTCCGCCGACGGGTGGAAGCGGTCCCGGGCGAAGAACTCCGGGCCGGCCGGCACGATGCCGCCGGAGTCGACCCACGTCACGGTCGGCCGCCCGGCGCACACCCGCCGGGAGACCGCGTCCAGCGCGTCCGCACGTTCCGCCAGGTATCCGCGCAGAGCCCCCGGAAGCGACGGGAACGCCCGGAACGGTGGCACGCCGGTCATCACCACCCGCCCGGCGCGTTGGCCGAGCCCGTCGAGTACGGCGCTCAGATCGTCCTCCCACTTCCGCGGGGAGCTCCGGTGCAGCACGTCGTTGACGCCGGCGAGCAGCACGGCGGCGTCCAGGCCGTCCCCGAGCCGCGGCAGGAGCTCGTCGCGGACCTCGCCCACGGTGACGGAGTTGCGCCCGGCGACCTCCCACTCGACGGGCCGTCCGGTACGTTCGGCCAGTTCGCGCGCCAGGCAGGCCGTGAAGCCGTCCTCATAGGAGCCGACCCCGCAGCCGGCCGCGGTCGACTCGCCCAGGACGCCGACGCGCACCGCCGCGCCGGAACCGTTCCCCGCGACACCGCTGTACGGACCGGACGCCTCGGGAAGCCTCTCGGTCGTCGCGCGGACCCAGAGACCCTGGACGGCGACGAGGGGCAGCGACAGCGGATTCATGAACGGTTCCTCTCCACGGCGGCGAATCGGTGGACCCGCCTTCCGCGCCGTTTCCAGACCCCGGGGCCGGGGGGACACTTGGTGACAAGGTAGTCGCGGCGCGTGGGGAGACAAGTGCGGATCGCCGACCGTTACACCAAGGTCAGGGGCCTCGGAGCCGGAACCATGGGGGAGGTCTGGGAGGGCAGGGACGAGCGGCTCAATCGCGAGGTCGCCATCAAGCTGATCCGCGGGAACGGCCACCCGCCCGACGACGAGGTGCGCCGCAGGTTCTTCCGCGAGGCGCGCGTGCTCGGCCGGCTCCGGCATCCCGGCGTGCCCGTGCTGTACGACTTCGGGGGCGACGGGCCCGCGGACCTCTTCCTCGTCATGGAGCTGGTCCCCGGCGCCACCCTCGACGACCTGGTGGGGGAGATCGACCCCGTTCCCGTCCCGTGGGCCGCCGCGATCGGCGCGCAGCTGTGCGCCGCGCTGGCCGCCGCCCACTCCGCGGCGCTCGTCCACCGCGACCTCAAGCCCGCGAACGTGCTGCTCGGCCGGAACGGCACGGTCAAGGTCGCCGACTTCGGTCTGGCGGGCCCGGCCGCCGACGGCGGCGGCGACCTGTCGGCCATCACGTGGACCGGCCAGATGCCCGGCACGGCCGTCTACATGGCGCCCGAACTCGCCGACGGCGAGCCCGCCGACACCCGCAGCGACCTGTACTCTCTCGGCTGCCTGCTGTACGAACTGCTGGCCGGCGAGCGGGTGTTCGCCTCGGACGACCCGGTCAAGGAGATCGGCCGGCACCTGGCCGAGCCGCCGCCGTCCGTACGGGAGGCCCGCCCGGACGTGCCGGCGGAGCTGGACGCGCTGCTGCGCGGCCTGCTGGCCAAGGACCCGTCCGAACGCCCGTCCGACGCCGCCGGAGTCTGCGCCCGCCTGCTCCCCTTGATCACGGCCCTGCCTCCGCTCCCCGGCTTCGTCGACGGCGGCCGCGGCGACCCGTCCCGCCTCTACGCCACCGCCGTCGCCGCCCTGGGCTGAACTGGGCTGACCTGCCCGCCCGCGGGTCAACGATTGTAGGCCAACGCTCGTTGGCAATAGGCTTGGCGGCATGCGCAGATCCTCGACCGAGACCAAGGCCGCGATCCTCAAGGCGGCCCGCGAGCGGTTCGCCGCCGACGGCTACGACCGCGCCACCATCCGGGCCATCGCGGCGGACGCGGCCATCGACCCGTCCATGGTCATGCGCTACTACGGCAGCAAGCAGCTGCTCTTCGCCGCCGCCGCCGACATCGACCTGCGCCTGCCCGACCTGTCCGCCGTCCCGCGCGACGAGATCGGCCGCGTCCTGGCCGCCCACCTCGTCGAACGCTGGGAGGGCGACGCCCTGCAGATCCTCCTCCGTACCGCGGTGACCGACCCCGACATCGCGGAGCGGATGCGCACCGTCTTCGCCGCGCAACTCGGCCCGCGGGTCGCCGAACTCACCGGCGACCCCGCCGAGGCCCCCGCCCGCGCCGGCCTCGCCGCCACCCAGGCGCTCGGCTTCGCCCTGTGCCGCTACGTCCTCCGCCTCCCGCCGGTCGTCGCCCTGGAACGCGAAGAGGCCATCGCCTGGCTGGCCCCCACCTTCCAGCACTACCTGACCGCTCCCCGCCCCGCCCTGACCGAGCACCTCGCCGGACCCGGCTGAGCCCTCCAAGGGCGTCGGCGCCGGCTGCGACCAAATTCACATCTCAGTTGCCAGTAAAGTGGATGGATGCGGCTGACGAAGTTCACTGATCTGGCGTTGCGGGTCGCGATGCGGCTGGCGGTGGCGGGCGAGGGGGAGACGCCGACCTCGCGGGAGGTCGCCGTGGCGGTGAACGCGCCGTACACCCATGTCGCCAAGGTGGTGAGCCGGCTGCGGGGGATGGGGGTGCTGGAGGCGCGGCGTGGGCGCGGCGGCGGGCTCGTACTGACCGGGGCCGGGCGTGAGGCGTCGGTCGGGTGGCTGGTCAGGGAGCTGGAAGGGCATGGTGACGTGGTCGGCTGCGAGGACGATCCGCCGTGCCCGCTGCGGTCGGCCTGCCGGCTGCGGATGGCCCTGCAGACGGCGCAGGAGGCGTTCTACCAGGCGCTCGACCCGATCACCGTGGGAGACCTCGTGGACGAGCCGGTACGGCCCGTGCTCGTGCGGTTGCTGCGCGGATAGCGGTGCCCCCGGATGGGGACCGGACGGCTCCGGCGAGATAATAAGAATCTCAGATGCCGATTTTGGAGGTCGTTCGATGCTGTCCGAACCGTCCGCCGCCATCGTCCGCGCCACCCTGCCGGCCGTCGGCGGCGCGATCGACCAGATCACCCCGCTGTTCTACGGCCGGCTGTTCGAAGCCCACCCCGAGCTGCTCCGCGACCTGTTCAACCGGGGCAACCAGGCGGACGGCACGCAGGCCAAGGCGCTCGCCGGCTCCATCGCCGCGTTCGCCACCCTCCTCCTGGAGCGGCCCGACCGGCGGCCCGACGCGATGCTCGCGCGCATCGCGCACAAGCACGCCTCCCTGGGGATCACCCCCGACCAGTACACGATCGTGCAGCGGCACCTGTTCGCGGCCATCGCCGAAGTGCTGGGCGAGGCGGTCACGCCGGAGGTCGCCGCCGCCTGGGACGAGGTGTACTGGCTCATGGCCGGCGCCCTCATCGCCATGGAGGCGCGGCTGTACGCGCAGGCCGGCGTGGAGAACGGCGACGTCTGGCGGGACTGGAAGGTCGTCGGCCGCCTGGAGGAGACCGCCGACGTGGCCACGTTCATGCTGCGTCCCGCCGACAGGGCACCGAGCCCGCCGTTCCAGCCCGGCCAGTACGTCTCGGTCCGCTGCCCCCTGCCGGACGGCGCCAGCCAGATCCGCCAGTACAGCCTCTCCTGCGCGCCCAATGGCACGGACCGCTGGATCTCGGTGAAGCGCGTCGCCGGTACCGACGGCGCCCCGGACGGCGAGGTCTCCAACTGGCTGCACGCGAACGTCAAGGAAGGGGACGTGCTCACGGTCAGCGCCCCGTTCGGCGACACCGTGCTGGACGAGGGGGAGTCCCCAGTGCTGCTGGCGTCCGCCGGTATCGGCGGCACCCAGACCATCAGCATGCTCGCCCACCTCGCCGCCACCGGTTCGGAACGGCGCGTGACCGTCGTCCACGCCGACCGTAGCGAGAGCACCCACCCGTTCCGTACGGAACTCGACCTGCTGGCGGGCAAGCTGCCCGACGCCGACGTCCATGTCTGGTACGAGCGGCCCGAGAGCCCCCGCGCTCCCGAGTACACGGGCCTGGCCGACCTGGCCGGCGTGGAGATCCCGGACGGTGTCCGCGCCTACCTGTGCGGGCCCGTCCCGTTCATGAAGTCGGTCCGCGGGCAGCTCCTCGCGCGCGGCGTCCCCGCGTCCCGCATCCACTACGAGGTCTTCGGCCCCGACCTCTGGCTGGCCGGCCCGGCCGGCTGAACCCCGGAGAATGTCGGTGGCGGGCCGTACGGTTGCCTGCCATGGACGAGCCCCCCGCCGAAGACGCCCTGGTCATCCCGGACGCGTGGCGCCGGATCCTGCATCCGAGGCGGGGCGGCGCGCCGGGGCCGCCGATCGAGATCGACGCCTCGGCGGCTGCGGCCCTGCGCGAGCTCGTCGCCCGGAAACGGCCCGAACTCGACCGGGTACGCGCCGGGACGGGCGGCGATCCGGAGATCGTCGAGGCGATCCGCGACCAGCTGGCCGGCCGGCCCGTCCCGCTGGGAGCGGCGGCCGTCGCGCGCCTGGTGTACCCGGCCGTGGACGACCGTTCGCCGCGGCCGCTGGTGGACGCCTGGGTGACCGAGCTCGGCGTCCCGTTCGCCGCGGCGGCGTGCGCGGAGCTGTGCGCGCTGGAGACGGCGGAGACCTGGCAGGCGGACAAGCGGATGAACCCGGCCTCCGGCATCGGCCGGGCGACCGCGTTCCCCTCCACCGATGACGGCTTCCTCGCCGCGGCCGCGCGGATGCGGGCGATCCTGGCCGCCGCGGACGAGCACGACTACCGGGACGCCGTCACCCGCCTGGCGGACCACCGCCGGACCGAGCCGCAGCGCGTCATCGTCTCCTTCATGGTGCCCACCAGGCAGGACTGGGTGGACGAGTGCCGCGTCCTGACCGAACCGCGAAGCCCGTACACCCGGATGCTCTGGTGCGCCTTCGGCGACGCCCGTCAGGCCGCCCGCATGCGCGGCCTGCCCCGGGACGAGAACGGCGAACCGAGCCTGGACGTCCTGGCCACCGTCGCCGACGGCATCGGCGCGGGCCTCGTCCCCGCACTGCTGCGGGCCCTGAGCAAGCACCCCTACCCCGGCCCGGACCGCAGGGTCTTCCTTGAGGTCCTGGGCGCGATGCCGTCCGACGAGGCCCTCACGGCACTGATCGAGTGGCGCGCGGAGACGCACGCCCTAGAAGCGCTCACCGCGGCGATGGACCGCTACCCGGGACGGGCCCTGCGCCTCCTCGCCGAGGCCGCCGCGGGCGCCGGCAAGGACACCCTGCCGGCCGAGCTGCTGACCTGGCTCGTGCGGGCCCGTCCCGACCTCGCCGCCGCCGAACGGCACCGGCCGGCCGTCGCCCGCGTCCTGGCCGCCGAGACCCGGGCCGAACCCGCCGCCCCCGGCGACCTTCCGCGGCTCCTCGCCGAACCGCCCTGGACCCGCAAGCGCAAGAAACCCGGCGAACCTCCCGCCATCGAACTCGCCCCGCCCGGCGACCGCGCCGAAGTCTGGGCACCGGGAGAGCGCGACGCCTGGCGCGCCGCCTCTTCCGCGAGCGGCCGCTGGTTCGCGGGCACCGCCCGCGACTGGCCGTCCGAAGTGAAGTCCTGCCGCGAGAACCCCGACGGCCTCGCCATCGGCCACCTCATCGCCGAGGGCCCCGAAGAACTGGTGCGGCCCCTGCTGTCCGAATGGCGGTGGCACGCCAGGGGCTGGGAGGCCGCCGACGGCGTCTGGATGCGGGCCGTCGTCGCCCGCCACGGCCTCGACGCCCTGCCGGTGGCGCTGCACGCCGCCCGCGCCAACCCCGGCGGCTGCGGAAAACTGCTCCTCCCTTACCTGGACGACGAGGTCGCCGCCCTGATGGCAGGCTGGCTGTCGCGCCTGAAGAGCGCCCGCCCGGCGGCCATCGCCTGGTTCACCCGCCACGGCGCCGCGGCGGCCCGCGCCCTCGTCCCGTCCGCCCTCGCCTCCAAGGACGCACCCCGCGCCGCCCCCCGCGCCGGCCGCCAGGACGCCGAGCGGGCGCTCCGCCTCATCGCCTCGGACATCGGCAAGGAAGCGGTCATCGACGCCGCCCGCTCCTACGGCGCCGAACCCGCCGACGCGATAGCCGCCCTGCTGTCCACCGACCCCCTCGAAGTGCTCCCGCCCCGGATCCCCAAGCTCCCCGCCTGGGCCGACCCCGCCGTCCTCCCGCCAGTGCTCCTGAACGGCCGCACCCGCGCCCTCCCCACCACCGAGCCGCTCCTCGTCATGCTGGCGATCTCCAAGCCGGGCGAGGCGTACGCGGGACTGGACGTCGTCCGCGAGACCTGCGACCCCGAATCCCTGGCCGAGTTCGGCTGGTCCCTGTTCATGCGCTGGCGCGCGTACGGCGAACCCTCCCGGCACGCCTGGGCCCTGCACCAGCTCGGCTGGACGGGCAACGACCGCACCGTCCGCCGCCTCACCCCGTTCATCCGCTCCTGGCCCGGCGAGGGCGGCCACCGCAAGGCCGTCACCGGCCTGGACGTCCTCGCCGAGATCGGCACCGACGTCGCCCTGACCCACCTGCACGGCTGCACGCGCCGGCTCCGCTTCAAGGGACTCAAGGCCCGCGCCGCCGAGAAGATCGACGACATCGCCGCCGCGCGCGGCCTCACACCCCTGCAGCTCGCCGACCGCATGGTCCCCGACTTCGGCCTGAACGCCGAGGGCGGCATGACCCTCGACTACGGCCCGCGCCGCTTCATCGTCGGCTTCGGCGAGCAGCTCGACCCGTACATCACCGACGAGAACGGCGCCCGCCGCAAACTCCTGCCCCGCGCCTCGGCCACCGACGACCAGCAGCTCGCCACCGCCGCCCGGCAGCGCTTCACCGCCCTCAAGAAAGAAGTGAAGACGGTCGCCGAGACGCAGATACGGCGCCTCGAAGCGGCCATGGTCGACCGCCGCCGCTGGACCGCCGCCGAGTTCCGCGACCTGTTCGCGGCGCACCCGCTCCTGTGGCACATCGTCCGCCGCCTCGTCTGGCTCAGCGAGGACGGCGGCAAGACCACCGCCTTCCGCCTCGCCGAGGACCGCACCCTCGCCGACGCCGACGACGCCGTCCTCACCCTCGCCGAGTCCGCCGAGATCGGCCTCGCCCACCCCGCCGACCTCGGCGACCGCCTCCGCGACTGGCGCCAGACCTTCGACGACTACGAACTCCTCCAGCCGTTCCCCCAACTGGACCGCCCCGTCCAGACCCTCACCCCCGCCGAACGCCGCGCCACCCGCCTGACCCGCCCCACGCCCCTGCTCATCGACCCCGCCGGCGCCACCGCCCTCCGCGCCCGAGGCTGGACCCGCCGCACCGCCGACGGCGCCTACGTGGAGGACTGCCTCTTCCGCCCCGCACCCCCGTCCGGCTTCCTCGTCCTCAACACGACCCACCACGCCGAACGCACCGAACGCGTCACCCACATCTGGTGCGCCGACCACCCCGGCCCCTACTCCCCGGCCCGCGCCCGCCCCCTGTGCACCCTCCACCCAGCCACCGCCTCCGAACTCCTCACCACCCTCACGACCCTCGAACCCTGAGACCGCCGGGCGTGCCGGCGTGTGCAGAAGACCGCCCGCCAGTTCGACGCGTGCCTGCCAATCAGCTAGCGCGGCACCGCGTCCGTGGCCGAGATTCCGCAAGCGTCGGTTGCGGTGTGAGACCCGCCCGCCTTCAACCCTGTCGGGCCAATGAACGCCATGGGTTCAGCGCTGGAGCTTGGCAAGGAACTGCTGTGTCCGCTCGTCCACGGAGTAAAGCAGCGTGCCCATCATGCCCCTGGTCAGCAGCACCTTGTAGGTGTTGCGGATGAGCACGTCGGCCTCCTGATCGGACACCTCCGGTGAGAGGAGCGCCGGATCGCGGCTCTCACCGCGTACCGTGACGAGCTTCCCGTCACGGTAGACGAGGTCGGGGCCGACTATCACGCCGTTCCAGTCGTACTCGAAACCCTGGGCGGTGAAGACGCACCCTACCTGCCCGAATCCGCCTGGATGGGTGGCCCAGAGGTCGCTGGGAGGTGCGTCGCCCACACCCTGGTTGTCCTTGACGTTCCAAGGGCGTTCCCACTCACCGATCCGCACGTCGGGAACGAGTTCGGGCCGGCCGGTCCGCGGATTCTTGCGCGCGTTGCTCCAAGGCCAGCAGAAGCCCGCGGTCATGCGCGCGGTGCGACCGTTCTCGTGGTGGTGCCGCAGCGCGGACTCCAGCTCAGCGGGTGAGTCCACGACGGTCACCTCGTAGTCGTCGTCGCCCATCCAACGTTCGGGCGGGTCCGGGTGAAGCCCGAGCAGCTTGCGCATCCAGTCCTCGTAACGCCGGCTGCCACCACACCGGAACTGCTCGTCCAGCGGTACGTGCTCGACGTTCAAGCCCCTGGCCGCCGCGTGCTCACGGATCCGCCGCAGCGTCCCCATCTCACCGGGACGGACGTTCTGCTGCCCATCCAGGAGAAACACCGGTACCCGTGCCGCGTCGATCAGCTCGTCGATCTGCAGCCGTTGTCCGCGGCCCGGGGACGACGCGTTGTTCGACACCCTGCGGATGCGATGGGCCTCGTCGCAGATCAAAGCGTCCAGCCCGTTCTTCTCCGCTCTCGTGAAATGGTTGAAGTATTTGAAGAGCTCGGCCGTCTGCCCTCCTCCGGCGACATGCCGGCGCATCGTCTGGGTGAACGACTTGGACCCGGTGGCGTGCAGCACCGAGTGGCCGCGCTGGGCCAGTTCGCCGAGCAGGGACAGCGTGATGACGCTCTTGCCGCTGCCTGGACCGCCGGTGATGACCACGACCGTCTTCAGGTCACTGCGGCGTGACTTGCCGACCGCGTCGAGGACCAGCTGGTAGGCCAGTCGCTGCTCGGCGATGAGCGTGAACTGATCCCTGTTCCGTATCTCCTCCATGGCATGCCGCAGCAGCTTCCTGGACGGTCGCACCTCGCTGTTCAGGAACCGGTCCGCTGCCTTGCGGCCGGGAAGGGGCGCGAACTTGTCCTGCAGGTACTCCACGAACGCGCCGCGGGTGGTCTGTGTGAAGAGCTGGGTGCGTGCGTCCTCCACCGCGTCGTAGAGGTCGATCACGTCTCCGCGGTCGGCGTTGTGCAGGTAGGCCACCGCGTGGAGGGCGTCGGGGGCGTTCGCCAGTTCGGTGAGGAAGCCGTAGATGTAGTCGGTGTATCCCCTGGCCTGCAGTGCCGGATGGAGCTTCGGCTTTCCGGTCATGTTGTGCACGACGACGCGGCTGGGGTTGTCCTCCCATACCTCCACGCGGCTCCACTGCTTGAGCTCCACGACGACGAAGGCGTCACCGCCGGTCCTGCGGTCGACTCCCGCGAGCACCACGTCCGCACGCTTGCTGGTCATGGGCAGCTTGTACTCGATGAGCATCTCCACCTGGCCGAGGCCCGCCTCGACCAGGTCCCGCGCGACGACGGGCACGCTGCGCTCCCAGGACCTGAACTCGGAGTCGGAGACCGACGTGCCCTGCATCTTCATCTCTTCGCGGAGGACGTGGGCGAACCTCGCCTCGACGGGGGAGAGCAGCGCCTCGGCGGTACGACGGAATGCCAGCAGGACGACCCCCACAGCACGAAGACTTCGCGCGGTTTGGGGGCGTGTCCCCGGCCGGTCACAGAAGGCCGGAGGAAGCCCGGCGGGCCGCAACTCCTTGACGGAAGAGGTTAGCGAGACTCCCTGACAGTTCGGCCTGACTCCAGTCCTGGGCGGTGCAACAGATATTCACCCGTTACCGGGGAGCCACTGCCGGACGCTATCCCTCGGCACGTTCACGTCGACGTGCCACAGCTTCCGATCCCAGTCGAATCTCGCTCGTGCCACCCGCTTGGCCTCATGCCTCTCTTCGTACGGGACCGCGAGGTAGAGCCGGTCGCCGACGATGCTCCCGGGCCGTACCGTGTCTGCGCCGCCCGACCTTCCGCCGCCCGACCTTCCGCGGTCGCCGTTGCTCGTGTGCCGCGGTGGGGTGCGCGCGGGACGGTCCATGCGGGCGCGTTCGACGATGTGCCGGACCCGTTCGCAGGCGGCCGGGTCGGTGATGCGCATCATTAGGTCGGTGGATCCGCTGTGCGCCAGCAGGTTGAGAGAACCGTGCCAGAGGACGGTGTCGTCGAGGATCAGGACCTTCTCGTGCATACGTTCACGGGCGGTGACCTGGCAGCCGGACGTCTCCAGCAGCCTGACCAGCTCGGCCTCCTGCGTGCCCGGCTCGTGGCGCCGGGTGTGCACGGTGACGCGGACGCCCTCCGCCGCCCGCGGCGCCAGGTGGCGGAGCCAGTGCCGTACCGCCTGGGCCGAAAGGAAGGCGCAGTAGATGTCGATGCTCCCGCGCGCGTGGACGATGTCCCACTCGACGGCCCGCGCGACCTCGTCGGCGGGGAAGAAGGCGGGCCGGGCCAGTTCCTCCTCGTCCAGGCCGCCCAGATCGGCGGCGCTGCGCACCGGAACGAGGTCGTCGACGGGGATCCGCTGCGCGTGCCGCTCGAGATGCCGCAGCATCCTCCCGGCTTCACTGCCGCGACTCAGCATGCGGCTCATGAAGTCCACGTTGGCCACCACGACCAAGTGGTCCTGGGCGCGGCTGAGCGCGACGTTGAGCAGCCGGCACGTGGCGGACGAGAGCCCCGTGCCCTCGTAGAAATGCCCGAGTTTCGTGCCCGCACCGGTGACCGTGTCGATGATGACGAGCGGCCGCTGGCTCCCCTGGAAACGGTGGACGGTGTCCACGAGCCCGTCGTATTCGGCACCGAACCGGTACGTGAGACTGGCGTTGAGGGCCTGCTTCTGGCTCCGGTACGGGGAGATGACCGCGAGCCGCTTCGTCGGCTGCGCTCCCTCCGCCTTGCGGGCGGGAAGCACGGTGTCGTACTGGAGTCCCCGGATCAGCTCGTGGATCACCGCCTCGTGGACCGGGTTGGACAGGTGGGCGTCCCGGCCCGTTCCGTTGAGCGTGCGAGCGGAGGTGTCGACCAGCACCAGTGAACTTTCGATCAGTGGTGAGGGAGGCAGGCTGCTGCCGTCCGCGCGGCCGGTGAGCAGGGGAGAGTCGGGATAGGCGACCTCGTTCACGAGGGTGCAGATCGCCGGGCGCATGCGGTACTGCTCGTTGAGGGCGACCATCCTCGGATCGCCGTGGACGGCGGTGCCTTGAGCGTCCACGAGGCCGGCGGCGTGAAAGGCGTCCCGGTCCATCCACTGCAGCGAATGCCTCTGGTCCTCCGGCGACGCCGTCCTGCTTCCCGATCCGCGGGTGACGGCGGGCAGTTGCCGGAAGTCGCCTGCCACGACCACCCGCTTGGCGGCCATCCCCGCCGCGTACCAGGCCGAGGGGAGGTTGACCATTCCGGCCTCGTCGACGACGACGACGTCCACGGTGTCCATCAGCTTCCGGGACTGGACGGCCTTGGAGACGGTCGTCCCCATCACCCGGCAGCGGCCGCGGACCGCGTCCGCGATCTTCTGCCGTTCGTCCTGCAGCCGGTTCAGCTCCTTCTGAGCGGCCTCGGCCACGGCGCGCAGCTCCTGGACAGGAGGCAGCGAACGGACTCTCTCGATGAGAGGGGCCAGGGTCCTCTGGGCCGCCTCCAGAGCCGCACTATGGCGCGAACGGTCGCGCAGCGCCGTCTCGTGACGTTGCCGGAAGAGCTCGAACGCATGATGATGCCGCGCGTACTCCAATTGCAGGTTCTGGAGCCTGTCCAGCTTGCGCTGAGCGAAGAGCCCACTCGGAGTGCCGATGGCGGCGATCTCCTGGCCCACCCGCTGCAGATGCGCGGACGCGGTCTGACCCCCGCGCTCGGCCTCGCCGATCTCATGGTCGGTCGAACGGAGAAGGTTCTGCAGCCGCCCCGCCTCGGTGACGGCCGCCGCGGCCTCCTCATGCCGCGCGATGCCCTCCCGCAAAGGCTTCAGGTCCGCCGCGATCCGGGTGATCTGCGCGTCCAGTGAGCTCGCCAGGCGCTCGGCGATGAGGTCCGGGCTGACCCGCTCCCGGTACTTCGTCGAGAACGAGGCGACGGCGATCTCTCCAGCACGCTGGACGAGTCCCGAGTCGAACCCTTCTTCGCCCGAGAGCAGATCGCACATCCGCTCCATGGCCTGGTCCACCGCGACATGGGTGGGCGCCAGGAAGAGCACTCGGAGACCTTGCCGGTAACAGCCTTCGACGATGCAGGAGACCACCTCGGTCTTGCCCGTCCCCGGCGGCCCCCAGACGAAGGTCGCCTCACTCGCCAGCGCCTGCTCCACGGCCTGCCGCTGCCGCCCGTTCAGCCGCCGGCCGCGGTAGCCCGGCAGCAGCCGGTCCGCGTCGCCGGACCGGGCGGTGCGCGGACGCCCCTGGCCCACGACCCATCCGGCCGACGAGAGATTGACGGGCGAGTCCGGGCCGGCCGCCTTCTCCAGCCGCTCGGCCAGCGTCGCCAGGCCCGCCGTCTCGTCCTCCGCGAGTTCGGCGCTCACGGGTGCGGGCCCCAGATCCGCGCCGGTGACCACCCGTACCTTGCCATCAGGCATGCGCTGAACCTGGGCGCGTGCCCAGGGCTCGCTGGAACGGACGCGCCGGATCACGAGGTCCTTGACGCTGAACGACTCGTTCCACCTCTTGCAGGAGAACAAGTACTCGCGTTCGTCGCCTGCGAGCCGCTCCACGCGGCCGTCCCGCAGTGACACCTTCTCGGCGTTGCGCAGCTCGTCGTGGAGCATGGCCCGGATCTCGGAGCGCACCGCGCGGAGGAGATCGGGGACCGGGTCCGGCACGGCACGATCCACGGTCACTCCCCAGCCCCCTCGGCTCCGACTCCAGCGTGGAATTTACTCATCGGTCAACGGGTTGTCAGTTGATTTCGCCTCAATGCGCTCAACTCAGCGAATCGCAGATGAGCGTGGCGATGTGGCGGATCCGGGCGAGCACGTCCGCCGGCTCCAGGTCGAGGTCGAGCGAGTGACAGACGATCTCGATGCCCGAGGCGCCGACCGTGTACGTCCACGCATCCTGATGCCCGGCGGCGTAGATGAGGTGACCACGCTCCAGGCCCAGCGACGTGCAGTAGCCCAGCATCTGGAAAATCGCGTCCCGGGTCCCCCCGATCTTCTTCCGCTCCCACATGTACTTGGCGTCGAGGACGGCGATCGGCTTCCCGCCTCGTTCCCAGGTCAGGTCCGGCTTGAGTTCGAGGTGCCCGGCCGTGTCCAGATGCACCTTGGCGGTGCGACGCCGCCCGCCCAGCGTCCGGGTGAACTCGTCGGCGAAGGCGAGGCAGACGAAGTCCTCGAAGACGTCCTCCATGTCGACGAGGAAGCCGTTGCCGGTGAAGGAGCCCTCCGCCTGCTCGATCGAACGCTCGCGGAGGACCAGCTCCGCAAGGCGTAGAGCGGGGACATAGCGTCTGTTGCGTCGATTCTCCGACCAATGTGGCATCCCGCTGTTGCGGGGGATCGGCGTCACCCCCGGCAGCCGAAGCAACTGCCGGATGAGCAGCTTGCGGGCCTCATCGTCCCGGTGGAGCCCCGCTGCGCCGAGCATGCGCTCGAGCGCGGTCCGCAGTATCCGGTTCTCCGCGATGTCGGTGGTCAGCTCGTCATGACGGATTTCCAGCGGCACGGGCCGGCCCATCCCATGCTGCATCTGATCCGTTACTCGCAGCCGCCCCCGCAACACCGTCGAGGTCGCGTCGGCGGTCCGGTATCCCTGCAGGACGCCCTGGTCCAGAGCCTGCTTCGCCTGGCGGCCCAGCATGTTGGCGAACGCCGGAACGAGCCCGTCCGCGTCGCCCAGCGAGTCGCTGCCCGCATGAGCGTCCCAGTCGATCCGGCCGACCCCGTACCCGAGCATGAACAGCACCCGCTTGAGCGGCAGCTTCGGACTGAAGTGCAGGTCAAGATGTCCGACCCTGACCGCGCCGACCTTCGGGCGTGTGGGCTTGACGAGCCAGTGCCCGTCCGGGGCCTGCTTCGCCGTGGCGTACGGACAGCCGTTGATGACCGAGGCGTCCGCGGCGGTCAGGTGCTGCGGGTGGCACTTGCCGGTCTCGCTCACTCGAACGACGACGCCCATGGCCGTCAGTCTCCGCTGCCGATCGCTTCGCGCAGTGCGTTCAGCCCGTAGCGGGTTTCGACGTCGGTTCCGGACGCTGCGTGCATCTCTCTCAGTAGAGGCAGGACGTCGGTGCTCCACACCTGCTCCAGACCGCCGGCCTCCTCGTAGATGTGGTCGTGCATGAAATATGAGGGGCCGATGGCGTGATCCCGTCCTTCGGGCAGGTCGTCCTCGATCCGCCGGTTCAGTTCCTCGACCAGGGCCGGGATCTCAGAGTCGAGGTCGTTGTTCTTGAGCCACCGGCGCAGCAGCCCCCGTGTCGGCTGCTCCGAGGGATGTAGTTCGACGAAGGCGAAGCGCCGACGCATCGCGGCGTCCGGGAGCGAGATCGTGCGGTCCGAGGTGTTCATCGTGCCGATGATGAAAAGGTTCTCCGGCAGGGAGAAGCCCTCATTGGGCGTGTACTGCATGTGGATGCGGCGGTCCCGGTACTCCAGCAGGAAGTACAGCTCACCGAAGACCTTCGCCAGGTTGGCCCGGTTGATTTCGTCGATGACGAGGATGTACGGCGTGGACGGGTCGTCCTGCGCCTCCTCGGCGAGGGTACGGAACGGCCCGGCGGACAGCTCGAATGAGATGGTGCCGTCCTCGCCCTTCTTCGGCCGGAAGCCTTCGATGAAGTCCTCGTAGGCGTACGACGGATGGAACTGGACCAGTTTCACAGCCTGGTCCTCGGTGAGGTGCCGGGCGAACTCCTGCGCGAGGAAGGTCTTTCCGGTGCCGGGAGGCCCGTACAGAATGATTTGCTTGCGCCGCATGAGCAGCGACTCCAGCCTGCGCAGCCAGTCGACGTCGTCCAGCAGGAGACGGTCAGCCAGGTTGTCGTCGACATGCCGGAACTGCGGTGTTTCGCGCGCGGGGCGCGGAGCCGCGGCCGGTGTTTCCCTGTAGCTGCGGCACAGTTCCCTGAGATCGTCGAGGGCGGTCGTGAGGTCGACGACATGCTCCTGGCTGGTCAGCAGCGCCGGGAGCGGGCCGGAGAGGGTGCGCAAATCCAGAGGCCTCGTTCCGTTGAGCCAGTCCACGGACCTGCTCAGGGAGGTGCGGACGGTGCCGGGGAGTCGCTTGGCGGATGGGTCGTCGAGGGTACCGAGAAAGACGCTGCCGCGTGAGGTAGTGACGATCAGGTCACCCGTGGTCATCTGGTTGAGGAACCGGTCGTACTCGACGAACCTCCGCTCCTGGAAGGCGTAGGACTTGTGGGAGTAGGAATTCCGAACGAGCTGCCGGAGTTCCTCGGGTGAAGAGACCGACCCGTATCCGACTTCTGGCGGGACGTCAAGAGTGACCAATCCGGCCTCAAGCCAACCCCAGACCAGGGGGCGATTTCCGGTCCTCGGTTCGCGGACCATCCAGGCGCGCTGGATGGGTGCAGTAACCATGCCCTCCCTCTGGGAGCGCTCAAGCAGTTCCTTGAGGGAGTCAGCGGTGAGTCGCTGGTTCGAGTCGGCGAACCCTTCCTCGTCGAAGTCCACGCCCTCGTTCTCCATGCGCTGCTGCAGGGAGACGTTCCTGAAGCTCGAGTGCAGCATGCCCTCGGACGGAATCGCTCCCTCGACCGTGAGCACCCGGTACGAGGTTGGAAGCCTGGTACGCCCGGCGGCGAGGAAGAAGCGGACCTCGTTCGCCGTGGACCCGGTGAGTTCGGCGATGTCGGCGTCCGCGGTCCACCAGCCGGGCGTCACCTGGTCGATGGCCTGGGCGATGAACCGCTGGACCTCGCTCAAGTTCTTGTGGGCGGCCTTCCGCTTCTGGTCGATTTCCCGGTAGCGCGCCTTCAGTTCGGTGATCAGGGGGTCGTGGAGCGGGTCGTCGCCGTCCGGATAGGTCTCCAGCGCCGTGAGGCCGGCCTCGGTGATCGCCCAGCCGCCGCGCTTGGTGATCCAGCCGATGGTCGCGGCGTCGCCGGAGAACCATCTGAGGTGCACCTCCCACCGGGTGCTGCCGTCCTTGTACGACTCCATCTCGTATCGGGTCGGAGGACCGGTTCGCTTGAGCACACGGCTGAGCACCTCTTGGACGTGCAGGGGGTCGGGGGCGTCCCGCAGCACCTCCAGCGTGGTGCGCACGAACAGTGCGACCCTGACGGTCTCGGCTTCGTCGGCCACGATCGGTCCTTCCTTCTTGGTCAGCGGCGAGGCGGCGCGGCCTGGGCGGGGAAGCAGTGGCTGCACGCCGTGTAGCCCTGGGACTGCGCGACCGGCAGGGCGGTGCGGGCCGGGTCGTGGACGTTCATGCCGAGCCGTTCGGCGTAGCTCTGTCCGTCGAGGAGTGCTCCGCAGCGCGGTGTGCGGTGGAAGCAGTCGCCGCCCTTTGTCACGTACACATGGGCGGCGAGCCCCGGCGGTACTGGAGCGCACTGCGCCTCGCCGCACTGGCCGACGATCAGCTCGTGCATGCATCGTTGTTCGGGCATTGTCCTCCGCCGATCTCTGGATGCCGGAGTGGGAACGGATCAGTCCTCCGCGCACAGGTCCATGACGCGGTTGATGATGTCGCTCAGCCAGGCGGGCGGACCGGCGGCGGCGTCGACGGTCGCCTGGCGGTAGGTGTCCTCGTGCTTGCCGTCCAGGCCGCGACCCTCCTCGACGAGCCGCCACCGCGCGGTCTCCCACTCCGGCCAGTCGCTCTCCAGGTAGGTCTCCAGGCAGTCGTGGACGACCGCGTAGTGCTCGTGCACCTTTGTGGCCGGGTGGTCCTCGACTGCGCCGCCGAAGTAGCCCACTAGCCTGCGGTTCTCCTGCCGGTGGCCCGCCATCGCCTGGGCGATCTTGTCCGGGGCCATCTGGCGCGCCCTCGCGCGCCGCTCGAAGTCGGCATCGCCGTCGAACACGGCGTAGCAGGGCACGCCCAGTTCGGTGAGCAGGGCGTGGGCCAGCGGGATGCGGCTCTTGCCACCGAGGTCGACGACCACGATGCCGTTCCGGTTGAGCGGGTCGGCGCGCAGCCCGCAGCCCTCCAGCACCGCCAGGTCGGTGGGTCCCTCCACCAGGATGACGGCGCGGGCGAACAGGGCCTCGGGGATGCGTTGCAGGCACACCTGCATGAACTGGCGCCGGAAGCTGCTGGGATCCAGGACGCCGGCGAGCCGGTCGGCGACGGTGTCGGCGGTCGTCGAGGCGATTCGTACCGAGGCGGTTCCGTCCGAGACGTCGCGCGTCATCCGGCGGACCTGGGCGAAGCCCTCGGTCTCCAGGAAGTACGGGCTGTGCGTCGCGTACGCGATCTGCACGCCCCGGCCGGTCTCGCGTGCGATCTTGCGGAGCACCGCCGCGAACGCCCGCGCCTGCACCGGGTGCTGGAAGAGTTCGGGCTCCTCGATGGCGAGGAAGATGGTTCGGTCGGACTCGACGGCCCGGCTCTCGGCGAGGAGCCGCAGCGCGGAGATGAGCAGAGCGCGCTGGAAGCCGTGTCCCTGCTGGTCGATCCGGGTACGGGCACTGCCGTCGCGTACCGAGACCTGGAACTGGACCTGAGGGAGCCGCAGCTCCTGGACGAGCGGTGAGACGTGGACGCTGCGCCCGCTGGTCAGCTCGGAGACGGCGGCCGTCAGGTCGTCGGAGAGCGTCTCGAGCTGCTCACCGAAGTGCGTGCTCTGGATCGTCGCCCGGGTGGCGTTGACCATGAGCTGCAAGTCGGCCATCTCCTGCTCGGCCTGGGTACGGTCGATGGCCTGGTCGAGGATCCGCCCGATGACGGAGCCCTTGGCGTCGCGGCCCTCCTCGTCGGCGCGCAGGTCGGCGCTGACGAAGACGTAGTCGAAGAGGCCGGTCATCTTGGCCTGACCGGCGAAGCCGAAGAAGTGGTTGGCGGCGTCCAGTTCGGTGCTCTCCAGCAGTTCGGGGTGCGTCCGCTCCCACTCGTCCAGCGCCTCGTCCAGTTCCGCCGCGTTCCGGACGGCCGGCAGCTCCATCTCGGGGCATTCCGTACGCATCCTGTTGTAGGCGGCGCGACGTTCTCGCGCTCCGGGGATCTGCCGGAGGGCCTCGAACGGCGGGTACGCGAGGGCGTGGCCGGACAGCTTGTCGTCGCCGTCCTCCCAGCGCCGCCACAGCTGTACGGTGTCGCGGCCGTCTGCGGCGTACTTGCCGAGGGTGAGGCGGTCGAGGGGGTTCAGGTCGCCGAACTCGACCTCGACGCTGATGCGTCGGTCGGCGGAGTCGGCCGACACGTCCTCATCGGTCAGGGGACGGCCGCGGTCGCCGTTGAAAAACCAGTCAAGGGCGCGGAGTACCGACGATTTGCCGACTCCGTTGGGGCCGATGAACGTCGTGATGTCGTCGAACCGGATGTCCACGTCCCGCAGACACCGGTACCCCTGGATCCTCACCCGTCGGATGCGCACCGTCGCACCCCATCGGTCACTCGTGGCTCCGCGCAACCGAAATAGCGCCAACGCCCAGAAGTGATCGTTTTGGACGCTTTCGGTCGGCCTTCGACTCCCGTCCGAAAGCGGTCGGTGTGAACCGGGCATGTCTCCCGAAACGCCTTAAGGGTGCGAGCATGCCCGAAGTTATGATCCTGCTTCACGCAGCGGCGCGGTGAGGCACGGGACGGAGGGAATGAGGTCGGCCGGACCGACCCGATGCTGCTCACCGAGCGCGCCGTACGGGACCTGGCCGAGGCTCGCGAGCGCAACACCGGTACCGTCCAACCCGGCGGGACGGTCATCACCCGCCACGGCGACACCGACGTCCGCTGGTGGACCTGGGCCGGATTCCGCGCCAACGCCGTCCTGACCGCGACACAAGCACTCGAAGAGCCCGTGCGGTTCGTGGCCGGCTCCTCTACTCGATCAGCTCGCACACGTGCCGCCCGGCCTCGTCGCCGACCAGTTGGAGCGCGGTGTCGGCCTGGGCGGCCAGCATCAGCGGCTTGGTCCCGTTCCTGAGATGCGCGTGCGCTATGCGGTCAAGGGCCGCGCCGACCAGCGGAGCGGAGGTCCGCAGCGTCGCGGAGAGGGCGACACCCCCGGTCGAGCCCCCGTGCAGGACGATGTTGCGGCTCCGGTAGAGCCGCCGCAACGAGATCTCCACGTGCCGGCGCACCTTGGCGAGGGTCGTACGCGGGTCGTCGAGCACCTCCAGCATCCGCTGTAGTGCCGCGACGTCGCTCTCCAGGCGCCAGGCGTGGACCAGCGGCATGGAGCGCCTCTCGCGGAGCCGCTCGGCGACGAGCAGCGCGCGCTCGCGGTTGGTCTCGCAGGCGTCGAGGCGGGCATGGAGATCGTCCCCCTTGGCCTCGCGCACCCGGTACGACAGCGCCGTCATCTCGGCTCTCGTCCATGAGCAGGCCACCAGCGCCGCCGCCCGCTCCGCGGCGACCACCTTCCCGCGCTTGTCGGGATCGCGCGCCTCGGTGAGCAGCGACTCGAGCGCCGTCCACCCGCCCGCGACCGCGGGGGCGAGCGCTCCCCCGTTCAGCGCCGAGGCGATCTCCAGGGCGTCGTCCAGCGGGTCGCGGTCGTCGCGGCCGTGCCGCCGGGGCTTCTGGCCGACGGCGTACAGGCGCTTCTCGGCGACGAGAGAGTGGACGTGCGCCTTGCGGGCGGGAGGATGCAGCAGCATGGGGGTGTCCCAGCCGTCGACCAGGACCTGGGCGAGCGGCACCACCCTGCCCGCGTCCGCCATGAACCGTGCCCGCGCCTGGAGCCGCTCGACGAGGTCGTAGGTGAGTTCGACGGCGCGCTCCGGGTCACGCGCCTCCACCGTGTAGCTCATGCCCCCGACCACGGCCGCGGCCCGGTCGGCCGGGCCCGCCTTCCGCAGCAGAGCCTCCGCCTGCTCCGCGGGGATCCAGTGCTTCAGGGCGGAGGTCTGCTTCTCGAAGTCCGGGAGGTTCTTGAAGAAGACGGTGACCGTCCAGGGCCGGAGCGGATGCGCGAGCAGTGCGGCGGCCTCCTCGATGAGGTCGGCGGCGGAGAGCCTCGCGGCGCCCGCCTGCAGCCACCGGTGCACTCCGGCCGCGCTGTGCCCGGAGTCCAGCAGATGCGCCGTCACCGCACGCGCCACCCGTTCGGCGCCCGCCGACGTCCGGTCGGCCACCTCGGCGGCCCAGCGGTCGAGGTACCTGGGACGCGCCGCGTCGATGAGGTGGCGGAGCTTGCGCCTTCCGTCGCCGGCCACCGTGAGCTCGGTCTTCAAAACCGCCTGGAACTGCCGGCGCACGTCCTTGGAGCCGATCGCGGGGTCCGAGCCCAGGACTCTCTCCATGGCCAGGCGCGGCCATTCGACGGCCGCGGCGTGCAGGACACCGCCGTCGACCCATTCACCGGCCTCGTGGAGTTCCTCGAGAGCGAGGAACGTGCCGACGTCCCACAGCCTGCGAACCCACGGCGTCGTGGGGCTCGTGAAGTCCAGCATCCGGGCCGCGAGCCGGCGGGAGTACAGCGACGTGCGATCCCGGCCTTCAGGCGATGTGGTCATGGGCGGCTTCCTGCAGCGGTCTTCCTGGCAAAAGGAGAGGGCGCGATCCACCGGATCGCGCCCTCGGGGGCGTGTCGCCCCTGTTCAGCTCGCCGCCGCAACGCGACTAGCTACCGCTTAGGCGCTGGGCGGCGAGTACTCCGATTATCGGGTACGAACGCCAGAAGCGTGACCCGAAGCGGTCAAGTGGTGGGAATGAGTATAGGACCCGAACATCGGATGTCCGGCGTTTATGGCTGCTCGACCGGCCCCGAAGCCGCCACCGAATGCGGCGGTATCAACGACCTGAGCAGCTCCTGTGTCTCCGTGTCGACGGCATGGATGACCACTCCGCGAAGGCTTCGGGTCAGCAGCACCTTGTAGATATTGCGAAGCAGTCGCCTGAACTCCTCTTCGGGAAGAGTTCTGACCTTACGCTGCCCGAGTTCCGGATCCTTGTTCTTCTCCCGTTCCGGAACCAGGCGCCCCCGGCGGGCGACCAGGTCCTCTCCGATGATGACGCCGGTCCAGTCGAATTCGAGCCCCTGGGCGGTATAGACGCAGCCGACCTGCTCGAAGCCGCCGGGGGCGGTCGCCCACAGCGCCCTCGGCGGCGCGTCCCCCACCCGGGAGTCGGACTTGGCGTTCCACGGACGGGCCCAGTCGCCGATCACGACCTCCGGCTCCAGCGTCCCGTCCGGCCGCGGTGCGCTCCACGGCCAGCAGTAGCCCGCGACGATCCGCGCGGACGCCCCGGCGTCCATCTTCGAGCGCAGCAGCGTCTCCATCTCGGCCGGGGAGTCGGCGAGCACGACGGCGAAGTCCGGGTCGCCCTGCCAAGGGGCGGGCGGCTTGTCCTCGTCCCATGCGCCGTCCTCGTCTCCAAGGCCGAGCAGGCGCCGTACCCACTGGTCGTAGGCGATGCTGCCGCCGTAGCGCCACTGGCCGGTCAGCGGGATGTGCTGGAATGGGATCGAGAGGCTCTGCGCATGCGACTTGATCGCGGAGATCGTGCCCAGCTCGCCGCGGCCCACGGTCTGGTTCTCGTCGAGAAGGAAGACGGGCACGTGTGCCGACTCGATCATCGTCTCGATCTGCGGCCGGTCGCTCTTCTTCTCTTGCTGCCACCGGTTGAAGGTCTTGCTGCGGGCGCGGTGGGCCTCGTCGGCGATGAGCACGTCCAGGTCGTGCTCGGAGGGGACGCCGTAGTCGCTGAAATACGTGAACAGCTGCTGCTGTTCCTTCCCTCGGGCGACCCGGGCCCGGAGGGTCTTGGTGAAGGCGCTCGACCCGGTCGCGTGCCTGACTTCGCGTCCCCGGGCGAGGAGCGCCTTCAGGAGTTCGAGTGCGATGGCGCTCTTGCCGGTGCCCGGCCCGCCGGAGATGACGATGACCCGCTTCGTTGGCGCCCGATGAGCCTCCTCGACCGCATGGAGCACGGCGCGGTAGGCCGCGATCTGCCGGTCGAGGAGGTTGAAGCCGTCCCGGCCGTTGAGCGCCTCCACCGCCTGCTCGATGAAACCGCGACGGAGCTTGATCCGGCTGTTGAGCAGGCGGTCCGCGGCCGCCGTTCCGCCGGCGGGGGAGAAGCGCCCGCGAAGGTGGCGTATGAGGTCGTCGCGATCGGATTGGGTGAACAGGCCGACGTCCAGCTCGTCGGCCAGCCCATGCAGCTTGGCGGCCTCGTGAGCCGCCATGTTGTGCATGAAGACGAGCCCGCGTACCGAGTCCGGATGCGATTCCACCGCCTGGCAGAAGGCGAAGATCTGATCGCGGTAGCCTGCCACCTGGTCGGCGGGATGCTCGACGGGCTTCCGGCGGCGGTCCCATTGGACCTGGTGCTCGTCACCGTTGTAGAACTCCACCGACTCCCATTGCTTGAGTTCGACGACGAGGAAGATGTCGCCGCCCGAATGGCGGTCGACTCCCGCGAGGACGACGTCCGCCTGGCTGTTCTTCTGGTGGGGCATCGGATACTCGACCAGTACCTCGATTCCTCCCAGGCCGGCGTCCACGATCGTGTGCACCAGGGCGGTCAGGCTGTTCTGCCACGCCAGCTTCTGGGCCCTGGTCACCTTGCGCGATGACTGAGCCTTCTTCTTCAGATTCTCGGTCAGAGCGTCGACGAAGGCCCTCTCCGCCGCCGAGTCCGGATTACTCAGGTCCTTGTACAGGTTCTCGGCAGACGCCCGGTACGCAGGCTGAGGCGCCACTGTCACGATCCACCCCCATGCCGGGGGACCCGTCCGACTCCAGTGCACACTGGAGGCCCCCATGCGGTCACGTATTAGGACATGGGGGACATTACCGATTTGGTCAGCCAGGCGCAGCGGAATTGATCTCCGACGCGGGATGGAAGCCGGACCGGTCTCCTGCCGGTGGCGAGGTGTGGTGGTGGTTCAGCGGACGAGGGTGGCGAGGAATCGCTGGGTCTCCGGATCGACCGAGTAGAGGGCCGTGCCGACCATGCCGCGCGTCAGCAGCACCTTGTAGGTGTTGCGGATCAGCCGGTCGGCCTCCTCGTCGGACACGGTGCGCGGCTTGAGCGCCGGATCCTTGCTCGCGGCTCGGACGGTGGTCAGCCGGCCGTCGCGGTAGACCAGGTCGGGGCCGATGATGACGCCGCTCCAGTCGTACTCGAAGCCCTGCGCCGTGTAGACGCAGCCCACCTGCCCGAAGCCGCCCTCGTGCGTCGCCCACAACTCACTGGGCGGGGCGTCGCCCACGGCCCGGTCGCCCTTCACGTTCCAAGGGCGCGCCCACTCGCCGATGATCACGTCCGACACCAGAGAGAACGACCGTCCGGTGGCGTCCTTCTGGGGATCGCTCCACGGCCAGCAGAAACCCGCGGTCATCCGGGCGGTGTACCTGCGCACCGTGCCATCGCCCGGGTCCTTGCGCTCCGACCATTCCTGAAGGAGCGCCTCCAAGTCGTACGGGGACTCCGCCAAGGTCACCTCGAAGCCGTCATCGCCGGTCCAAGGCTCCGGGGGGCCGCCGTCAAGCCCGAGGAGGCGCAACACCCACTCCTCGTACTTGCGGCTGCCGCCGCACCGGTACTGCTCCGCCAGCGACACCTCGCGCACCGTCAGGCCTTTGGCCTTCGCGTGCTCGCGGATCTGTGCCAGCGTTCCCATCTCACCGGGGCGTACGACCTGGTGCTCGTCCAGCAGGAAGACCGGCACCTTCGCGGCGTCCATCAGCTCCACCGCCTGCGGGCGGCCGGTGCGGAGCCGGGCGGGCGTGAAACGGCTCGCCGAGACCTTGCGGATGCGGTGCGCCTCGTCGCAGATCAGTACGTCGAGTTCGTTCTTGTCGGCTTCCATGAAGTTGTTGAAGTACTTGAACATGGCCTTGGTCTTGGGCGATCCCTTGGCCACGTAGCGCCGCATCGTCCCGGTGAAGGACTTCGAGCCGGTGGCGTGCAGTACGGAGTAGCCCTGGCGGGAGAGTTCCCCCAGGAGCGACAGGGCGATGACGCTCTTGCCGCTGCCCGGACCGCCCGTGATCACGACGACCGTCTTGAAGTCCTCGCGGCGTGCCTGGTCGACCGCGTGCCTGACCATCTCGAACGCGAGCCGCTGCTCGTCCAGCAGAACGAACTGCTCACGGATCTTGATCTCCTCCGCCGCATATCGCAGCAGTTGCTTGGACGGCCGGACGGCACTCGTCAGCAGTCGATCGGCCGCCGGGGCTCCAGGCTGTGGTGCGAACCGGTCCCGCAGGTAGTCGACGAGTGCGCCGCGGGTGGACTGGGTGAACAGCCTCGTGCGGTCGTCCACCACCGCGTCGTAGAGGTCGACGACGTCGAGTTTCGCCGCGTTGTGGAGATAGGCCACCGCGTGCACGGCGTCGCGGTGATCGGCCAGGACGCTGACGAAGTCGTAGATGTAGTCGCTGTAGCCCTTCGCCTGCAGGGCGGGGTGTAGCTTCGGCTTACCGGACATGTTGTGCACCAGCACGCGGGTCGGGTCCTCCTCCCAGACTTCCGCGCGACTCCACTGCTTGAGCTCCACGATCACGTACGCGTCGCCGCCGGTGCGCCGATCGACGCCCGCGAGGACCACGTCCGCCCGCTTGCTGGTCAGCGGCAGCCGGTACTCGATCAGCATCTCGACCTGGCCCAGCCCGGCCTCGACCAGGTCCTCGGCCAGGACGGGCAGGCTCCGTTCCCACGACCGCCGCTCGGACGCCGAGACCGTGATGCCGTCCCGCATCCTCATCTGCTCGGCGAGAACATCGGCGAAACGGCTCTCGACCGGCGACAGCAATGACTCGGCGGTACGGCGGAAGACCGACAAAGACCTACTCCCATGCAGCACGGAATTCTCGTGCGGTAGGGGGCATGTCCGGTACCGGTCGAAGAGCCGATCGGCGGAAGCCCGTCGGGCCGCGAACTGTGGGAGCAGACTATCGACACTTGCTGACATAACGAGTCAGAACAACGGAGGAGCCTTACGGGCGGATCCGCGATGGGTCTCCACGCCATAGCGCCGCTCGTGCTCTCGGATCTTGCCGTCGGCGGCGCTCAACAGGTCGACGCCGAGGATGTCGGCGAGTCGGGTCAGATAGATGAAGACATCGGCCAGCTCGGAGCGTACCCGCGCGCCCGCCTCGGGATCCTTCATGACCTCGGTGGACTCCTCGGGCGTCAGCCACTGCAGCTCCGCGACCAGCTCGCCCACCTCACCGCTGAGCGCCATGGTCAGGTTCTTGGGCGTGTGGAACCGCTCCCAGTCCCGTTCGGCCGCGAATTCGCGTAGCCGTTCCGCCAGCTGCTTGATCTCCTCCATCCCGCCAGGCTAGACGCACGGGGAAGGGCCTTACTGCGGCGTTCCCGCAGGGGCCGGCCAGTGTCACGGCTGCCGCACGCCCGTCTGGCGCCGGGGCCTTACGGGAACGTCTTGTGGCGCGGAGGGCGGGTGGGGAGGAGACTGGGCGCGGGGCCGGCGGGCCGGAGGAGGCGGATGTGCGGCGGGGGCTCGTGCTGGCGGGGCGTTACGAACTCGACCAGGCGATCGGGCGCGGCGGCATGGGCGAGGTCTGGCGGGCGTACGACCAGCTCCTCGACCGGCGGCTGGCGGTCAAGTTCATCCTCGTGCACCCCGGCGACGCCGGCGGCGACCTGATCGCGCGGTTCGAGCAGGAGGCCCGCAGCACCGCGTGGCTGGACCACCCCGGCGTGCCCGCGGTGTACGACCTGGGCGAGCACGACGACGACGTGCGCGGGCACTCCCTCTACCTGGTGATGCAGTACGTCGAGGGCATGACCGTGGACCATCTCATCGACCTGCATGGAACGTTGCCGGTCTCCTGGGCCGCGCTGATAGGAGCGCAGGTCTGCGCCGTACTGGCGGTCGCGCATCAGCGGCCGCTGGTGCACCGGGACCTCAAGCCCAGCAACCTCATGCTGTGCCCTGACGGCTCGGTGAAGGTCCTCGATTTCGGTGTCGCGGTCGGGCTCGCGCCGGATGACGTACGGAGGACGTCCACGGGAGCGGGCGCCCCGTACACGCCGGGTTACACCGCACCCGAGCAGATGTACGGCAGCCCCACGCCGCAGAGCGACCTCTACTCGCTGGGCTGCGTTCTCTACGAGCTGCTGACGGGACGGCCGGTGTTCCCGGGGGAGACGCCGTACGAGGTCATGCGCCGCCACGAGGACGACGTACCGGTCTCCCTGCGCGAGCTACGGCCGGAGGTCCCGGCCGCTCTGGACTCGCTCGTACTGCAGATGCTGGCTAAGCAGTCCCCGGACCGGCCGGCCGACGCGCACGAGACGTACGAGCGCGTGCTGGAGTTCGTCACCGACCTGGAGCCGCTCCCGGGCGCCGTCGACACGGCGGCCCGGCCGTCCCTGTACGGCCGGGCGCAGGCCCGTATCCGGGTCGCCGACACGCCGCGGCCCGCGCCGGCTCCGCCGCGGGCCGCCGGGCCGGTGCGGCTGCCGTCCCACGGCGAGGTGTCCCGGGCCCGCGTCGAGGCCGCCGACCTCGCCTCCGCCGGCCGCTTCACCCAGGCCGCCGAACTCCTCTCCGACCTGGCCGAACCCGCCCAGCTCTCCCTGGGCGACGACGACGCCGAGGTCCTGCACCTGCGGCTCGACCTCGCCGAGGTGCTCTACCAGGGCGGTGATTACCGCCGCGCCATACCCGCCTACCGGGTCGCCGCCAAAGGTCTGTCCGAGTGGTACGGCCCGCACGACGACAAGGTCCTGCACTGCCGCGAGCAGGAAGCCGTCTGCGAGGCCCAGCTAGGAGAGACCGACAAGGCCATCCGTCTACAGGAGGCCCTGCTCGCGGACATCTCCGACCCGTACGACGACCTCTCCCTACGCCTCCGCGTACGCACCGGACGCTTCCGCCTGGCCGCGGGCACCGGCAGCAGGGACGAACTCTCCGCCCTCTTGGCCGACATCCGCTCGCACTACGGCGACGACCACCCGCAGGTCCCGGAACTCGTGGAACTCCTAGCCGAACTCCCCGGCTAGGAGGGCAGGAAGGCGCTGGGCGCCACCGCGTACGACACGTACAGATGGTCGCGCGCCCGCGTGCACGCGACGAACAGCAGGCACCGCTCCATCTGCACGTCCTGCGCGTGCGCCTTGGGGTCCTCCTCCTCGGCCGCGATCGCCGACGGCGACGGGACGGACGCCTCGTCCACCCCGATCACCGCGACGCACCGGAACTCCAGCCCCTTCATCCGGTGCATGGACCCGATCTGCACGCCGTCGGACTTGCTCGGCGCCTGGAACGCCGTGATCCCGGCGGCCTTCAACCGGCCCGCGGCCTTCTTCACCAGGTACGTGTAGCGGGCCGCGACACCGATCGCGCTCGGCTCGACGCCGTCGTCCAGCCAGGCCCGCACCTGCTCGACCAGGCCGTCCAGCTCGCCGTCGACGTCCTCGTACCGCCTGACCACGGGACGCCGGCCGTGCATGGGGGAGCGGTAGCCGTCCAGGGTGTCCGCCGAGTCGTCCAGGCCCTGCGCCGGAACGAGCCCGAGCAGCGGCACCGCCCAGCCGAGGATCTCCTGCGTGGTCCGGTAGTTGAGCCTCAGCTTGGCGCTGCGCCCTCGCACGTTGATCCCGAGGCCCGCCAGCGAGACGTGCCGGTCGTAGATCCGCTGGTGCGGGTCCCCGACGATGAACAGGTCGTCCGGCCCCTCCGCGACCAGGCGCCGCAGCAGCCGCCACTGCGTCGGGTGGATGTCCTGCGCCTCGTCGATGATCACGTGGTCGTACTCGGGCGCCCGCACCAGATCGGCCGCCTCGTTCGCCAACTGCGGGAAGGTGGACTTCCGCTCCGCCTTGAGCGAGGTCACCACCTGGTCGATGGCCTTCCACACCACCGCCCGCTGCGCCTTCCCCAGCGGAACGCCGCGGCCGACGCGGCTGCACGCCAGATACTCGTCCTCGCTCGCCAATTCCTGAGCGAGTACGACGTGCTCCCATTCCCGCCGCAGGAACGTCGGTGAGAAGGGCAGCCCTTCGGCCGCCTCCTCCCACAGCGGATCCACCACGTCCGCGCCGGCGATTCCCGGCCGGTGATGCCGTGCGACGATCCCGTACGCCACCCGGTCGACGTTCACGACCTCGATCCGGTCCCGCACCTTCGCGTCCTCGATGAGCAGGGCGAGCTGCTTCTCCAGCGCCTGCGCGAGATTCTTCGTGAAGGTCGTCAGCAGGATCCGCGCCCGCGGATCCGCCTGCGCCAGAAAGCGCGCCCGGTGCAGCGCCGTCACCGTCTTGCCCGTACCGGCACCCCCGGTGACCTGCGCCGGACCGCTGTACGACGGCCGCAGCGCCACCTTCCGCTGCACCGGATGGAGGAAGATCCGCCAGGTGTCGAACGGGTGCGCCAGGATGTCCCGCAGTTCCTCCGGCCCGTTCACGAAAGCGACCCGCTCCGGGGTACGGCGCATCGCCGTGACGATGTCGTCCGGATCCACCATGGGCGGCGGCTGCTCGGCCGGCAGGCATTTGGCGACCTCGCCCCACGCCTGGTCCACGGTCATTCCCTGAGCCAATGCCAGCAGCGCGACGTACTGCGGCTCCGGCAGATACTTCTCCAGCGCCTGCAGATGCGCCTCGGTCGTGATCAGCCGTACCAGTGGAACGAGCTCCCGGTCGACTCCGAGCTTCAGCAGGTCCTTGTCGAAAAGGTGCTCGAAAAGCCGGTACTCGCTGCTCTCCGCCGCCTTCTCCAGCGCCGGCGAAATGTCGTCCAGGGCCTTCTGGTCCCGGACCTCCAGCACCCCGATCGCCTGGTTGACCGTGAACTTCCGGCTCTTCGCGTACGCGATCGCCTCATCGTGCCGGAGCACCGACAGCAGGCAGTAGACGTCGCCCTTGTCGGGCGCGAGCACCACTCCGCGCCAGTACAGGTCGATCCTGATCGTCCGGATCCGCGGATCCCGCGCCCCGCTGAGCTTCTCCAGATGCAGCCCGGCGTGCGAGTGCTCCGCGAACTTCGCGAACGCCGCCTCGACCCCCTTGCGCACCTTCGGCTCCAGCTTCGCGTACTGCGGCATGAACGAGTCCGCGACAGCCAGCTGCGCCACTACGCGCGCCTCCTCAACCACCCGACCGGATGTCGCTCACATCCTAGAAGCGAAAAATGGGCGCGAACTTCGTCCCGGCCCCCGCGGCCCTGTCCACCCCCGGACACGGGAACGTGGCCGTCATGACCGCCGCCCGCGAGGCCCTGGAGCTCAGGCTTTGATCATGACGCCGCCGTACTCGTAGAGGTCCGCCCCGAACCTGGACGCTCCGGCGAACTGCGCCAGTTCCTCCGGGACGGGCGCCAGCGGCGGCTGGTCGGGGTCGGGGCGCCATTCGGAGATGTCGACCAGGCCCGGTTCGACGGGGGTCAGTCCCTCCAGGAACGCGTCGACCTCCTCGCGGCTGCGGGTCTGCCAGGGGATGCCCGCCTCGTTCGTCCTGGCGTTGAACTCCGCGACCCGTTCCGGAGTGGAGCCGACGACCTGCGTGAAAGCCAGGTGGCTTCCCGGCGCCGCCCGGTCGATGATCGTGTGCAGGACCCGGCGCGGATCGTCGGAATCGAACAGATGGTGCCCGATCGACAGGAACAGCACGGCCACGGGCTCGTCGAAGTCGATCAGGCGGCGGGTCTCGGGATGGGCGAGGATCGCCTCCTGGTCGCGCATGTCGGCGGTGATGACCGTGGTGGAACCGTCGCCGGCCAGCAGGGCCCGGGCGTGCGCCAGAACGATCGGGTCGATGTCCACATAGAGCACACGGGCGTCGGGGACGAACCGCTGGGCGACCTGATGGACGTTGTCGTCGGTCGGCAGCCCGCACCCGAGGTCGATGAACTGCCGGATCCCCGCCTCGACCGCCAGGTAACGGACGGCACGATAGAGGAACAGCCGATTCTGCCGGGCGACGTCCACCATCTCCGGGAAATCGGGCAGCCCCGCGATCGCGAGCTCCCGATCGACTTCGTAGTTGTCCTTGCCGCCCAGCATCCAGCCGTAGATCCGCGCCGATGTCGGGACGTCCGTGGGGATCTCGGGAATGGAACTCTCAGTGGCCAAGGCGTGACACCTGCTTCCGCTGGAGATTCGGACACGGGCAGGCTACAGAGCCAACCGCACAACCGGCAGCAAAAAGGCGCGTACTGGTGAAGCACTTCGAGGGCACGGCACCTGACGGGTCTGGGCTTGGCGGGGGAGTCGACGCTTGGGACATCGTGGCTGAGATGTCCGAGCAGTCTATGTCCGGCTCATTGCATTGGAGTGCGTGAGATGGAGGGCGGCGAAGCGCCACGGTCATCTTCCGCTTCTCTTGCCTGCGAGAGATCCGCTCGCCCGGCGAACCAGGAGACTGCATTCCAGGCGAAGCCTGTGAACCACCATGTTGTGACGAGCCAACCGGGGACGTCAACTTACTCTTTCTGGGCTTGGGAAAGGCCTTTGTCGATATCTGCCGCCATCCGCTGTGCGGTGGCTTCGAGACTGTCCTGTCGGAGAGCAGGAGAGTGTTCCCCCGTGACGTATGCCCACGCAACCACATATTCTTTGCGCAGGACCAGTGCGAGGTCGAAGTTGGCGTTGTGATACCAGCACGACTCGGTCGCGGGGAGCTGGATCTTCTTGCAGCTCTTCCCTGAAGAGTGGGCGTTGTAGGCCGCCTTGGGCGCGAGGAACTTGTCGCCGTGCCTCAGTCGTTTCGTTGTGGCGGACACATGGACGGCGATGGACTCTTCTTTCCAAGCCGTGCCGCTTGAACGTCGAACCTTCCAATTACAGCTCGGCTGAGTGTTCCCTGGCGAGTCTCCTTCCTTCTCTCGGGTACCGGAGGCGGCACCGATCAGTTCCTCGGAAAGAGGAGAACTGATCAAGCTGCACGGGTCGGGCACAGTGATCTTCGTGTCCACGAACCTCGATGCGGCCTCCGTCTCGCCAGCGTCACTGCATGCACTGGCACTCGCCAAGACGGCAAGTGCCATGAACGTCGCCTGGATGGGCCACTGTGTGAGGCTGCGTGGCTGGGCCGGCCTAGTTAGGGTCATGATTCCACTTGTTCTTGTCGACAATGTCGCTGGCAGTCGCTGGCAAATGCTCCGGGTATGAGCACCACCCAAGTTGGACAGACCGAGACTTCTGCTGGTCCGTGGTGGGGGTGAGTAGATCCAAGTCATGACTTGCCGTGTCAATCCGGGCAATGACCGTAGTGCGCGATCAGCATGGCTGTCCAGTCTTCGTCGCGAAAAGGATGGCCATTGAGAGCGCCGGTAGGTTCCGGGGCGGCTGGTATGGGGTGATCGTCACTGATTGTCCTGATGTGTCGCTAGCACGCGCGCGAGACGGTGAAGCGCGGGTGAGATACGGCATCTTCCGCGCTTTTGGGCATCGCTGTAATCAGTGACATCTCCATTGGCAAGACATGCAGGGCGCCGGTGTGGTTTCGCGCTTCCAGGCTGAGCGCGGCTGTTGCCGGGAGAAGCCTGCGGGTGCCGCAGGCGTCCAGCGCCTGACTCGTCACGCCCCGGAACGTTCACAGTCAGGGGAAGGTTCTTCCTCTACGAGCATGCGCGCAACCGGCTTGTCAGCGTCCGGTCAGATCAGCGTCCGTCGCAGAGCGGGCATAGCCGGACGTGGTGAGCAGCGGGGCTTCTTGGGGTCAGAGAGCGAAGCGGGATCGTCTCATGGCGTGCTCGACAGTGCGTCCTTGCTCTCGAGAGCTCCTTGGGAGTGGTGGAAGTCGGCTGGGTGTTCCGCTATGCGTTGCTGGGACGGTGATCGGCATGCAGGTAAATTGAGGGATATAAACGGCGAAGGTTGACAAAACTTGCTGATCATCTTGGGGTATCGGTATTTGGCGGCACGGGTATAAGCGGAGGTGAGCAAACGTCCCGTCCCCTTGGAGCTTCTATGTACGCCTCCCGCCTGACTGTTGTCACCGTGAGTGCTTTCATGCTCACTTCTGGTTCTGTCGTCGTCTCCGGGGCCGCGGCGGCGGCCGCGACGAACTATGTCGCGTTGGGGGATTCGTACTCTTCAGGAACGGGGGCGGGGAGTTATGACCCGGGTGCCGGCGCCTGCAATCGGAGCGCCAACGCATACCCGAAGAAGTGGGCGGCGGCGAACTCGCCCGACTCGTTCAAGTTCGTGGCCTGCTCCGGGGCGACGACCTCGACCGTCACCAGTGGCCAGTTGGGGGCGCTGAGCTCGTCCACGACGTTCGTCAGCATCACCGTGGGCGGGAACGACGCCGGGTTCGCCAAGGTGATGGAGACGTGCGTGCTGCGGTCGACGGCCTCGTGCGAGACGGCGGTGAAGAACGCCGAGGGCTACATGGAGGACACGCTTCCGGGCAAGCTCGACTCCCTGTACGGGAAGATCCGTTCCCGGGCCTCGTCGGCGCGCGTCGTGGTCCTCGGCTACCCCCGGCTGTACCTGAAGAACAGTGCGGGGTGCGTCGGGCTCAACCAGACCAAGCGGACCGTTCTCAACCGGGCCGCCGACACGCTCAACACATCGATCGAGAAGTCCGTCGCGCGCGCCGGCTTCGTCTTCTCCGATGTACGGGACGACTTCTCCGGGCACGAACTGTGCTCGGGCGACGGCTGGCTCAACTCGGTCACCTTTCCCATCGGCGACTCGTACCACCCGACCGCGCGCGGCCATGCGAACGGCTACCTGCCCGCCCTCAAGTCGGCCGCCCGGCGCTCGCTGGCCCTCCACGAAGAGTCCTAGCCCGCCGCCGCTAGGTCAGCGCCTCGGGTCGTCCGCGGAGTTCCCGTTCCGGGGAGCAGGCGTTCGCTGGTGGCCGGTGTGTGGTGGGACGAGGGAGTCACGGTACGCGGGCCAGGCCGCCGTAGAGGGTCGCCAGGCGGTGGTCGTCGGGGACGGGGCCGTCGGGATGCCAGTCGCAGATCGGTACCAGGCCGGGATCCAGTAGTTCCAGGCCGTCGAAGAACGGGAGGATCTCGTCGCGGTCCCGGAAGCGGACGGTGAAACCGGTTCTCTGGGTCTCCCGCTGCGCGGCCTCGACGGATTCCGGCGGGTGGAGTTCCCAGGACGACTGGGCGATGAGGAGGTGGCTTCCGGGAACCACCGCGTCCCGGTAGCGCGCCACGAGGCCCGCGGGATCTTCGTCGTCCGAGACGAAGTGCAGGACCGCGTTGATGAGCACGCCGATGGGGCGGTCGAAGTCGAGCGCGCTCTGGACGACGGGATCGCCGAGGATCCCGTCGGGGTCGCGCACGTCTCCGTGTACGACCTCGGTCCTGCCCTGGGACGTGCTCTGCAGGAGCGCGCGGCCGTGGGAGAGGACGATGGGGTCGTTGTCGACGTAGACGACGCGCGACTCGGGGGCGAGGCGCTGGGCCACCAGGTGAACGTTCTCCTGCGTGGGCAGCCCGCTGCCGATGTCGAGGAACTGCCGGATGCCGGCCTCCTCGACGAGCTTCCGCACGGCCCTGCGCAGGAACGCGCGGTTGGCACGGGCCGAGCCTGGAATGAGCGGGCTGACCTGGAGCATCCGCTCGGCGAGTTCCCGGTCGGCGGCGAAATTGTCCTTCCCGCCCAGCCAGTAGTCGTAGACGCGCGCCGGGTGGGGGCGGTCGGTGTGCAGGTCGGTGGGTGCCCCTTGGGTGTCCACCATTCCTCCGTTCCTGGACGGCCGGGGCGATCACTCTAGCCGCGGAGTGGTACGGAAGGGGCGGTTTGGCCACATTGTGCAAGTGGGGGTGATCGGTTGGCGGTTCGCGTTGGGGTGCGGCCGACGGTTACCGGATCCGGCCTGAATGCGCACGGCCGATCGCGTGCAGTGAGGTTGCGGGCACGGCGGCGAGGAGAGACTTGGAGTTGATGTCTGGATAGTGGTTGAAATTCCTTTGCAAGGAAAATGTTGAGCAAGGGGGGATGTGGGGGGATTTGGTTTTGGTGTGTCGCTGGCTCGTGAGCCTCGCCGGAGAAGTCCTCATTGAGGGGAATGTCTCTGGGTAAATGTGAGAGATGATCCGGTTTCATAATCCCTGGGCCTGCGGATTTTGGAGGTGGTGTGTCGTCCGTGGATTCCGCTCGGCGATCACCATGGCGGCTGTAGATTGTCCGGCGCCAGAGTGTGTACGGGGTGCCCGAATGGTTCCGGGCACCCCTTGTCAAAAAGGGGAGAATCATGGTGGTTCGGGCGACATCCGCCGGCGTGGCCGGGCTCAAGTGGCGGAAGAGCACCTACAGCGGCGACCCGTCGATCGGTACCTGCGTGGAGGTCGCCGCGATGGACGGCTCGCGTGCCGTTCGCGACTCCAAGAACCCCACCGGTCCGATGCTGACGTTCTCGGTGAGCGAGCTGCGCACCCTGATCACGTCCATCAAGTCCGGCGAACTCTAGCTCCGGTTCGTCCGCGCAAGGCCGGGAGGAAGGGCGCCCATGTCCGTACCTCCTCCCGGCTGGCCCCGCCTCGATCAGGGGGGGCGGAGACGCGAATGTCCCTGCGCTGCCATTCGCCACTCGACCAGGAACGACCTTGCAATACCGCCATTGCGGGCTCAATGAAATACGGGGTTTGGGGCCGCCCGTTACATAGCCCTGTCAAGTAAGACTTGACCTCCAATACTGGACAAGGCGATCAGGGCGTCCTACAGTGGACGGAAATATGTTATTCGTTGACCCGAATATCCTTATGTGCATTAGAAGTTTGCAGGCCACCCCTGGAACTTGATCGTTCCAACTGAAAAGAGCGCGCGCCTCAGCGGGTGCGCGACATGGACAGCGGCGTCCTTTATTCACTTGGTCGACTACACCTCACGGTAGGGCGGAAGAGGTAAATGATCAGCCACGGTGAACTGGATCGTGTCACATGGCGCAAGAGCACCAGGTCTGAGGCGGGTTCGAGTTGTGTGAGCGTTGCGGTGATCCGGGGATTCGCTGCCATCAGGGACAGTAAGGACCGGGGCCGGCGCACCGTCATCCTCGGGGTGCCGGCGTTCCGCGAGCTTGTCCAGGCCATCAAGGACGGCGACCACGACATGTGAGCGGACCGCCCTTTCGCGTTCGGCGGGCGGAACTCACACCGGAATGGGGAAGATGTCGCAGTCCGCGCGGATACTCTGCCCTGCCGCGACCGTCGCCGGATGGGCGTCCCCGAAGACGTTGCGATAGCGAGTGAGCGTGTCGGCGAAACGGGGCTTGGCGGCCGCGTCGTCGCCGTTGGCGCGCAGGTCCAGGGAGAGATTGAGCGAGCAGGCCAGGGCGATCGGGTGGTCCTGGCCTATCGTGTTCTGAAGGCGTTCCATCGTCTCCTCGCCCACGGTGAGCGCCTCCTGCCGCCGGTCGGTGGCGGCGAGGTCGCTGGCGAGGTTGACGGCGCAGACCAGGCTCCGCGGGTGGTCGGCGCCGAGCAGGTCGGTGAGCTTGGCGAGCGCGGCCCGGTCCATCTCGAGCGCGCGTTCGGCCTGGCCCGTCAGCCGGAGGCTCACCGCCAGGTTGACATCGCAGGTGGGCGAGTTCGGGTGGTCGGGCCCGAACAGGTCCACGTAGTCCTGCCGCGATTCCTCGGCGAGCCGGATGGACCCCGCCAGGTCGCCGTTCTGGCGCACGTTGATCGCGTGGTTCAGGGCCGCGGAGAGCGTGCTCAGGTGCTTGGCGCCGTACCGCTGCCGGGAACTGGCGAGGGCTTGCGCCGACAGCTCGAGGGCCCGCTCATGCGAACCGGTCTTGCGTTCCGCGACCGAGAGGACGGTCTGGCATTCGATCGTCCCAGGGTTCTCGTTGCCGTACAGCGTCCGGTAGCGGGACTCCAGCTGGAGCGCGAGGTTGCGTGCTTCGAAGTAGTTGCCCAGTTCCAGCTCGTCGACGGCCATGGCCAGGCGTGTCCCCAGCGTGCCTACATGGTCGTCGCCCAGCTCGAAGCCCCTCTTGCGGGCGGTCTCGGTGTCGATCTCGAGCGCGCCCGCGGCGTCGCCGGTGAGCCGCAGGTCGATGGCGTAGAGATGGGCCTGGTCCAGCGTCATGGGCTCGCTGGGGCCGAACCGCCGCCGGATGACCTCGAAGGAGTGGCTGTCCAGTTCCCGGGCCTCCTCGAACCGGCCCAGATAGCGCAGGTCGCCGCCGAGCAGCCGCTGCGCCTCCAGCGTTCGTTCGTCCTCGGGGCCGTGCTTTCCGAGGAAGATGTCGCGTGCGCGCAGGTGGTGGTCGTACGCCTCGTTGTACCGGCCCAGGATCCGCAGCGCGCGGCCTAGGCGGAGCCGGGCCGAGAGCGTCTGCTCGTCGTCCTCGCCGAGACTGGCGGTCCAGACCTCCACGGCCTGCTGCGACAGGTCGAGGAAGCCCTGGTGGTCGCCCCAGTGGAAGAGGAAGTCGATCTGGTTGAGCACCAGCTGGCGGGCCCACTGGTCGTCGCACTCGACGATCTCGGAGTACAGCACGTGCGGGAGCATCTCGGCGTACTGCGTCCACTGCTGCTTGAGATCGGGGGACCCGGGGTCGAACCTGGTGAGCAACTGGTGGCCGCAGTGCCGGAATTCGGCCTGCTGCTGCTGCGACATCTGGCCGACGATCACCCGCTGGACGAGGCGGTGCAGGGTGAGGGTGCCGGTACGGTGGCTGATCTTGGCCAGCGCGTACTGGTTGATGGCCCGCATGGCGCGCGCCAGTTTGATCGGGTCGCCGAGCGCCTCGATGAGTTCCGGCGGGCCCTCGATGTCGCGGGCGCCCGAAAGCAGCCGGCGGGAGATCGGCTCCGGCGCGAAGAAGGCGCATACCTGCAGCAGCTGGAGGGCGGCCGGATCGGACTCGCGCAGCCGGTCGAGAGAGACGTTCCAGGCGGCCGCCACGGGCAGTTCGTAGGCCGCCGGGGCGACGCCGCCGAGAAGTTCGGCGGCCCTTTCATGCTTTTCTTTGAAGAGCGTCAGGTATTCGGCGACCGGCATTCCGGTCTCCGACAGCCAGACCGCGGCCTGCTCGATGGCCAGCGGCAGGTCGCCGAGCAGTGTGGCGATCTCGTCGGTGTCCTCGTCGCTCAGTTCGGGGCCGCGGAGATTGAGCAGCGATTTGCTCTCCTCGCGCTGGAAGACGTCGACCTCCAGTGAACTGGCGAACGATGTCCATGCCTGGTTCCGGGAGGTCACCAGAATCTTTCCGGGGCCGTTGGTCGGGAAGAACTGCCGGATCTCGTCGAGTTGCTCGGCGTTGTCGAAGACCAGCAGCCAGTTGCGGAAGGGGCGGCCGAGGCGCAGTGCCTCGCGTACGGCGGGTACCGCGACGTTGACCTCCTGGCTCACCTTGAGGTCCAATTGCGCGGCCAGTTCGACGAACGCCTGCTGGACCTGGCCGGTGCGCTCGGCCGGGATCCACCAAATGAGGTCGTAATCGGCGGTGTGCCGGTGCACGTATTCGATGGCGATCTGGGATTTGCCCACGCCGCCCATTCCGTGCAATGCTTCGGGCAGGACCGCCGTGGTGCCCTTGGAAAGGCGGCGGTGCAGGTCGTCGAGTATCTTCTCGCGGCCGACGAAATTGATGTTCCGGGCGGGGACGTTTCCCCAGACCGGCGGCGGATCGTTCGGGCCTCGTTCGGGGGCGAGGGGGGTATTCCTGATCGTCACGCCGACTCCCGGGGGAATGATTGGCCGGTCGGTGTTCGGGCGAATCTCGATGGCGTCGCGGGTGGTGTCGCGCGCGCGGCCGAGCGTGTTGTTGATCATGCCTGCACCGGTACCCTGGTCGGATCCGGGCACGTCCGACTTTGCCGAGCCGCCGTCTGGAATTGCCGAAAGTTTCTCTTCGCGGGACGTCCCTTTGTGGACACGGGAAAGGGACCTTTCCAGTTCTCGGAGCGGATGCCGATAAGGCCCGGCGAGGGCGCGGAGGGCGTGCATCGCCGGTTCGGCGAAGGCGGCGTTCTCGCGGGTGAGGGTCGGCGGTGAGGCGTCGGCCGGTGCCCTGACCGTGTCGGCGAGGTCGCCGAGGACCCGGATCCGTTCTCCCAGGTGGGCGCCCAGGGTCGTGAGCACCCTGGCCGTCTCGGAACGGCGGCCGGCGGCCAGCAGTTCGGGGCGCACGCCGTCCACGAAGTCGTAGGTGATCTCGTCCGGCGACTCCGCGGTCGCCGGCCGGGCGCGCGCCGTCGTCCGGCGCAGCAGGCCGCTGCCCATGAGCTCGCTGAGGTCGGCGGGCCGGGAGTGCGGGAGCATCTCGCGCTGCACGAGCCGCATCACGTGGATGTTCAGGGGCGCCGCGGCGAGATGGACCGCCAGGGCGAACGCGGCGGGCTCGGCGGTCGCCCGGAAGCGGCTCACCAGCTCGGCGGGGGACGGCACGGAGTCGGGGCCGGGCGGCGGCGGTGCCTCGACGGGAGTGCCGCCGCAGGTCGCGACCGGGCCGTACCAGCGATGGCCGTCCTCGGCGACCAGGGCGGCCCAGCGCCGCAGCTGGGAAGGGGCGATCTCGAGCACCGGGACGCAGACCCGGCCGGGCGGGAGGCGGCGGGCGGGCTCGTGGCCGGGACGGTCGGGGGAGGACGGGAACTCGGCCTTGTAGCGGCCGTTGCCGGCGCCGGCGGCGGGCGCGGTCAGCCAGGCGGCCCGGGTGCCGAGGCCGGTACGGCGCCACTGGCGCTGCGGCAGGACGCTGATCACGGCGACCGGGCGGGTCCGTCCCCAGTGCGCGAGGACGCGCTGGGCCGCGGACGAGTGCCACGCCTCGCCGACCCCGTCGGTGAGGACCAGCAGCAGGCGTCGGCCGGGCGGGCCGTCGTGCGTCAGCGCGGAGGCCGGCCGGCCCGGTCCGGCGCCGCCGGGACGGGCCGCGCCGCGCAGCCGGAGGTCGCGGACGTGGGAGACGTCGGTGTCGAGGAGGTGGATCCGCACGTCCCGGAACGCGCCGGACGCGGTGATGCTGTCGACGAGCTGGTCGCACACCGGCCGGTGCAGGTTCGCGAAGCGGCCGTCGTCGATGACGATGTCCAGGTCGAGCCAGCGTTCCCGGGCGGGCCTGGTGCGGGGGAGCCACAGCCCGTCCTCGGCGGCCTGCTGCGCGGTCGCCTCCTCGTCGAACTCCCACTCGCCCGTCCGGGACTCGGCCGCGCGTTTGAGGGGACGCATCGCGCGGGCGATGGCGCGCCGTTCGAGCAGCGGCGGGACGCCCTTGAGGAGGTCCGGGAGCGAGGAGGGGGCGCGCAGTACGGAGACCGACGCCGGGGGGCGGGCGGGCGACGCCGCCCACGACCGGCCCTGTACGGGCCGGAGACCGACCGTTTCCGGCATCGCCTCTTGGTCCCCAGACGTCTCTCCGCCAACAGAAGAGTCTCTTGTAACACCTGGGCGGGGCCATGCGTGGGGGGTGGCCCCCTCCGGCCATGGCGGCGTCGGGCCGGTGGGGGCGTGGTACGTGTCCGGGTCCTTAGGGGGACGGTCCTTGCTCTGGCCGGGCGGGTCGGAGCCGCCAGGGCGGGCCGTGGCGGCGCGTTCCGCGGCGTGTTGTACGGCGGCCAGCCACAGGGAGTCCGCCATCTCGCGCGAGGTGGGCCGGGCGACGGGTTCCCGCCCCGGTGCCCGCGCCGGGCCCGGAGGCGGCAGATCGTAGGCCCACTCGTTCACTCGGCGACCGCCTCGGGGCGGCCTTCGTGCTGTCCCTGGTCCAGCCGCTGCCAGAGCAGGTCGAGGATCCGCTGCCAGGACGCGCCGGCGGTGTGTGCGCCGGACGTCGCCAGGTAAACGGCGTTCAGCAGCTGGTCGGCCGCCAGCCCGCCGTGGAGCCGGCGATGCGTGAGGAATTCGTAGACCATCTCCAGTGAATGCTCATCGGCGCGATCGGCGAAGTGGGCGGCGATCATGCTCGCGAGCCGTTCCTCATCGGGCTCCCTCAAATGGAACTGCAGACATCGACGGAGAAAGGCGGGCGGGAACTCGCGTTCGGCATTGCTGGTGATGATGATAACCGGGAAGGCCTGGCAGCGAATATGTCCGTTTCGAACCGAAGCCCTTACCTCCGGATCGGCCGTGTGGACCTTGACAGTCGGCTCGCGGGAGCTTATTCTGACGAGCTCGGGGATGGTGAATTCGCCCTCCTCGAAGACGTCGAGCAGGTCGTTCGGCAGATCGATATCGCTTTTGTCGAGTTCGTCGATAAGCAGCACGCGCGGCAGTTCGTACGGGAGCAGGGCGGTTCCCAGCGGGCCGAGCCGCAGATAGCTCCCGATTCCGGAACCCTCGTCGGGCCGGCCGGGTGAATCGCCCGCACTTCGCGAGGCCGCGGCCTCCTGGGCGCGGCCGATGGCGTCGTACTCGTAAAGGCCGGAACGCAGCGTGCTGCGGCTGGAGATCGGCCACCGCAGGACGCGGCCGAGGCGCAGCTCGCGGCTGATCCGGTACGCGAGGGTGGACTTGCCCACCCCGGGCTTTCCGGTGACCAGGAGCGGCCTTCGGAGATACAGGGCCGCGTTCACCGCGTCGATCTCGCGGGGATCGGCCGGGACGCCCCGCACGTTGTCCACCGGCCCCAGCCGGCGGGCGAGGTCCTCGTCGTCCTCGGCCGGCGGCGGCTGCGTTTCGGAGCCGCCGAAACGCCGCCACGGCGGAGCGGGCGGCAGCAGCGCGCGCAGATCGATATCGTGCAGCGGCCGTCCGGTGCCGCGATAGATCCACCAGGCCGGCGCTTTCCCATCGGCGGACGCCTCCGCCGCGCTGCCGTCGAATCGTCGGCCATCACCCGGGGCCGGGATGTCGGGTCGCTCGTCAGCGCTCATCGAAGACGCCCCTCGTGGGTGGCCGGACGGTGGTTTGGCCCGCACGCCGCAGAGTCCCCCAAGAGCATCCTCCCCATCGGCGCCGGTGCGCAAGGCCCGCCCGGTAAGAGTTCACTGCCCAATCGCGGACAACCGGATGTGTCTGCACCTGGACGCCTTTCACTCGGGCGGACGGAAGCGTTGGACCTCGTCCAGGAAATGGGCCGGGTCGTCAAAAATAAGCGACACCGAATCGACTCCGGCCGAACTTTCGGCGGCCACCGAGCGTTCCCGGCGCAATCTTTTGAGATCGGTCGGAAGCGACCTCATATCCGGGCGTTCTATCACTTCGCTGAGCACATCCCTCAGCTCCTTGATGGGAATTTCGCCGCGGTCCCACAGCACGACCGGGACTCCCGTGCGGATGGCCATACGCAGCTGGGTGCGTCCCGGTTCACGGTCGGGAGGCGAGCCGAGCACGCAGGCGACGACGTTGCGCTGGCTCATGAGGCGGTTGCGGAACCGGTGCGGCTCGGCCGGGCGGTCGCCCTCCGGCCAGTGCACCAGGCACTCCATCGCCTCCAGCAGCACCCGCCAGCGCTGCCGCCACGCACGGTGCATCGTGAGGTCGTACATGCGCTCGTAACTGCGGACGATGACCTCGTACTCCGTGCCGAGCGGCGTCGGGTACGGCTCGGCGGGGGGATCGCGGGTCCACTCGTCCGGAGCCAGATGGAGCAGCCCGTACGGCAGGACGAACTCGAGGACGAGCGAGTCGTCCAGCTGGTTGGCCCAGCCGCCCTCGGCCTCCTGGACGAGCGCGCGCACCTCATCGTGGACGTCCTCGCGCGCGACGATCCGGTCCGTTCCACGGACGGGCCGCCACTCGAACGGGTGGAACTGCCGCCAGTGCGAGACGCGGATCTCGCTGCGCCCCGGGGTGCGGCCGTCCACCGGCTCCAGCTGGATGATCAGGTGGATGGGCAGGTCGTTCTTGACCACCTGCAGCTCCTTCTCGGACCTGATCCGCTCCAGCTGCTCGACGACCGCCTCGGCCCCCTCCGCGCGGAGCGCGTCCAGTTCACCGGCCATCCAGATCCGCAGCCGCGCGGCCGATCCGGCGGCGTGCGGGCGGGGCGCGTCCGACGCCGCCTCGCGGTCGAGCGCCCGGATCAGCAGCTCGACGAACAGCAGGTGCGGCGGGACGCCGTCCGGCCCGGTGTTGGTGTCGAGCAGGATGCAGAACGCCTGCCACGCGTCCTCCAGCCGCGGCGGGGACGCGGCGACGGCCGTCCCCGCGGCCACGTGGTGGATGCGCGCCAGCGACGGCAGCGTGAGGCCCTGCAGGACCTCCTTGATCCGGACCTCCGCGGCGGGCTGGAGGAGCTCCCGCGCCGGGCCGGCGTGGCGGCGTACGAGGGCGGCGGCGTGCGTGCTGCCGGCGAGGAAGTCGACGGCCCGCAGCAGCGCGTCCATGCCGCCGACCTGGTCGAGGCACGCGCGGACGAGGTTGTAGAGGAAGATCTTCGGGCTCGTGGCGGAGGGGACGAACAGCGGCGCGCCCAGCGCCTCGCCGATGAGCTGCACGAAGGCGGCGCGACCCGGCTCGTCCTGCAGGTCGCGTACCTGGGTCAGCGCATCGGCGATCTCAAGGGCGTTCGCCTCCATTGCCGTCCCCTCCGCGCGGCTCCGCCCGCCCGCGTTCGGGCGGCAGTGCCAGCGCCAGTTCGACCACCCGCCGCATCGGCTCGGAATCGCCCTCCACCAGGTGCAGCGTCTCGAGCAGCTCGCGCAGGCCGGACTCCCGGTCGAGGCAGGCCTGGACGAGACCGAGCGCGGCGATCAGCGGGCGCTCGTCCTGGCGGGCCGCCATGGCGATGTCGGGGCGGAGCGATCCCGTGACCAGCTCGCGGGTGTCGCGCCGCTGGAACGCCGGCAGCGCCGCCACCGCCTCGACGAGGCGGAACAGCACGTCCCCCGGCGCCGGCGCGGCGGGCGGTCCCGCGCCGCCGCGCGGTCCGGGGTGTGCCGTATCTGTCACGACGTTCGTCCTCATGGGAATCGTGCTCATGGGAATCGTGCTCATGAAAATCGTGCGAAACGGTCGGAGCCGAACGCGCCGGCCCGATGCCCGACAGTGAACCATGACCGATGGGAAGATCGGGAGAACCTGCTCTTTCCAGCCAACGGCATGATCACCGGAATTTCTGTGTCCCCCGCCACGGTTCCGGCGACGTTTCGCCGCCGTTCCGCTGCGACCGTGCCGGTGCGCCGTCGCTTGCCCCGCCCCGGAGCGCGCGGCACAGTGAGGGTGGCTCCCCGGCCCCCGGCCACCGCGAGGAGGCGTGACGACCACCATGGCGAGCGGCACCAACGAGGCCCGCACCGGCCGGCTCCCCTCCGGCAGGCGCACCGTCTTCGCCTGCGACATCACCTCGTTCGGCGACCCGCGGCGGGTGAACCACATCCAGCGGCACCTGCGCGGTGAGCTGTACGAGCGGCTCGGCCGGTCCTTCGGCGCGGCGGGCGTGCCGCTCGACGGCTGCTACGTCGAGGACCGCGGCGACGGCGCCGTCGTCGTCCCGCCGCCGGAGGTGCCCACCGCCGTCCTGATCTCGCCGCTGACCGAACGGCTGGACGCCGAGTTCCGGCGGCAGCACGAGGTCGCCAGCGACCTGGCGGCCATCCGGCTGCGGGTGGCGCTGCACGCGGGCGAGGTGGTCCACGACGGCCACGGCATCGTGGGGAAGGCGGTCGACCACACGTTCCGGCTGCTGGACGCGCCGTCGTTCAAGTCCGTCGTCGCGGCCGAGCGCCCGCGGGTGGCGCTGATCGTCTCGGCCGTGCTGCACGACGAGATCGTCCAGCACGGCGAAGGGCTGATCGATCCCGCGCAGTACCGGCGGCTCGCGGTCTCCTCCAAGGAGACGGAGACGACCGGCTGGTACCGCCTGCTCGGCACGGGGAACGGCGCGGAGCCTGCGGAGCGCGCGCCGGCGCCCCGTACCGGATCCGAGCCCGCGGCGACGCCCGCCGCCCCGGACCCGGCGGCTTGGCCGGGGACCGAGGTGCCCGAGGGCGGCTTCGTGGAACCGGGTGTCCGGATCCCGCCGAGGGTGCTGTTCGCGATCTCCGAGCAGCTCCTCGACCTTCCGGTGATGGCCACCGAGCAGCAGCGGAGCGAGGTGATCGGAGCGCTCCGGGAGGACATCGCGCGGACGGTCAGGCGCCAGCCCGATCCGCGGATGGACGCCTACTCCCTGGTGCGGACGTGCCTCGACCACCATGGCGGGATCGAGGAGCTGCTGGCCGTCCTGCGCGGTTTCGCCGGGCCGACCCAGAGCCTGGGCAGGCTGGAGAAGATGGTGGACGAGCTGCGCCGCATGTAGCCGCCGGTCCGGGCGGCACGCGCACGGGCGGGGAAGCGCCCGGCGGGATCAGCGGCACAGGCCGCCACCGCAGTCGCCGTCGCCGTCGTGGTCGAGGCGGTGCTCCTGGTCGAGGTACTCGTCCTCCGGCCACAGGTGGTCGGCCAGGCAGGCGAGGTACTCCTCCTCCCAGGGCTCCAGCTCGGCCGTCATCGACTCGGGGTACGGGCCGGGCGGCTTCGGTTCCGCCGCGCGGCGGTCCGGCGGAGCGGGGCGCGGGGCGAGGCCGGGGCGCGCCGTTCCGGGCTCGCGGGAGCGGCGGAGGCGGCGGATCCGGCGTGGCAGGCTCAGGACGAGCAGGCCGGCCAGGGAGGTGAGAACGAGGGCCGTGATCACACCACGCTGTCCTTCCGTAAGAGCCTTTCGTAAGGAGCAAAGCAGTTGAAAGCTACTAGCCGGATGTTTCGGAAGGGCAACGACATGCCGCGTGCGGGGGAGAGTGATGCCGGGAAGTTTTCTCCCGCTTGGCGGGAGGCGCGCGAGCTGGGGCGCCTCGTTTGGGACTACCTGGTCTTCGTGACCCCCATGGCGCGTGCCGACGTCGTCCTCGCGATGGGCTGCCACGACGTGCGGGTCGCCGTGCAGGCCGCGCGGCTGTGGCACGAGGGGTGGGCGCCGCTGGTCGTGGTGTCGGGCGGGCGCGGGAAGGTGACGTCGGGCTGGGCCGAGACGGAGGCGCGGGTGTTCGCCCGTGCCGTACGCGAGCACGGCGTGCCCGAGGACGCGCTGCTGCTGGAGGAGACCGCGACCAATACGGGCGAGAACATCACCGCCACCCGCCGCCTGCTGGAGGGGCGGGAGATCCGCCGCGGGATCCTCGTCGCCAAGCCGTACATGACGCGGCGCTCGTTGGCGACCGCGATGCGCCAGTGGCCCGGTGTCGAGTGGCTGGCCTCGGCGCCCGAGGTCGGGTACGAGGCGCACGCGGACGGCCCGGACGGCCGCCGCTTCCTCGAACTCATGGTCGGCGACCTGCGGCGGATGGCGGTGTACGCCGAGCGCGGCTTCCAGGTCCCGATGCCCGTACCGGAGGAGGCGTGGGCGGCGCACGAGGAACTGGCGAGGCTCGGGTACGGGCGCTACCTGACCGGGTGAGCGAGGGCGGGCGCCTCCGAAAATGTCAGACCCGCCGGATAGCGTTCCGGGTAGAGCGAACGCCACGAGAGAAGGCCACCATGAACGCCTCGGATCTGGCACAGGTTCTGTTCACCACGACGCTGCAGGCGTCCGAGCATCCCACGGACGAGCGGGTGCGCGAGGCGATCGGCGAGCGGCTCCGCGCCGGCGACCCGGCCCGCTTCGCCGCGTACGTCGCCCAGGAGGCCGGCGACCACCCGCAGGAGTACGCCGAGCGCATGCGCTGGGCCCTCGACACCGTCGACCGCGCCTACGCCCCCTGCCACCAGCTGATCGCAGCCTGACCCGCCTGCCCGCGGCGCCGTCCCAGACAGGGGCGGGACGGCGCCCCCGACGCCACGGTGCCGCGCGCCGGTGACGGCGGCGCCCGGCGGCACTGGCCGGATGGAGGCGGGACGGGCACAATCGGCGGCATGGGGACGAGGCAAGTGTTCACTTACTGTCGGATCTGCGAGCCGCTGTGCGGGCTGGAGGTGACCGTCGAGGACGGCGCCGTCCAGCGGATCCGCCCCGACCGCGGGCACCCGCTGTCCAAGGGGTTCGCCTGCCCCAAGGGCATCGCGATGACCGAGATCCAGAACGACTCGGACCGCGTGGTGCGGCCGCTGCGGCGCCGGCCCGGCGGCGGGTTCGAGGAGGTGAGCTGGGACGAGGCCCTGGACGGCATCGCCGCGCGGCTGAACGCGCTGCGCCGCCGGTACGGAGGCGACGCGATCGGGTGGTACTTCGGCAATCCCGCCACGTTCTCCTACAGCCATCCGCTGTGGCTGAACTCGTTCATGGCCGCGCTGAAGTCGCCGCACCTCTACTCGGCCGGGTCGCAGGACGTCAACAACCGGTTCGCGGCGAGCGCGCTGCTGTACGGGTCGCCGGCGCTGGTCCCGATCCCCGATCTCAAACGGACCGACCTGCTGCTCATGCTCGGCGCGAACCCGCTGGTCTCGCACGGCAGCATCATCTCCGCGCCGCGGATCAGGGAGGACCTGGCGGCGATCGTGCGGCGCGGCGGGCGCGTCGTGGTGGGCGACCCGCGCCGTACCGAGACCGCGCGCGCCTTCGAGCACCTGCCGGTACGGCCGGACGGCGACGCCTGGCTGCTGCTCGCCCTGCTCAACGTGATCTTCGAGGAGGGGCTGGAGGACCGCGCCGCGTGCGAGCGGCAGGCGAGCGGAGCGGAGACGCTGCGGCGGCTCGCGGCGGACTTCACGCCGGAGAGCACGCGGGAGCACAGCGGCGTACCGGCCGAGGACGCGCGGAGGCTCGCGCGGGACCTGGCGGCGGCCGGGCGCGCCGTGGTGTACGGGCGCACCGGCACCTGCCTGGGCCGGTACGGCACGCTGACCGCGTTCCTGATCGACGCCGTGACGCTGGTGACCGGCAACCTCGACCGGCCGGGCGGCGGGATCTTCGGCTCGTCGCCGCTGCGCGTCGACGAGATCCTGCGGCTGTCCGGGCTCGCGACGTACGGGAGGACGCGGTCGCGCGTCGGCGCGTACCCGGACGTCCTGGGCACCTTCCCGGCCGGGGTGATGGCCGAGGAGATCACCACGCCGGGGCCGGGGCGGCTGCGGGCGCTGGTGGTCTCGGCGGGCAACCCCGTCCAGAGCGTTCCGGGCAGCGCCGCGCTCGACGCCGCGCTGGACGAGCTGGACCTGCTCGTGTGCATCGACCTGTACGTGTCCGACACCGCCCGCAAGGCCGACTACGTCCTGCCCGCCACGACGTTCCTGGAGCGCGAGGACTTCCCGCTGCCGTTCCTGCAGAACCACCTCACGCCCTACGTGACCTGGACCGAGGCCGTCGTGCGCCCGCGCGGCGAGGCGCGCCAGGAATGGGAGATCGTCGACGCCCTTGCGCGCCGGATGAGGCTCGGCATCGGCGCCTTCCCCGTCCAGCGGCTCGCCCACCGGCTCGGCGTCCGGCCGTCGCCCCGCCTCCTGGTCGACGCGCTGCTGCGCACGGGACCGCGCGGGGACTGGTACGGCCTGCGCCCCGGCGGGCTGAGCATCCGGAAACTGAGGAGGAATCCGCACGGCGTCGTCCTGGCGGACCACCACCGGACCGGGACGCTCCGCCGCCGGATCGTGCACGGGGACCGGCGCGTCCACCTCGCCCCGCCCGAGATCACCGCGGAGATCGAACGGCTCGCGGCGGCCCCCGCCCCGCCGCCCGGCCGTCCCCTGCGGCTGATCGGTATGCGGGAACTGCGCTCGCACAACTCGTGGATGCACAACGCCCCGGGGCTGATGAGCGGCCGGCGCGAGCACGCGGCGCGCGTCCATCCGAAGGACGCCGCCGAGTACGGGATCCGGGACGGTGCGTTGTGCCGCATCTCCTCGGAGCACGGGGAGATCGAGCTGCCCGCCAGGGTCACCGACGAGATGACCCCCGGCACGGTCGCGGTCCCGCACGGCTGGGGCCACAAGGGCGGCTGGAAGCTGGCCAACGCGTCCGGCGGAGCGAACGTGAACCTGCTCGCCTCGCCCGACCCGCACGGCCTCGAACCGCTGGCGGGCATGGCCCACCTCAACGCCGTCCCGGTCGCCATCGCGCCGGCGGAATCCCGGGAGGACTAGGAAAGGGTCCGGCCGCGGGCGGCCGCCTCCGAACGGGCGGTCAGGCGGGCTGGACGGGCCGGTGCGGGGCGATCACGCGACCGTCGGGGAGCAGCTCGCCGGTGTCCTCGAAGAGGACGGTGCCGTTGCAGAGGAGGCTCCAGCCCTGCTCGGGATGGCTGGCGACGATGCGGGCGGCCTCGCGGTCCCGGCCGTACGGCGCGGGGCACGGCGGCTGGTGCCGGCAGCCGGCGGACGCGGACTCGGAACGATCGATCGGTCGGGTCGACATCGGATGAACCTCCACTGCGCCCTGATTTAGGACACAGTGCAGCTTGCCTACGGGTGACCGTAATATGCAAGTGGATGGGGAATTCTTTACTTTTCCGCTGTGAGAACGATCAACGGCGGAGATCGTCGTCGGCCTCGTCGCCATGGTCGACGTCGAGTCCCACGATCGACAGGCAGCCCGTGCAGATCCATTCGGCGATGACGGCCTCGGGATCGGGTGCCTGTGTGCGGTACGGGTGCGTGAGACGGCGCCGGCGCATGCCGTGGCCGCAGGAGGGGTGCAGGAGCCGGCCGCACTGGTGGCAGGGCCACACGTCCTCGCGGCGGAGCCGGCAGTGCGGGCACAGGGGCTCCTCGTAGGGCTCGGGAAGCTCGGTGGAGGCGTACTCGTTCCGCCACTCCAGTTCGAGGTCAAGATACTCGTCCGCGGGCCAGAGGTGGTCGGCGAGCCAGGCGAGGTACTCCTCGGAACCCGGATCGAGGACCGCGGTGAGCGACTCGGGATGCCGGGCCGCACCGTCCGCGGCGGGCGCCGCCGCGGGGGCGGCGGCCTGTCCTTTGCGCCGTGCCTTGGCCAGCAGCACGAGCAGGCACAGGAGCGCGGTGGCGGCCAAGCCTGTCGCCGTGGCCATCGTGGCTTCCTTTCATGATCTTGTTTCGGGCGGGGCGGATCATGAATTCCGTTCACAAAACGCTGCGAACGCTACAAGAAAGGCTGTTTACGGAAAAGTCGATCTCGAAAGAATCTTCGCGGCGGCGGTGTCGTTAGGGATGTCCGAAACCCCGGGTCCCCGGGAGATGGATGTCCATGATCGTCCCGACCTCTACGCTGTTGGGGCGGATTCGGATGCTCTCGGACAGGGGCGTGTGTGAACCAGGAGGCGGGGCGGCCGCGCACCGATGATCTGGAGGCGGCGCTGGCGTCGGTCTCCACCGCGGCGCGGCTGGGCGGGCTGCTGCTGGAGCTGCGGCATCGGGCCGGCCGGTCGATGCGGGAGCTGGAGGCGGGCAGCGGGCTGCCGGGACAGGCGATCTCGGACCTGCTGACCGGGCGGCGGTTCCCGGACGAGGCGGGACTGGCGGCGTTCCTGCGGGCGTGCGGCGTACCGGAAGGCCGCACCGGCCCCTGGCTGGCGGCCGCGGCCCGCCACGGAACGCCTCGCGCGGCGACCGGAACGCGGTCGGGCACGACGCGCGAGATGACGCTCCCGCTGCCGCCGGACCTGGACCCGGACGCCACGCTGAACGACGCCCTGCAGAGCAGCGCACCGAACGCCGACAGCACGGTGGTCACTCCCGGCCCGGTGCAGGAGATGATCGCGAAAGTCCGCGAGGAACTGCTGGCGAAACTCCGCGACGAGCTACGCGCCGAGGCACGCCAAGAGCTGCTGACCTCGGTCCGCGAGGAACTGCTTGCGGGGGCTCGCGAGGAACTGCTTGCGGGGGCTCGCGAGGAGCTGCTGGCCGGGGCCCGCGAGGAGCTGCTGGCGTCGGTGCGTGGGGAGTCGCTTGCGGGGGCTCGCGAGGAACTGCTCGCGTCGGTCCGGGAGGACTTGCGGGCGGGGGCCCGCGAGGAGTCGCTGGGCTCGGTGCGTGAGGAGTTGCTGGCGGGGGCTCGCGAAGAGTTGCTGGGCTCGGTGCGTGAGGAGTTGCTGGCGGGGGCTCGCGAGGAACTGCTGGCGTCGGTGCGCGATGAGTCGCTGGCGGGGGACCGCGAGGAGTTGCTGACGGGGGCTCATGAAGAGCCGCTGGCATCGGCGCGTGAAGAGTCGCCGGCGGGAGCTGGGCAGGAGTTGCTCGTGGAGGCACGCGAGGAACTGCTCGCCGAGCCCCGGGAGGAGCTGCTCGCGGAGGTGCCGGCGGACGGCCGTGACCAGGCGGCGGAGCTCATGGCCGCTGCGGTGCCGCAGGTTGGCCGGGAGCGGGAGGAGGCGACCCTGCTTCGGCTGCTGCCGCCGGGTGGGGAGGGCCGGGCGGGCTGGTCGGTGGAGCGGCGGGCGGTGCCGGTCGGGGTGGACGAGCGGGGACGGCCGGCCGAGATCGCTCTGGAGGAGCACGGGCTGGTCGTCGGGGCGGGCAACGCGGAACTGCTGCGCGCGGTCGTCCTCGGGCTGGCGATGACCCGGCCGCCCGAGGCGCTCAACATCCTGCTGCTGGCGCACGACGGGCTGTCGGCGACCGCCGGGATGGACGCGCTTCCGCAGGTCACGGCGCGGATCGCGGTGGGCGACGCGAACGCCGTCCGGGTGTGCGAGGCGCTGTCGGGCGAGCTGGCGCGCCGCCGGGAGGCGCTGCGCGCGGCCGGTGACCTGCCCTCCGTACGGGACTACGCGAAGGCCCGCGAGACGGACGCGTCCCTGGCCGCGCTTCCCGATCTGCTCGTGGTCGTCGAGGACCTCGCGGCGACGGTCGAGCACAGGCCCGATCTCGGCGGGCTGCTCGCGCGGGTCGGGCGGACCGGCGCCGCCCTCGGCGTCCACCTGCTGGCGGGCACCGAACGGTACGACGAGGCCCGGCTGCACGGCGTGCACCGCCATCTGGGCTACCGGATCGCCCTGCGGACCGCGCCGGAGGCGGACGCGCTGGCGCTGCTCGGCGGCCCGCCGCCGGACGGCCCCGCCACCGCCGGCGACGCGGCCGAGGGCTTCCTCAGGCACGGCGCGGGACCCGCCACGTGGTTCAGGGCCGTCGCCGCCCCCGGCGATCTGCTCGGCACGCTCGTGGAGGAGCTGTCCGGGCCGGGTGCGGAGGAGCCGTACCGGATCTGGACCCCGCCGCTGGACGAGACGCCCCCGCTGGACGAGCTGCTCGACGCCCACGACGGCGGCGCGGACGGCGATGGCCTGCGGGCCCTTCTCGGGCTGGTCGACCGGCCCTTCCAGCATCGCCGCGATCCGTACTGGCTGGACCTCTCCGGCGAAGGCGGGCATGTGGCCGTCGTCGGCGGGCCCAGGAGCGGGACGACCACCGCGATCAGGACGCTGGTCGCCTCGCTGGCCCTGACCCGCGGCCCGGACGAGGTGCGCTTCCACTGCGTCGACCTCGGCGGCGGCGCGCTCGCGGACCTGGACGTGCTGCCGCACGTGGCCGGTGTGACGACCGGGTTCGATCCCGAACGGCCGCGGCGCACGGTCGAGGAGGTCCGGTCCGTTCTGGAGGCCCGCGAGCGCGGGGACGGCGGTGCGCGCGGGCCGGACGTGTTCCTGGTCGTCGACGGGTGGCGGGCGCTGTCCCGCGACTTCGAACCCGTCGCGCGGACGGTGACCGACCTGGCGGCACGCGGCCTCCCGTACGGCGTCCACGTCGTCGCGTCGGCCGCCTGCTGGGACGACTTCGGGGAGGACGTCCGGAAGCTGTTCGGCTCCCGCGTCGAGCTGCGGCTCCCCGACCCGGACGGGTCCGGCGTCGACGCGGAGCGGGCGCGGGACGTCCCGGCCGGGCGCCCCGGCCGCGGGCTGGCGGGCGACGGCGCGCACTTCCGCGTCGCGACGGCGGACGTCGAGGAGCTGTGGAGGGAGCCCGCGTCCCCGATGGCGATCCCGCTCGGGAGCACCGGCCGGCCGGTGTACGCGGACTTCGCCGAGGACCCGCACCTGCTCGTCAGGGGGAGCGCCGGGCCCGGCAGGACCGCGGTGCTGCGCCGGATCACGGAGGGCATCACCGAGCGCTACGCGCCCGACCGGGCCAGGATCGTCTTCATCGACTACGGCCGTTCGCTGGTGGACGCGGCCGGTACCGCGCACCGGATCGGGTACGCCGCGACCGCGCTCGGCGCTGCGTCGCTGGTGAACGACATCCGCGCGTCGATGGACCGGCGGCTGGCCGCGTCCGGTGAAAAGGCGTGGACGGGCGCGGAGCTGTTCGTGGTCGTGGCCGACCGCGACCGGGTCGCCGCGCCGGAGGGCGACCCGCTGGAGCCGCTGGCCGCGCTGCTGCCGCACGCACGGGAGATCGGGCTGCACCTGGTGGTCGCCGCCGCCGGAGGCGACGACGCGTTCACGGCGATCCGGCCGTGCCTGCTGACGGATTCCGGCCGCCTCGTCGGCCGGGACGGCCGGACGCGGGCCGTGCGGATACCCCGGTCGTGACGGGGCCGCCCGGCGGTCCTTAAGTCCGCTTTCGCTCCCGCTTGCTGTGATCGTGCCTGTCGTTCCGAAGACGGAAGGAAACGGGCATGGCTCTCAGGACGCGTACCAGGATCGCCATCGCGGTGGCGGGGGTGGCCGGTGCGGCGGCGATCGGGACGGGCGGCGCGGTCGCGTTCGCCGACCCGGGCGACGGCGGCCGGGTCGAGCTGCAGATCGTCAGCGGCCACCGCGACGCCCCGCAGACCGGGGCCGAGGCGGGCTGGACGGCGCACGACCCCGGCAAGGACTGCCCGGAGCGGACCGCCACCCCCGAGCCGGCGCAGGCGGCCGACGGCCGATGAACCGGCCGGAGGTCGCCGAGAGCGCGCTCGCCGAGCGGGCCCTCTTCGAGATGAAGAGGATCATCGTCGGCCAGGACCGCATGATCGAGCGCATGCTGGTCGCGGTCCTGGCGGGCGGCCACTGCCTGCTGGAGGGCGTGCCGGGCGTCGCCAAGACGCTCGCGGCGCAGACGCTGGCGACGGTCGCCGGCGGCACGTTCGCGCGGCTGCAGTTCACCCCCGACCTGGTGCCGGCGGACATCATGGGCACCCGCATCTACCGGCCCTCGACCGAGAGCTTCGACATCGAGCCCGGCCCGGTGATGGCGAACGTCGTGCTGGCCGACGAGATCAACCGGGCGCCGGCGAAGGTGCAGTCGGCGCTGCTGGAGGTGATGGCCGAGCGGCAGGTGAGCATCGGCGGGCGCACGTTCCCGGTGCCTGCGCCGTTCCTGGTGCTGGCCACGCAGAACCCGATCGAGTCCGAGGGCGTGTACCGGCTGCCGGAGGCGCAGCGCGACCGGTTCCTGCTGAAGATCGACGTCGGTTACCCGACGGAGGAGCAGGAGCTGGCGATGCTCTACCGGATGAGCGTGAACCCGCCGGCGCCGTCCCCCGTCCTGGACACCGAGCTGGTGACGGGGCTGCGGCGCGCGGCGGAGCGGGTGTTCGTGCACGACGAGGTCGCCCGGTACGCGGTACGGCTGGTGGCGGCGACCCGCGACCCGGTCGCGTACGGGGCGGACGGCGCCGAGCGGCTGATCGCGTACGGGGCGGGGCCGCGCGCCACGCTCGGGCTGGTCGCGGCGGCGCGGGCGCTGGCGCTGCTGCGCGGCCGCGACTACGTCCTGCCGCCGGACGTGCGCGATCTGGCGCAGGACGTGATGGCGCACCGGCTGGTGCTGTCGTTCGACGCGCTCGCCGACGGCGTCGACGCCCGGACGATCGTCGCGCGGGTGGTGTCGGCGGTGCCCGCCCCCCGGATCGCCCCCCACGAGGACGACGACCGCGAAGACCTGGCCAAGGGCGAGGCGGCATGACAGAGCGAAGCAAGGTATGGGGGCGAGGGGCGAAGCCCCAAGAGGGGGTCGAGGGGACGAAGTCCCCAGCGGGGGGCGCGGGGGGCGGAGCCCCCTGCCCCGGGGCGGGTGCCCGGAGCGAGGAACGAGCGCAGGGCGCCCTCCCCGGGTTCGGGGGGCGAGGGGGGTCGTCCCCCCCCACGGCACTGGAACTGCTGATCGTGCGGCGGCTGGACGGCCTCCTCCAGGGCGACCACCTCGGGCTGCTGCCCGGCCCGGGCACCGAGTCCGCCGAGGGGCGCGAGTACCTGCCGGGCGACGACGTGCGGGCCATGGACTGGAACCTCACGGCCCGTATGCCGGTGCCCCACGTCCGCGACCGGATCGCCGACCGTGAGCTGGAGACGTGGGCGCTGGTCGACGCGACGCCGAGCATGGACTTCGGTACGGGAAGCGTGGAGAAGCGCGACCTGGCCGTGTTCGCGGTCGGCGCGGTCGCGTTCCTCACCGAACGCACCGGGAACCGCGTCGGCGCGCACATCCTGCACGGCGGCGGGCTCCGGAACGTACCGGCGCGGTCGGGACGCCCGCACGTGCTGCGGCTGCTGCGCGCGCTCCTGGAGGTGCCGCGCGGCGAGCCCGGCGGCGCGGAGCGGCCGCGGCTGGGCCCGGGGGCGGAGCTCATGCTGCGGACGACCTCGGCGCGGCACGGGCTCGCCGTGGTCGTCTCGGACTTCCTGGAGCCGGTGGAGTCGTGGGAGCGGTCGCTGAAGCTGCTGGCGCACCGCCACCAGCTGCTGGCCGTCGAGGTCGTCGATCCGCGCGAGCTGACCCTGCCGGACGTGGGGCTGCTGCCGGTGGTCGATCCCGAGACGGGCCGCCGCCGCGACATCTCCACCGCGAACCCGCGCCTGCGCGAGCGGTACGCCCTGGCCGCGGCCGAGCAGCGGTCGCTCATCGGCGCGGCGCTGCGCCGGGCGGGGGCGGCCCATCTGCGGCTGCGGACCGACCGCGACTGGATCCGCGACATCGTCGAGCACGTGCTGGCCCAGCGCCGCACGGCCGCCGCGGCCGCGGCCCCCGCCCCGGCCGCCGCGCCGCTTCGGGGAGGTGCGGGGTGAACTTCCTGGCGCCGGGCCGCCTGCTCCTCCTGATCGCGCTGCTGCTCCTCCTGGCCGCGTACGTGGCCGTGCAGGTGCGGCGCGGCCGGTACGCGGTGCGGTTCACGAACCTGGCCCTGCTGGAGAAGGTGGCGCCGGTGACGCCGGGCTGGCGGCGGCACCTGCCGGCGGCGGCGTTCCTGCTGATGCTGGGCCTGTTCGTCACCGGCTTCGCGCGGCCGGCCACCGAGGTGCGGGTGCCGCGCGAGCAGGCGACGATCATGGTCGCGGTGGACGTCTCCCAGTCGATGGAGGCGGCGGACGTGCAGCCGAACCGGCTGGAGGCGGCCAAGCGGGCGGCCGGGGCGTTCCTCGACGACCTGCCGGCGCGGTTCAACGTCGGGCTGGTGTCGTTCTCCGGGGCGGCGACGGTCGCGGTCCCGCCGACCACCGACCGGCGCGCGCTGCGGGCCGGGATCGACCGGCTGGCGCTGGGCCCGCGGACCGCGATCGGCGAGGGCGTCATCGCGTCGCTGGAGGCGATCACGGCGTTCGGCGCGCAGTACGGCGAGTCCGCCCCGCCCGGACGGGTCGTGCTGCTGTCGGACGGCACCAACACCGCCGGCCGCACCCCGCAGGTGGCGGCGGAGCGGGCGCGGCAGGCGCGCATCCCCGTCTCGACGATCGCGTACGGCACGGCCGAGGGCGTCTTCTACCAGAACGGCAGGGCGGTCCCCGTCCCCGTCGACGGACCCGCCCTGGAACGCCTCGCGCGCGAGACCGGCGGCCGCTTCTACGAGGCCGCCACCGGCGGCGAGCTGCGGCAGGTCTACCAGGACATCGGCAGCAGCGTCGGCTACCGGACGGAGCGCCGCGAGGTCTGGACGTGGTTCATCGCGGCCGGGCTGCTGCTGGCCTGCGTGACGGCCGGGGCCTCGCTGCTGTGGTTCTCGCGGCTGCCGTGAGCGGCCCGGAAGGACGTGAAGGAGTCAGATGAACGATCACGGCGCCGACCCGATGTTCGGGCTGGGGGAGCCGCGCGGCCCCGACTTCGCGCCGTCCCCGCCGCCCGATCCGTGGACGCCCCGTTCCGGGGACACCGACCCGTTCCTCGCGCCGCTCGTGCCCTCTGCCCCGTGGACGGCACCGGCGGCGCTCCGGAAGGCCGGGCGGGCGGCGGGGGCCGGAGGCGCGAAGGGGCCGCGGGTGCTGGTCGCGGCGGTGCTGGTGGCGGCGCTGGCGGGCGGCGCCGCCGGCGCGGGCGCCGGGTGGTTCGCCGGCGACCGCACCGCGGCGCCGATCGCGCAGTCGGGCGCCGGTCCGGTCGGCGGGCCCGGCGACCTCAGCGACGTCGCGGCGCGCGTGCAGCCGAGCGTGGTGTCGGTGGAGGTGCGGTCCGGCAGCGGCCGCAACGGCGGCTCGGGCTTCGTCTTCGACCGCGCCGGGCACGTCCTGACGAACGCGCACGTGGTGGAGGGCGCCGGCGAGGTCGAGGTGATCCTGTCCGACCGGCGCCGCGTGGCCGCCCGCGTGCTGGGCGCCGACCCGGCGCAGGACCTGGCGGTGCTGGCGATCCCGCCGGGCGACAGCCCGGCGCCGCTGGTCTTCGGGCGCTCGGCGGACGTGCGGGTCGGCGACCCGGTGATGGCGCTGGGCTCCCCGCTCGGCCTGGCCGGGACGGTCACCGGCGGCATCGTCAGCGCGCTGGACCGCGAGGTCCGGCTCGGCGACGGCGAGCGCCGCACGGCGCTGCAGACCGACGCGTCCATCAACCCCGGCAACTCCGGCGGCCCGCTGGTCAACGCGCGCGGCGAGGTGGTCGGCGTCAACACCGCGATCGCGACGCTCAGCCGGGGCGGCGGCAGCGGCGGATCGATCGGCATCGGGTTCGCGATCCCGGTCGACCGGGCCGTGGACGGGGCGCGCCGCCTCATTCGCTGACAGGATCGAACCGACCGAAAGGGGGCGTCCATGCGCGTTCTGGTGGTGGAGGACGAGGAGGACCTCGTCGAGGCGCTCCGGTACGGGCTCGTCCGCGCCGACTACGCCGTCGACGTCGCCTACGACATCGCGCAGGCGTCGGAGAAGCTCTACGCCGCCGCGTACGACCTGATGATCCTCGACCTGAACCTGCCCGACGGCGACGGCATGGACCTGTGCCGCTCCATCCGGCGCGGCGAGCTGGACGGGCAGAGCGGCCCGTACCTGCGGATCCTCATGCTGACCGCGCGCGACCGGCTCGCCGACCGGGTGCACGGGCTGGACCTGGGCGCCGACGACTACCTGGTCAAGCCGTTCGCGTTCCCCGAGCTGCTGGCGCGGGTCCGCGCGCTGCTGCGCCGCGACGCCGGGACCGCCGCCTCCGCCGTCTGGGACGTGGGGGAGCTGCGGCTGGACACCGGGCGGCACGAGGCGTTCCGCGGCGAGCGGCGGCTCCAGCTGACGCCGAAGGAGTTCGCGGTGCTGCGCTACCTGATGAGCCGGCCCGGCGAGGTCGTCTCCTCCGAGGACCTCCTCGAACACGTGTGGGACGAGCACGCCGACCCGTTCACCAACACCGTGCGCGTCACCATCGGGACGCTGCGCCGCAAGCTCACCGTCGAGCCCGAGGAGCAGCTCATCGAGACCGTCGTGCGGCAGGGCTACCGGCTGCGCGAGGACGGCGGCGACGGCGGCGACGGGGCCGACACCGGCGCGGACGGCGCCAGGACGCCAGAGATGAGCGACTGACATGACGCGCAGGCTGCCGGGGTTCGTGCACTCGATCCGGTTCCGGCTCACGGTGATGTACTCGACGCTGCTGTTCGTGCTCACCGCGCTGGTGCTGGGCGGGATCTACGCCGGGGTGGCGGCCAGCACCGACGCCCAGCCGATCACCGAGACCGCCAAGGCCGACAAGCTCTACCGCTTCCCGGACGGCACCACGACCAAGCTCGGCGAGGTCGACGTCGTCAAGGTCCAGCAGGTCGAGCAGGCGGTCAACTACGAGACCCAGCAGGCGCTGCAGAACTACTCGCTGATCATGCTGGCCGGGCTGTTCGCGGCCAGCCTCGGCATCGGCTGGGTGCTGTCGGGGCGGGCGCTCAAACCGGTCCGGTCGATCGCCCGTACCGCCGCCGAGATCCAGGCCACCGACCTGTCCCGGCGGATCCGGCTGACCGGCCCCAAGGACGAGCTGCGCGACCTCGCCGACACCATCGACTCGATGCTGGACCGGCTCGACACCGCGTTCCGGGCGCAGCGGCAGCTGATCGACGACGCCTCGCACGAGCTGCGCAGCCCCCTGGCGATCATCCGGGCCAATCTGGACACCGTGCTCACCGCGCCGGACGCCGACGACGCCGACCGCCGCCGCGGCGTCCAGGTGGTGGACCGCGCCACCACCCGGATGACCCGCCTGGTCGAGGACCTGCTGGCCACCGCCCGCCGCTCGGCGCCCGCGTTCGACGACACCGACGTCGACCTGGCCGTGGTCGCCCGCGAGGCGGCCGAGGAGTTCGACTCGCTGGCCGCCGCCCGGCGCATCGCGATAGACCGCGAGCTGCGCCGCGGCCTGGTGATCATCGGGGATCACGACGCGCTGCGCCGCGCCGTGGGCAACCTGCTGTCCAACGCGGTGCGGCTCGCGCCCGCCGGCTCCCGGATCACCGTCGCCGCCGACCGCCTCGACGGCTGGCAGTGGATCGCGGTGAAGGACGCCGGGCCCGGCATCGGCGAGGAGGAGCAGGCCCGGGTGTTCGACCGGTTCTGGCGCGGCGGCGAGACCAGACGCTCGCGCGAGCGCCGCACCGGCCTCGGCCTGGCGATCGTCCGGCACATCGTGGAGGCCCACGGCGGCCACGTGCGGCTGTTCTCCACCCCGGACGTCGGCAGCACGTTCGTCCTGTGGCTCCCCGTCTCCGCCGGTGAGGCCGCCGCCCCGCAGGCCCCGCCGGCCGCGAACCCGCTCGCCCGCCGCGATGACCCCGCGTTCGGCGGCGCGTCACCACGGTGACACGGGTCCGTCACACGGGCATGAGGGAATGAGGGCAACCGGCACGGCGCACCCGACAGACCAGAGGGCCCTCATGCGCGAGCAGACCTTCCCGCACGACCACCAGGTCCTGGCCCGCTTCCCGGGCGCCCGGTCGTACGAGCACGACGGCGAGCGCATCACCTACCTCGCGGAGCGCGGCGGCGTCCCGTATCTTCTGATCGTCCCCGCCGGCGCGGGCGGCGGGCCCCGGACGGTCACCGTCCTGGAGTTCGCGGACGAGAACGAGCGCGGCACGTACCTGACGACACGCGACCGCGCGCGCCCGGCGCACGCCTGAATCGCCGGTGCGGCGGGGGTGCGGTTTTCCGCAGGGTGACGGGTGGGGTGTGCGCCCGGTCACATCGGCGGTGGCCTTCGTGGTGAGCGGTCCCGCCATCTCATAGTTTGCTATCCATGCTCACTACGACACAGATGGCGGTCGCCGCCGCGGCCAACGGCGGTGAACCGGTCGGAGGGATCGCGGGCTGGGCCACCGATCTGATGGAGAAGCTCGGGGCTCCCGGCGCGGGGCTGGCCATCGCCCTGGAGAACCTCTTCCCGCCCCTTCCCAGCGAGATCATCCTGCCGCTGGCCGGATTCACCGCCTCGCAGGGCGACATGAACCTCATCGCCGCGCTGATCTGGACGACGGTCGGCTCGGTGGTCGGCGCGCTCGCGCTGTACTGGATCGGCGCCGTGATCGGCCGCGACCGGGTCCGCGCGCTGGCGGCCAAGCTGCCGCTGGTCAAGCTGGAGGACCTGGACCGTACCGAGGCCTGGTTCCAGAAGCACGGCGGCAAGGCGGTCTTCTTCGGCCGGATGATCCCGATCTTCCGGAGCCTGATCTCGGTGCCCGCGGGCGTCGAGCGGATGCCGGTCACGCTCTTCCTGCTGTACACCACGCTGGGCAGCGCCATCTGGAACACGATCTTCGTGATGGCCGGGTACGGCCTCGGCGACCAGTGGCACAAGGTCGAGGAGTACGTCGGCGTCTACTCCAAGGCGATCGTCGCCCTGGTCGCGCTGGCGGTCGTGGTGTTCATCGTCATGCGCGTGGTGAAGTCGCGCCGCAACGGGTCGGACGGCTCGGGCGGCCCGGGTGGCCCGGGCGGCGGCGACCAGGCCGCCGTGGAGACCCGCGTGGACGGCTTCCCGGTGATCCGGCCCGACCAGGGCATGCCGCCGGGGCCCGGCCACAACGGCCCGCAGGGCGGCCCTCAGAACGGCTACGGGCAGCAGGCCCAGTACGGCCGGGCCCCCGCGCCGCAGGGCCGGCACGCGGCGCCTCCGAGCGGGCACGGCGGGCGGGAATGGCAGGGTGACGGGACCTGGTGACGGCCGGGGCGGCGCGTCCCGGCGCCTGCTGAAGGCGCCGGCCGGGCTGCTGCTGGGCGCCGCGTCGGCCGGGGCCGGGCTCGTCCTGCTGGCCGCGGCCGCGCCGTTCATGGCGTACGCGTTCGCGTCCCCCGGGGGCCGCCGTAAGGTGCCGGGCGTGGCGGCGACGGCGGCGATGGCGGCGGCGCGGCTGGAGCGCCGCAGGCTCGCGGTGTTCTTCGGGTACCGCGAGGCCGCCGAGTTCGGGCCGGGGCGGGCACTGGCGTACCTGGCGCTGCGGGCGCCGATCGGGCTGCTCGGCGGCGCCGTCCTGTTCCTGATCGCGTACGGCGCGGTGATGACGGCCGGGCTGGCGGTCAGCTGGTGGATCACCGGCGACTACCTGGACGGCATCCCGCCCGAGCCGTGGATCGTGGCGTACACGGGCATCGCCGGAGCCGTCCTGCTGTTCGTCGCCGTGCAGGGGCTGGCGGGGGTGGTGGCGCTGGAACGGAAGATCGCCCGCCGCTGCCTGGGGCCGAGCCCGCTGGCCGCGTACGAGCGGCGGATCGCGGAGCTGTCGGTGTCGCGGGCCGAGGTCGTGGACGCCGTGGACGACGAGCGCCGCCGCATCGAGCGCGACCTGCACGACGGCGTCCAGCAGCGGCTGGTGGCGCTCGGCATGCTGATCGGGCGGGCCCGGCGGGCGGGCGACGAGGAGCGCGCCCGCGAGCTGCTGCGCCAGGCGCACGAGGAGTCGCAGCGGGCGCTGGCGGACCTGCGCGAGGTGGCGTGGCGGGTCTACCCGGCGGCCCTGGACGGCGAGGGCCTGCGGGCGGCGCTGGAGACGGTGGCGGAGCGCTCCGCGCTGCCGGTCGCGATCGAGTACGAGCCGGGCGGCCGGGCCCCGCACGCGGTGGAGACCGCCGCGTACTTCGTGGTCTGCGAGGCCGTCACGAACGCGGCCAAGCACTCCGGGGCGACGCGGGTGGCGGTGCGGGTGAGCGAGGACGAGGGGACGGGCGGCAGGATGATCGGCGTGCGGATCGAGGACGACGGCGGCGGCGGGGCCGACCCGGCGGGCGGCGGGCTGGCCGGGCTGGCCCGGCGGGTCGCGGCGCTGGACGGCGCCTTCCGGGTGGACAGCCCGCCCGGCGGCCCGACCGTGGTGGCGGCGGAGCTGCCGTGCGCCTGATCCTCGCCGAGGACTCCACGCTGCTGCGCGAGGGGCTCGTCCGCCTGCTCGCGGAGGAGGGCCACGAGATCGTCGCGGCGGTCGGCGACGCCGCCGCGCTGCTGGCGGCGGTCGCGGCCGCGCCGGAGCCGCCCGACGTCGTGATCGTGGACGTGCGGATGCCGCCGACGCACACCGACGAGGGCCTGCGGGCCGCGCTGGAGATCCGCCGCGGTCATCCCGGCGTGGGGGTGCTGGTGCTGTCGCAGTACGTGGAGAAGCGCTACGCCACCGAGCTGATCACCGCGGACACGACCGGGGTGGGCTACCTGCTGAAGGACCGGGTGGCCCAGGTGGACGAGTTCCTGGACGCCCTGGAGCGGATCGGCGCCGGCGGCGCGGCGTTCGATCCAGAGGTGGTGCGGCAGCTGCTGGTGCGCAGCTCGCACGCCGACCCGCTGAGCCGGCTGACGCCGCGCGAGCGGGACGTCCTCGGCCACATGGCCGAGGGCCGCACGAACGCGGCCGTGGCCGACCAGCTGCACATCTCGCAGAGCGCGGTGGAGAAGCACGTCAACGCGATCTTCGACAAGCTCGACCTGTCCCACACCACCGGCTACAGCCGCCGGGTGCTGGCGGTCCTCCGCTACCTGGGCTCCTGACCCGCCTGGGCTCCTGACGCGGGCCGCCGTCACCGGACATGGGCCGGCCCCCGCCGAACGAACGGCGGGGGCCGGGGCCGGGCGACGGACGTCAGGCCACCGTGCGGCGGCGCGGCCGCGAGGTGCGGCGCGCGGCCGGGCGGCCGCGGCCCCCGCCGATCAGCTGCGAGAGCACCCGGAACGGCAGGGTGATGACACTGACGATCGTCCCGATCACTGACTGGAGTGCGGCGGCGATGCGTCCCATGTTGGTCTCCTCCTTGGTCCATCGCTTGCACGAGGACCCCTACCCGTTGCACGGGCTTTACACGGATCTGCCGCGATCGCGTCGTACGACACAGCCGGGAGCGTCCGATCCGTGGCATTGTGGAACGCCGCGACAGCCGACGAGGAGGACGCCGATGAAGGCGGGAAGCGCCCGGGGCGACCTGGACCGGCGGCCCTGACATGGCCGCCGGGATGTCCCCGCACCTGCGGCGGGCGCTGGAGGAGCCGGGACCGCGCGCGCTGCCCGGCCCCGCCGCCGTGCTGCTGGAGGCCGTCCAGGCGCCGCCGCGGCTGGCCGCGCACCTGCGCGCCGTGCACGACGTCGCCTGCGAGCTGGCCGACTGGATCGGCTCCCGCTACCCGGGGGCGGGCGCCGACCCGCTCGCCGTGGCGTTCGGCGCGGCCACCCACGACATCGGCAAGGCACTGCACCCCGAGGAGCTGTCCGGCCCCGGCGCGGCGCACGAGGAGGCCGGGTACGGGCTGCTGCTGTCCTACGGGGTCGAGGAGCGGCTCGCCCGCTTCGCCCGGACCCACTCGTCCTGGAACGACGACGGCATCGGCATCGACGACCTGCTGGTCAGCCTGGCCGACAAGGTCTGGAAGGCCAAGCGCGTCCGGGAGCTGGAGCAGCTCGTCGTGGACCGGCTCGCGGTGGCCTCCGGCGAGGCGCCCTGGCAGGCGTTCCTGGCCCTGGACGACGTGTGCGGCCGGATCGCCGCGGGCGCCGACGACCGCATCTCCTTCCAGAACGCCTTCCCGCTCGCCGGCTGACCGCCGGGGTCAGGGGGCGCCCGGGTACGGCACGGCGGGGTAGGGGACGCCCCCGGCGGCCGCGGCCTCGGCGGTGAAGCGCTCGTTGGCGGTGACCATGTCCTCGGGCGGCGCGTAGCCGAGGGAGGCCGTGCGCAGCAGCCCGAGCAGGACGGGCGCGGCGGGGGCGCGCAGGCCGGGCGTGCCGGTCACCTTCAGCGCCTTGATCAGGACGAGGCCGCTGAGGCCCAGATCCGCCGGGCCCATGGCGGCCAGCGTCCGCTCGACGAACGCGGCGGCCCGCGCGCCCGGCAGGAACGCCATCGCCCAGGGGTGGGGGCGGTCCCACTCGCCCAGGACGATCAGCTCCTCGACGTCCGGGCGCATCCGGTCGGCGAACTCCGCGAACGGCAGCCGCTCGACCTCGACCTCGGCGCCGGCGGGCAGGCCGGGCGGCGGGGCCTCGCCCTCGTACAGCACGGCCCTGAACTCGTACCGCCAGCCCGCCTCCGCCGGCCTGGCCTGGCCGGAGAGGTGGTCGGCGCGGACGCCCGCCTGGAGCCGGAGGAGCTCGGCGGCGGACCGGCAGGCGGCCTTGCAGGACAGGACGTGCCGCGGCGCCGGTACGAGCCGGAGCGTGGCCCTGGTGATGACGCCGTGCCGTCCCATGCCGGCCCGTACGGCGTCGAACAGCGGCCGGTTCACGGCGGGGGAGCAGCGGACGATCTCCCCGTCGCGGGTGGCGACGTCGAGGTCGAGCGTGTTGCAGGCCTGGGTGCCGTGGACGTGCGAGGTGCCGCCGACGCCGCCCGCCGACAGCGTGCCGCCGACGGTGAGGTCGAGGAGGTCGGTGAGGACGGGCGGCATGAGGCCGTGCGGCAGCGTGGCCGCCAGGACGTCCCGCCAGGTGGCGCCCGCGCCGACCGAGACCCGGTCGGCGCCGATCGCGTGGACGCCGGCGAGCCCGCCCGTGTCGAGCGAGACGCCGCCGGTGAGGGACTGGCCGCCGGTGGAGTGGCCGCGGCCGCGGGGGACCGCGCCGCGCCGCGCCGCCGCGGCGGCCTCCCGGTCGGTGGCGGGGCGCACGACCTCTTCCGGTGTCCGCCGTACCAGGCCGCCGAAGTCGCGCATGCCGCTCCCCGCCGCCCTACCGGCCGCGGAGGCGGTCGGCGACCCGCCCGAGGGTCTCGCCCAGCGTCCGCAGCTCGCCGGGCGTCAGCACGTCGATGAGGTTGTCGCGGACCACCCGGCGGTGACCCGGCCGCACCCGGGCGAGCGTCGCGGCGCCGGCCTCGGTCAGCTCGGCCCACACCGCGCGCCGGTCGGTCGCGCAGGCGGTGCGGCGCACCAGCCCGGCCCGTTCCAGCTGGGTGATCTGGTACGTCAGCCGGCTCTTGGAGATCATCACCTTCCGCGCCAGGTCGGACATCCGCATCCGGCCCTCCGCCGCCACCCGCAGGTTGATCAGCACCTCGAAGTCGGCGTGCGAGAGCCCGCCGTCCCGCTTGAGCTGCCGCTGCACCTCGTGCTCGACGAGGTGGGAGGCCTCAAGGAAGGCGATCCAGGCGCGCATCTCGTGGGAATCGAGTGGGTCGGGCGGATCGGGCGGATCGAGGGGCCCGGGTTCGTCCATGCGTCCATTGTAGTTGGTTCGAATTTGAACTACTTCTGGTAGCCTCGTCCGAAATTGAACGTTCAAGCAACTCTCGGCTCCCGGAGGACCACGCATATGAACCTCGCCCGCCGCCTCCCCGTGCTGCCCGACATCGGGCTGCTGATCGGCCGCCTGGCGCTCGGCGTCGTCTTCGTCGCGCACGGCTGGCAGAAGTTCGCCGACAACGGCCACGCCGGCCAGACCAAGGCCTTCGAGGCCATGGGCATCCCGGCGCCGAGCCTGTCGGCGCTGTTCGCCACCTGGGTGGAACTGCTCGGCGGCCTCGCGCTGATCATCGGCGTGATCACCCCGGTCGCCGGGGTGCTGCTCGCGCTGAACATGGCCGGCGCCCTCTGGTTCGTCCACCTCGACAAGGGCCTGTTCGCCGCCGACGGCGGCTACGAGCTGGTGCTGGTCCTCGGCGCCGGCGCCCTCGTGCTGGCCCTGGCCGGCGCCGGCCGGTTCAGCGTGGACGGCGTCCTGTCCGGCGGGAGCCGCTCCGCCGCCGGACGCGGAGGTGAGAGCGAGCGCGAGAAGGCCGACGCCTGACCCCTCGGCCCTCACTTGGCGAAGCCCCCGTACGGGCCTGCTCCGTACGGGGGCTTCGTGCTTTCATGGCCGCATGCTGGACGTGGAGGGCGAGTGCGCGCGCCTGGAGGCGCGGCTGGCGGAAGGCGCCGTACTCCGCGACTTCCTCCTCGCCCGGTACCTCCGCCGCGGCCTGCGGGCCCTGCAGCCGCTGCGCGGGCGCGCCGTACGGCTGCGCGGCCTGCGGGAGGACCTGGCGGCGGCGCGCGAGTTCGCCGCCGGAGACCCCGCCTGGACGGCCGAGGCGGAGCGGCTCGCCGCCGAATGCCGCGCCCTGGAGGCCCGGCTGGAGGCGGAGCTGGCCCGATGGGACCGGTACGACCCGCACGACGCCGTCCTGAGCATCGAGGGCGAGGAGCACGGCAGGCGCGCGGTCGCCGCCTACTACCTGGACTTCGCCGAACGCCTTGGTCGGCGGATGCGGCCCCTGGACGGTGCGGTCGGCGCGCTGGGCCGGGACACATACGCCATCACCGGGGGAGCGGACGACGATCCCGGAGTGTGGGCGTCGCTCAAAGCCGACAACGGCGTCCACCTCGTGCGCGCGCAGGGGGAGGCGGACAAGGAAGGCGGGGCAGGGGAGGATCTGGCGGTACGCGTGACCGTGCATCCCGATGCGGGGACCGGCGCCTCCTTGCCGGAGAGCCCGGCCGACTGGCGGATCGACACGCTCTGCACGCGCGATCCCCGCGAGCCGCCCTCGTTCTTCATCACGCACCTCCCGACGGGCGCCTCCTACTACGGGACCGGCGCCGATCTCCAGGAGGCGAAGGGGAACGCGCTCCGCCAGATCGCGGCCCGCGCGCTGGCGGCCGGCGTCCCGGAGGACGAGCCGGCGCATCGCTTCCTGCATCCGGGCGTGGCGCCGGTCCGCGTCCATGCCGTACGGGCCTGCCCGGCGTCCGGAACCTGACCCCGCCGGCGCCGCCACCAGGGCATTCATTTCCGGTCATGCCATAACCCGGTGCCTTCCCCGGGTGGAATCGGGCGCTGGCGCGGGCCGCACGGCAATAGTGGCAATCCTTCCTCTTTGTCGCATTTACCATCCCTGAGCGGCCGGTAAATGACGCCTTGTATCGCATGAATCGGACGACCGAAATGCAAGATCGCTGGTAGCGGGCGGTATGGGCGCAAATGATGCGACCGGTCCGGGGCCGTCCCGCTACCGTGAGCCGTCCCGCGGGAACGTGCCGGTGAGGGAAGAGGTCGCATGGAGATCAGCGCGCAGGAGGTGGCGGCCTTCCTGGGACGCCTGCTCAGCGAGGGGCACGGCCTCGCGGCACGCGTGGAGGGCGCGATGGTCCATCTCCCGGACCAGAAAATGCGCGTCGCGGTGGACACGCCCGAGATCCAGCACCGCGGAATGAGCATCCGGGTGCCGATCGGTGTCAACCATCCGAGTTGGGGCGAGCCCTTCGCGTGGGATCAGGCGGTCGGGATCGCCGCCGACGAGCGGCACCCCGTGGCCCAGGCGCTCGACGCCTGGACCCACAACGTCCTCCCCGTCTTCGCCGCGATGGCGATGCCCGCCGACCGTCTGCCGTGGGACGGGCACGGTTCGCTCAAGTCCTGGGCGCTGGTCGTCCCGCGCGGATGACGGCGGCCGTGCCCTGACATCCGCCGACACGCGGATCTGACCAGGGCGGTCCCGGGATTTCGCCACCTGGCCGCATCCGGTTCCCGTCAACCTGACACAATGGCCTAACTCGGGTTTTTCTGGGCATGTGATCACTAACGCTGTTCAGGAGGCTGGTCGCTGGTGTCGCAAGGTAGTGAATTCGTCGTGGTGGCCAACCGGCTTCCGGTCGACCGGGTGCCGGGCAACGGCAACGGGGACGGCGGCGCGGAGGGGGCCGCCTGGCGGCGCAGCCCCGGCGGGCTCGTGAGCGCGATCGCCCCGGTCATGCGGCGCCGCGAGGGCACCTGGGTCGGCTGGCACGGCGCCCCCGACGAGGTGCTGGAGCCGTTCGAGACCGACGGCATGAAGCTCGTCCCGGTCCCGCAGTCCTCCAAGGACGTCGAGCTCTACTACGAGGGCTTCTCCAACGCCACGCTCTGGCCGCTCTACCACGACGTCGTCGCGCCCCCCGTGTACAGCCGGGAGATGTGGGACGCCTACGTCCGGGTCAACGAGCGGTTCGCCCGCGCCGCCGCCGGGGTCGCCGCCGGGGGCGCGATCGTGTGGGTGCAGGACTACCAGCTCCAGCTCGTCCCGGCGATGCTGCGCAAGCTGCGCCCCGACGTGCGGATCGGCTTCTTCCTGCACATCCCGTTCCCGCCGCTGGAGCTGTTCTGGCAGCTGCCGTGGCGGCGCCGCATCCTGGAGGGCCTGCTGGGCGCCGACCTGGTCGGCTTCCAGCTCCCCGGCGCGGCCAACAACTTCGTCCGGCTGTGCCGGCGCCTCCTCGACGCCCGCTACAACAAGCAGGACGTCTTCTGGGAGGACCGGGTCGTCCGGGCGCGCTCGTTCCCGATCTCGGTGGACGTCGGCGAGCTGAACGACCTCATCGCGTCGCCCCAGGTGCGCGAGCGGGCCGAGGAGATCCGCGGCGACCTGGGGGACGCCACCGTCCTGCTCGGCGTGGACCGGCTCGACTACACCAAGGGCATCACGCAGCGGCTGGAGGCGTTCGGCGAGCTGTTCGAGGACGGCCACCTCAAGCCCGGCCAGGCGGCGTTCGTGCAGATCGCCACGCCCAGCCGGGAGCGGGTCGAGCAGTACCAGCTGCTGCGCGACGAGATCGAGCAGCTGGTCGGCCGGATCAACGGGGAGTACGGCGAGATCGGCTTCCCGGTGGTCCACTACATGCACACCTCGTACACCCGGGACGAGCTCGCCGCGCTCTACCTCGCCGCCGACGTCATGGTCGTGACGCCGCTGCGGGACGGGATGAACCTGGTCGCCAAGGAGTACGTGGCGTGCCGGGCCGACCTGCGCGGCGCGCTGGTGCTCAGCGAGTTCGCCGGGGCCGCCGCCGAGCTGCGCCGCGCGTACCAGGTCAACCCGTACGACATCGACGGCCTCAAGGAGACCCTCCTGGCCGCGCTGAACGCCGAGCCCGCCGACGCGCGCGAGCTGGTCACCCGGATCGACGCCGCCGGCCTGGACGCCGACAAGCTCGCCGCGGTCGTCGCCGAGCAGGCGGCCGCCGCCCGCG
>NZ_JBEZWH010000023.1:0-118326 GCF_040703975.1 Spirillospora sp. NPDC029432
CGGACGTCCGGCACGCCGCGGGCGCCGGGTCAGCGGAACCGCACGGCGGCGGCCAGCGGCCGGTGGTCGGAGGCCGCGACGGGCGCCGAGGAGACGCCGCAGGACGCGCCCGCCTCCTTGGAGATGAACAGGTAGCTGGTCTTGGCGACGGCGGTGCCGCCCGGGCCCTGCTGGGTCAGCGCGCCGGTACGGGACTCGCCCGGCCCCTGGTCGCACTCGGCGAAGTCGCGGTAGAGGGGGTCGAGGGCGGGGGACTCGGGCCGTTCGGTGAAGTCGCCACCGACGATCACGCGGCTCTCCTCGGCGAACCCGGCCAGCTCGCCGATCTGCTTGCCGCGCCAGGCGCCGCCCGGGTCGTCGTCCGGCTGCGCCGAGCTCAGCTGGACGCTGCACAGCCGCGTCTGCCAGGCGGCCACCGTCCCGCAGACGGCGGAGCGGCCGTGCCGGTCCGGCGAGGGCAGCCTCTTCTCCTCGATCTCGGACAGGGCGGACTCGGCACCGACGGCCACGCCGTACTCGCCCTGGCCGTTGGCGCAGGTCCGCTTCGCGCCGCCCGAACGCATCGGGGCGAACGTCCAGCTCCACGACCGGAGAGCGCCGCTCTTGCGCAGCGTGTCGACGTGCCCGGAGCAGACCTCCTGGAGCAGGACCGCGTTCATCCGGACCCGGCGGCCGCCGACCTCGTTGCTCGCCGTCCGCTGCGAGATCTCCTTGACCAGCTCGTCGGGCCGCGTACCGAGCGGGCAGCCGGTGTCGCCGCAGACGTTCCAGGTCATCGCGTTGACCGTGGCGGGCGGGACCTCCTCGGCGGCGTCGGCCAGGGCGGGGCCGCGGGCGTCGGGGTCCAGCTCGATGGCGGCGCCTGCGCCGGCGGTGGCGACCACCGCGGCGGCGCCGCAGACGGCGAGGAGGGGGATCAGGGCGCGCGGGGCTCGCACTCGTTCTCCAGGATGAAAGTGGAACAGCGGGGGAATCAGCGGAATCCCACCACAACAAGATCCACTTCGCCACGTGAACACCCGAAGTACTCGGTAGTTTCCCAGAAAGGGCCCGGCGGGACATCCCGCCGGGCCCTTCCCTAGTCGAGCAGGCCGGTGACCGTGCCGGCGCCGACCGTGCGGCCGCCCTCACGGATCGCGAAGCCGAGCCCCTCGGCCATCGCGACCGGCTTGCCGAGCTCGACCGCCATCTCGACGGTGTCGCCCGGCAGCGCCATCTCGCGCTCGCCGCCGAGGTCCACCGCGCCCGGCACGTCGGTCGTGCGGAAGTGGAACTGCGGCCGGTAGCCGTGGAAGAACGGCCTGCTCCGGCCGCCCTCCGCCGCGGTCAGCACCCGGACCCGCGCCCGGAACCGCGCGTGCGGCCGGATGCTGCCCGGGGCGCTGATCACCTGGCCGCGCCGGATCTGGTCCCGCTTGACGCCGCGCAGCAGCATCGCGGTGTTGTCCCCGGCCTCGGCGTGGTCCATCGTCTGCCCGAACGTCTCCAGCCCCGTCGCCACGGAGCCGAACGTGTCGCCGAGCCCGACGACCTCGACGGCGTCCCCGACCCGGATCGAGCCCTGCGCCACCACGCCGGTCACGACCGTGCCGCGCCCGGTGATGGTGAGCACGTTCTCGACCGGCATCAGGAACGGCCCCGCGACGAGCCGCTCCGGCACCGGCACGTACGCGTCGACCGCGTCGAGCAGGTCGCCGATCCGGGCCGTCCAGTACGGGTCGCCCTCCAGCGCCTTGAGCCCCGACACCCGGACGACCGGTATCTCGTCGCCGGGGAACCCGTACTCGGAGAGCAGCTCCCGGACCTCCAGCTCGATCAGGTCGAGGATCTCCGCGTCCTCCACCGCGTCCGCCTTGTTGATCGCGACGACGATGTGCCGCACGCCGACCTGCCTGGCGAGCACGATGTGCTCGCGCGTCTGCGGCATCGCGCCGTCCAGCGCCGAGATCACCAGGATCGCCCCGTCCACCTGGGCCGCCCCCGTGATCATGTTCTTCACGTAGTCGGCGTGGCCGGGCATGTCGACATGGGCGTAGTGCCTGGTCGCGGTCTCGTAGTGCACGTGCGCGATGTTGATGGTGATCCCGCGGTCCCGCTCCTCGGGGGCGCGGTCGATCCCCTCGAACGGCACGGCGGCCGCCAGCCCGCGCTCGGCGAGCACCTTGGTGATCGCCGCGGTGAGCGTGGTCTTGCCGTGGTCGACGTGCCCCATCGTGCCGATGTTGAGATGCGGCTTGCCGCGCTCGAACAGCTGCTTGGCCATGATGTGTCCTCACTAGGGTCCGTACGGAACGTGAGAACCCCCCGCGGGTATTCCGCGGGTCTCTGGACCACCCCCCTCCGCTGGTTCTCCGGAGACGGGACGGAGAGGGGTCAGCTTCGCGCGCCGCCGGTGGCGGTCGCGTCCGCTGCCTCGAGGAAGGCAGCCGGCACCGCGCTCAGCAGAGCGAACTCTGCGAGCGTCCGGGTGCCGGCTGCGAGGAACATGCCCCGAGAGTACGAACCGGATCACCGGAAGTCGACCGATTTATTCGGGAACCGGCCGTGGCGCCGTCCCGTCCAACGCGCCATGCGCCGCGCGGTCATGTCCGGAGCCATCGCGATCTTCCTGCTGACCGGCCTCCTCGGCCTCGGCCACCACCACCTGTGGTGGACCCCGGACGCCCCCCGCGATCCGGACGCGCTCGTCCTGCGCTTCCACTTCGTGCCCGGCATGGCCAGGTCCCCCGCGCACCTGCCCGCCCCCCAGATCTCCCTGTACGGAGACGGCCGCCTCATCACCACGAAGACCGATCTCTCCCAGCGCCCGCCCCGCGGGGTCACCCGCGACCAGTACCTCACCCGCGCCGCGTACGAGAGGTTCCACCGCGACGCCCGCGTCGCCGGCCTCGCCACCGCCCGCGAGCACGATCCGGACGAGCAGGTCCTGGACGGCGGCTCGACGGTCGTCACCCTCCTCGCCGGCGGCCGGCACCGTACGACGAAGATCAGCGCCGGTGCCGGCGGCCCGCGCGTCCACCTGATCGACCGCCTCGCCGACCGGCTCCGCGCCGTCCCCCGCGAGGACCTGACCCGCCCCACGGCCACGTACCGCCCGGAACGGATCGCGGCCGTCACGACCCGCGTCTCCCACCCCGACGGCCAGGTCCGCCCCTGGCCCCTGAGCCCCCTCAAGGAGCCCTGCACCCTCCTCACCGGCCAGGACGCGCAGAGGATCGCCGAAGTGAGCACCCCGCCGTACACCACCTGGCAGAGCGGTCCGCACCACTACTCGATCTTCATCCGCCCACTACTCCCCGACGAGAAGACCTGCCCCGGCCGCGCATCCCCGTGACCCCGCACGGGCGAAACGGCCGACTCCAGGGCTCCCGTCCCGTGACAGACACCATCGAACGGCTTACGGTGGTGTCATGCTTCCTGATCTCAAAGACGAACGGGCCGTCCGGGCCGAGGAGCGACTGCGCGGGAACACGGTGGTCTGGTTGACGACCGTCACTTCGGACGGGCGACCGCAGACGTCACCGGTCGGGTACGTGTGGGACGGGTCCACGTTCCTGATCATCAGCGCCCCCGCGGCCCCCAAGGTCCGCAACCTGCGCGGCAATCCCCGGGTCGCGCTGCACCTCGACCTCGACACGGCCGACGAGCAGCACAGCGTCCTCACCATCGAGGGCGTCGCCGAACTCGATCCCGCGCCGCCCGGCGGCCGCGCACCGCTGACCGAGGACGAGGTGTCCGCCTACCTGGACAAGCACCTGGACGCGATGAACGGCGCGGGCATGACGCCCGACGAGGCGTTCACCGAGCTCTCCACCGCGATCCGGGTCAAACCCACCCGCGTCCGGTCCTACTGAAGAGGGTCAGCAGGCCGGCCAGGGCGCCGATCAACTGGCAGGCGGCGATGGCCAGCAGCAGCCCCACGGGCCCGATCTCGTCCGCGAACACGCCGGTCAGCGCGGCGCCGACCGCCGAGCCGCCGATCTTGAGGCTGCCGCCGGTGGTGTTGACCTGGCCGAGCCGGTCCGGCGGCGACTCCCGCTGCCGGAGCATCAGCGTGGCGGTGAAGACGGGCCCCTCCACGATCCCGACCAGCAGGAAGCACGCCAGCGCCCACGGCAGCGAGGGCGCCAGGCACACGAGCGCGACCGAGCCGCCGAACGCGACCAGCCCGCCGAACACGACCCGTTCCGCGAAACGGGCCTTCAGCCACCGGGACGAGGCGAGCGAGCCGATCAGGGACCCGACCGCGAACGCGACCAGCAGCCGCCCGCCCGCGCTCGCGTCGGCGCCGATGTGCTCCGCGAACAGCACGGCGGTGACGGCGACCCCGCCGAACCCCAGCCAGCCGAACGTCGTCGCCACGGTCAGCGCCCGCAGCACGCGGTTGGCGGCCAGCACGTGCAGCCCACCGACCACCACATCGCGCAAGCCGGTCCGCTCCGGCTCGTTTCCCGGCCCCGGAAGCCGGAGCAGAGCCAGTACGACCGCGCCCGCCCCTGCCGCCGCGACGATCGCGGCTCCGGAAAGAGAACCCCCCGCGTACGCGGCGATCGCGGCGGCCAGCCCAGGCCCGGCGATCGCGGCGACGCTGTAGCTCGAAGCCTCCAGCCCGTACGCGCGGGTGAGCCGCTCGGCCGGAACGAAGCGCGGCAGCATGCTGGTCAGCGCCACCACGATCGGCTCCGTGCACCCCACGACCGCCGCCACCATCAGAGCCAGGATCAGCGGCGAACGCCCCGCGACCAGGAACAGCACCACGGTCGCCACCGCGTACCCGGCGGCCAGCAGCAGAGCGGGCACCCGAGGCCGTGCCGCACGATCGAGCAGATGGCCGATCACCGGCCCGCTCAGCACGTACGGCAAGGTCAGCGCGGTTTGCAGGAACCCGGCGTCCGCCGCCCGTCCCGTACGGGCCTGGACGGTCAGCACGAGCGCGGTGGCCGCACCCTCGGCAGAAATCCGTAACAACGTGGCGGAGGCAAGATGAACCGGCAGCCTTTCGGGCATGGCACAGCCTAGATCACCCTGCTCAACGGCGACTTAGACTGGCGGTTGTGACGGAGATGACGGCTCACGAGCACCTGGTCACCAGCGAGGTCGGCCGGCTGCGCACCGTACTGCTGCACCGTCCCGGCGCGGAGCTCAAGCGGCTCACCCCGCGCAACAGCGACAAGCTCCTGTTCGACGCCATCCCGTGGGTGGGCCGGGCGCAGGAGGAGCACGACGCGTTCGCCCAGGCGCTGCGCGACCGGGGCGTCGAGGTCCTCTACGTGACGGAGCTGCTCCAGGAGGCCCTGGAGTACGGGGAGGCGCGCCAGGCCGCGATCGCCGGGGTGACCTGCGACGGCCGCTGGGGGGACCAGCTGCGCCGCGTCGTGCGGGACTACCTGGAGGACCTCGACCCCGAGATCCTGGCCCACGTACTGATCGCGGGCCTGGCCCACGAGGAGCTGAAGGGCGCCCACGGCCTCGTCTACCGCCTCATGGACCGCCTCGACTTCATCATCGACCCGCTCCCGGGCCTGCTGTTCACCCGCGACAACAGCGCCTGGATCGGCGACCGCGTCGCGGTGACCAGCCTCGCCATGGACGCCCGCCGCCGCGAGGCGGAGCTCACCGGCCTGATCTACGCCCACCACCCGCGCTTCGCCGGCACCGAACCGATCTACGACCCGTCCCTGGAGCACGTGGAGGGCGGCGACATCCTCCTGCTGTCCCCCGGCGTCCTGGCCGTCGGAACGGGCGAACGCACCACCCCCGCCGGCGTGGAGCGCCTCGCCCGCCGCGTCTTCGACGCCGGACTCGCGCACACCGTCCTGGCCGTGCCGATCGCCCAGGAACGCGCGACCATGCACCTCGACACCGTCTGCACCATGGTCGACGTCGACACGGTCGTGATGTACCCGCCCGTCGCGTACTCCCTCACCGCGTACAAAGTCACCGCCGAGAACGGCGACCTGCGCGTACACGGCCCGCGCCCGTTCCTGGAGGCCGCCGCCGACGCGATGGGCCTGGACCGCCTCAAGGTCATCGACACCGGCCTGGACCCGGTCACCGCCGAACGCGAACAGTGGGACGACGGCAACAACACCCTGGCCATAGCCCCCCGCCTGGCCGTCGCCTACGAACGCAACATAGAGACCAACGCCCAGCTAGAGGCCGCGGGCATCGAGGTGATCCGCATTACAGGCAGCGAACTGGGCACCGGCCGAGGAGGCCCCCGCTGCATGTCCTGTCCTCTACTAAGGGCGTAATGGGCACAACCGACGACACTGCTCCCGCAGGAGCCTTTCCGCCGACCTCAGGCGGCCTGCTGAGGTTGCGGGGACCGGAGGCGTTGCGATCGCGTCCGAAGGCCAGATTCGAGCGCAAGCGAGAATCTGATCGCGCAGCGAGCCGTCAAGGCGAGACGGAGCGATGCAGCGATCGCCGCTTTTGCCCGCCGAAGGAGGGCGTCCAACGCCCGACGCCAAGGGCAAAAAATCAAAAGTTGGCGCTCGGGCGGTGTCGACGGGGGCACGACAGCGCCCGAGCTTGAAGAGGACCATACATGGGGATGAACGGTGCGCGACAGGCGGGGTCCGGACTTGGCCGTTAAGCCGGATATGCCCTGGTGGACGGGGTGGGTTCGCGCCAGTCGTCGGTGAGGTCGCCGAAGTCGGCGAAGCGGGCCAGGACGTCGGACGGGGATTCCTCGGCGCCGGCCTTGGGGGCGCGGAGGACGGCCCAGACGGTGGTGGAGTCGCCGTCGTGGCGGACGCCCCAGCCTTCGGCGAGGGCCTCGACGATGCCGAGGCCGCGGCCGCCGAGCGAGGAGAGGGTGCCGGGGCCGCGTCGGGGTTCGGTCATGGCGCCGCCGTCGCTGACGGCGAGTTCGAGGCGGTCGCCGTCACGGGTCCAGGTGAGGCGGATCTGCCCGGACGGCAGCGGGCGCGCGTGGCGCAGCGCGTTGCTGAGGAGTTCGCTGACGATGACGCTGGCGTCGTCGACGATGCCCTCGAAGACGCCCGAGGCGACCAGGTCGGCGCTCAGGCGCCTGCGGGCGACCGCGACGCTGGACGGCGCGTGTGGCAGCAGTACGACGCTCGACGCCCTCACCTCCCGCGAACCTGTGGCCTGCTGGTACGACCGAAATGCCCGAATGTGGCCATCCAGAAACCTTGGCGCAACACCCTGTCCCCCGCTCAACGAGCGACTGACCCTCCGGTCACGGCCACCATCGCCCGTGCGGAACGAGCCTCGCGGGCTCCTCCCCGACCGCGAACATCTAGGGATCTATCCAGCCAACGGCGGATTACTCCTCACGCGTACGTTTCGTCCGTCACACTGGCGCAGCCGGAACGTTCCAGTGGCGCGGCCTCACGCAATGATCACGTTTTGGATCCGCAGGTCACGGCCGGTGTACGGGCGATCTCAGTCGGCGACCCTGAGACGCAGGCACATCCGGGTGCCGGTACGGGCGCCGTCCGTCCGGGCGGGATGCGCGGAGATCCGGCCGCCCTGCGCCTCTGTGAGGCGTTTCACAATGTAGAGACCGAGTCCGATGCCGCCGAAACGGCGCCGGTCCCCGGCCTCCCCCTGCACGAACCGCTCGAAGATCCGGTCATGGTCGCCGGGCGCGATCCCGATCCCCTCGTCCGCCACCGTGATCTCGAGCTCGCCGCCCTCGCAGCGGGCCCGGACGCGGACCTCGCCGCCGTCCGGGGAGTACTTGAACGCGTTCTCCAGCAGCTGCCCCAGCACGATGTCGGTGGCCAGCGCGTCCCCGCGGGCCGGCGGCAGGCCGGGCTCGATCTCCAGCTCGACGCGGTGCAGGTCCGACAGCGAGCGGAACCCCGCGACCACGCCCTCCAGCACCTTGACCAGGTCGAACGTCTCGATCGTGACGGCCAGCTCGTCGGCCCCGGCACGGGCGCCGCGCAGCAGGTGCTCGACCAGCCGGCCGAGCGACTGGGCGCGTTCGGCGATCGTCGCGACCGCGGCCCGCCGGTCGGCGTCGGCCAGCTCGTCCCACCGGTTGGTCAGCGTGCTGGCGAACCCCTGGACGACCGTCACCGGCGTCCGCAGCTCGTGGCTGGTCGTGGCGAGGAAGAGGTCCTTGGCCTCCTCCAGCGCCTTGGCCTCGGTCACGTCGCGGAAGTCGACCACCAGCTCGTCGGTCTCCTCGATCTCCGCGACCAGCACGTTCAGCCAGACGCCCGTCTCCAGCGGGATGGTGAGCATCTCGCCGAGCGCGGGCAGCTCGAACGGCAGCGGCCGGCCCACCGCCTCGTCGGGCGGGATCCCCGTCAGGGCGGACGCGGCCGGGTTCCACTGCCGGACGAGGCCGTCGCGGTCGAGCACCGCGATACCGTCCGCGCTGGAGTCGATCACCGCCCGCTCGTGCGCCCGCTGCCGGACGACCTCGGCGTACGCGACGGCGTTGCCCACCGCGACCCCGGCGTGCCCGGCCAGCAGCTCCAGCAGCTCCAGCTCGGTGTGGCCGATCCTGCGGCCGGAGAACAGGGCGTACAGGGCGCCGTACGGCTTGTTCTGCAGGAACGAGAGCCCGAGCGCGACCGTGTGCAGGCCGTCCAGCTCGGACCAGATCAGGTCGTCGAGCCGGCGCGCGCCGGTGGCCAGCTTGACCGTCTTGCCGGATCTCATCAGCTCGCCGACCAGGCTGGACCGCAGGTCGGCGGTGGTGCCCAGCATGCGCTCGGGCAGCCCGGACACGTTCACCAGCCGCAGCCGGTCGCCCTCGATCCGGACGAACCCGCCCGCGTCCGCGCCGGTCAGCTCGATCAGCGCGGCGGTGATCCGGTCGAGCACGACGCCCAGGTCGAGCTCGGCGTTCAGGTCGGCGACGATGTCGTTCAGGCGGCGCACCAGCCGGGCCCGCTCGGCCATGTGGTGCTGCGCGACCTCGTCCTCCTCGACCGGGTGGTAGACCCCGACCCAGCCGAGCGGCTCGCCGTCGCGCGACTGGAGCAGGCTGTTGTCGATCCGCACGTCGATCAGCCGCCCGTCGCGGTGGAACCGGCGGGTGGCGATCGAGATCTGGCCGCCCTCGCCGGTGCGCCGGGTCAGCAGCCGCTCCTGGACGGCGTTGTGCTCGGCCTTGAGCTCGTCCGGAACGATCGGCAGCACCCGCCCGAGCAGCTCGTCGGCGCGCCAGCCGAACATCCGCTCGGCCGCCGGGTTCCACACCGTGACCCGCAGACCGTCGTCGACGGCCACGATCGCGTCCGCGGCGCATTCGATGACGGCACGGGCGATCGGGTCGTGAACGTCCATCCGCACGCCTGTCATCGTGCCACCGAGCCCTGGGCCGCCGCCGGGCAACCACCGTGGAAAAGTTCCCACGATAGGGGTCCCTTTACCGGAAGAACACCACGTCAGCGCCAGGAAACCGGCGTGTCACCCCGCGTCACGCGGCGAACGGCGGCCGGCGCCGAGCCGTCCGATCGCCACCGCGGCCAGCCCGGCGATCAGGAACGACAGCAGCGAGGCGCTCATCCAGCCCTGCGGGGTGAAGCCGATCAGGCCCTGCACGTCCCGCCAGAACGCCGCCCACCGGCTCACCGCGCCCGGGTAGATCAGCTGGTACGCGACGAACCCGACCGCCCAGGCGGCGATCATGCCCCAGCGGGCGGGGGCCCGGCGGGAGACGTCCCAGCCGAGCCCGGACACGTCCGCCCTGCCGATCGCGGCCCGCCAGCGGCCCCGGCCGAGGAAGAAGTCGGCGGCCAGCACGCCCAGCATCGGCACGAACACCGACCCGATCAGCGACAGGAACGCGGCGTAGTCCCCGATGTCCAGCAGCAGCGCCAGCCCGGTGATCCCGGCGCCGAGCGCGACCGTCAGGACCCTGCGGTCGGCGCGCGGCACGAGGTTCTGGATCGAGACGGCGGTGGAGTAGACGTTCGCGAACGACTGGTCCGCCTCCCGCAGCACGAACACCGCGAAGAACAGCACCCCGAGCGTCACGCCCAGGAACGGGTCGAACACCTTCCCGGAATCGCCCGCGACCAGGGCCAGCGCCAGCAGCCCCAGCACGTACGCGATGATCTGCGTCACCGAGTAGCCGACGGCCGCGGCCCCGAAGGCGCCCTTGGCGGAGCGCGCGTGCCGCGTGTAGTCGGCCGCCACCGGCACCCACGAGATCGACACCGCGAGCGCCGCGTCCGCGCCGATCCAGAACCCGCCCCAGGAGCCCTCGGTCAGGTCGGGCAGCGGCTCGCGCAGCAGCTGGACGTAGAAGTAGACCAGCGCGATCATCACGGCGGCCGTCACGTACCGGCGCAGCATCCGCACCGAGCCCAGCGGCCAGATCGTCAGCGCGGTCGTCAGCGCCCCGGCGGCGACCACGTACGCCCAGCGCGGGATCCCGTCCCACAGCGCGGTCGCCGCGTCCGCGATCACGATCAGCTCGAACGTGCCCCAGCCGATCAGCTGCGCGATGTTGAGGACGGTCGGCACGTACGACAGCCGCGCCCCGAACAGCCCGCGCAGCAGCACCATCGCCGGCTGCCCCGTCCGCGCGCCGGGCGCCGCCGCCAGGCCGAGCATCAGCCCGCCGAGCGCGGTCCCGACCGCCATGGCCACGATCCCGGCCATGATCGAGAGCGTCGGCGTCCCGTTCTCGTCGGGGGCGAGCACGGTGTACGCGCCGGAGAAGGCGAAGAGGCTGACCCCGAGGTTGGCCCAGAAGGCGCTCTGGTCCCAGAAGCCCAGCACCTTCGGCGCCGGTTCGAGAAGCGTGAACGGGACCTCTTCACGAGGGCGTGACTGGACATCGGACGTCACGGGACGCACACTCCCTACGCCGGCATTACCCGGACAGGTTCATGCGGTCGGCGGCGCCGCGTTCAAGCCGCCCTCTCAGCCCGGCATGGCCCGAGCTCCCGCGGTCAATCGGTCAAAACCGATCATAACCCTCAGGCGACGTAGGGTTCGGTCCCCGTGTCGGTCTCCATCGGGCGGCCGCTCTCCACCCAGCGCTTCATGCCCCCGTCGACGTTCTTCGCCAGCCAGCCGGCCTGGTTGAGCGCCACCGTCACCTGCGCCGAGCGCACGCCCGACCGGCAGACCACGAAGACCTCCTGGTCGCGCGGGACCTCACCGGCCCGGTCGCTGAGCCGCCCCATCGGAATGTGCACCGCCCCGGGCGCGTGCCCCGCGTCCCACTCGTCCTGCTCCCGCACATCCAGCAGGTACGCGTCCTGCGGAACGTCCTTCGCGTCAACCGCCGGGACGTCGTCCCCGAAAATCATCACACCTCCATGGAACCGCGCGGACCCCGCCCGCGTCGAATCACGCATGCGGTATCGGACGCTCCTTTTCACGACGCCCGGCCTAGCCATGATCCTGTCATTGGCGGCCTGCGGCGAGGAACAGGCCCAGACCCCTTCCGCGGACAAGCCCTCCGCCACCACCTCCGTCCAGCCCTCCGGCAAGGACAGCCTGACGATCGAGGTCAAGGCCTCGGCCCAGGCGCCCGCCAAGAAATGGACCCTGACCTGCGATCCCGCGGGTGGCGACCACCCGAAGGCCGAGCAGGCCTGCACCGCCCTCGGCAAGGCCCAGGCCCCGTTCCAGCCCGTTCCGGAGAACCAGATGTGCACCAAGATCTACGGCGGTCCGGAGATCGCCACGGTCAAGGGCACCTGGAAGAACGAGCGGGTCAGCGCCAAGTTCACCCGCGACGACGGCTGCGAGCTCAACCGGTGGACCAAGGTCGCCCCGCTCTTCGGCGACGTTCCCAAGGTCCGCTGATCACTTAAGCAGCCGCGACATCCGCCGGTCCGCCAGGGGCTTGCCGCCCGTCTGGCAGGTCGGGCAATACTGCAGCGAGGAGTCGGCGAACGACACCTCCCTGATCGTGTCCCCGCACACCGGGCACGCCTGGCCCGTACGCCCGTGCACCCGCAGCCCGGACTTCTTCTCGCCCTTGAGGTCCTGCGCCGCGACGCCGCGGGCCCGCTCCACCGCGTCCGCGAGCGTGGCGCGGATCGCCTCGTACAGCTCCCCGATCTCCGCCTCGGTCAGCGATGACGCGATCTTGAACGGCGACATCCTCGCGACGTGCAGCACCTCGTCGGAGTAGGCGTTCCCGATCCCGGCGATCACCTTCTGGTCGCGCAGCAGCCCCTTGATCTGCGTCCGCCGCCCCTTGACGATCTCCGCGAGCGTCCCGGCGGTGAACGACTCCGCCAGCGGATCCGGCCCCAGCCCCGCCACCCCGGGCACCTCCTGGGGATCGCGGACGACGTAGACCGCGAGGCCCTTCTTGGTGCCCGCCTCCGTCAGGTCGAACCCGGCGCCGCCGTCCAGATGCACCCGCAGCGCCAGCGGATTCTTGCCGCCCGGCCGCGCCGGCCGCATCGGCATCTCCTCCCGCCACCGCAGCCATCCGGCCCGCGCCAGATGGATCACGAGATGCAGCCCGTCGACGTCCACGTCGAGGAACTTCCCGTACCGCTCGACCCCCGTGACGGTCAGCCCGCCCAGCGCCGTGACCGGCGGGTCGTACGTCTTCAGCGCCGAGATCGCGAGCACGTCGACCCGCGCGACCACGCTCCCGACCGCGTGCTCGCGCAGGAACCCGGCCAGCGACTCGACCTCAGGCAGTTCAGGCATGCCTCAAGTATCGGCGACGGGACCGACAGCCGAATCCCCCCAGCTCAACGCCCCTGCCAGAACTTTTTCGCGGCCGCCTGTCACACTCGTGCGCCGCGGCGGGTCGACCCGGTGAAGCACGCGAAACCGACGCGAGGAGCAGCACATGTCCACCGCCTACGTGATCGTCACCCTCCTGGCCGCCGCCATGGCCGGCTTCTCCGCCGGCTCGGTCTTCTTCCACGTCAAGTGGGTCGTGGAGCCCCTGGCCCAGTACGGCGTCCCGCGCTCCTGGTGGCCCTGGCTCGGCACCGCCAAGGCCGCCGGCGCCGCGGGCCTCGTCGCCGGGCTGTTCGTCCCGGCCATCGGCGTCGCCGCGGCGATCGGCCTGGTGCTCTACTTCACCGGGGCCGTGATCACCGTCCTGCGCGCGCGCTCGTTCGCCCACATCCCGGCGCCGCTGGTGTACGCGGCCCCCGTCATCGGCTCCCTCGCCCTGGCCATGACGGCCTGACGTGGCCGCGCTAGCCCCGCGCGCTCCAGAACGGGTCCTGCCCGTCATCGGCGAGCTGCGCCTCGTAGAGGGCCACCTTGTGCGCGACCAGGGCCGAGCACTGCCGCAGCTCCTCGATCCTGGCCTCCAGGCGCTCCTGGTGGCGGCGCAGGAGGGCGAGCCTGTCCCGGACGGTCCCGGCGCCGTCGCGCACCAGCGCCGCGTACTCGCGGATCAGGGTCACGGGCATGCCGGACGCGCGGAGCCGGGTGCACAGGTGGAGCCACTCCAGATCCCGCTCGTCGTAGACGCGGTGGCCTCCCACCCGCCGCACGGGCCCCACGAAGAGCCCGACGTCAACACCGTGGTGCTCCGCCCCCTCGGCCAGCCCGTCTGACCGGCGCCCGCGCGCCGATCTCCCAGAGGCCCCGCCCGGGGCCTCTGGGAGATCGGACATCGGCAGGGCGGCCGCGACCGTGTCGTGGCCGCGCCTGCCGAGTTCCGCTTCGAGCAGGTGCCGGTCGAAGGCGCTCCCGGCGGGCCGGTCAGAGGCGCAGCGCGGGCCAGGTCGCGGTGTCCCGTAGGAGCTGGCGGTCGTGGGTGGCCACGACCACGGCGGCGGTCGTTTCGCTCAGGGCCTGCGTCAGTTCCTCCACCAGGGTCATCGAGAGGTGGTTCGTCGGCTCGTCCAGGAGGACGACGTGGGGGCGGGCGGCCAGGAGGATCGCCAGGTCGAGGCGGCGCTGCTGGCCGATGGACAGCTCGTTCACCGGGCGGCGCGCGGCGGACGAGGGGAGCAGGCCGAGCTGGGCGAGGCCGAGCCGGTCCGACTCCTGGAGTTCGCCGGAGGAGACGAGGCGGTTCACGGCCGCGTCGTACACCTCGTGGGCGCGCCGGTCGGAGGGTTCGGGCGACTCCTGGGACAGGAGGCGGATCCGGGCGCCCCGCTTGCGGTGAACGGTCCCCGTGTCGGGTTCCAGCACGCCCGCCAGGACGGCGAGGAGGCTCGACTTGCCCGCGCCGTTCGCGCCGGTCACCACCAGGCGGTCGCCGGCGCCGAGCAGGATCGGGGACGGTGCGGCGAACCTGCCTTCGAGTGACACCCCCTCCGCGCGGAGCAGAGGGCCCGCCAGGGAGTTCCCCAGGGTGGGCGCCTGGAAGCGGAGGGGCGGTTCGGGGACGTCCAGGACGTGGGCTTCGAGCTGCTCCTGGCGGCGGTGCACGGCTCGTACGAGCGCGGGTGCCCGGGTCGCGCGCGTGTGCTTGCCGGTTCCCTTGTCGGGCCGCCAGCCGGTGGACAGGCGGTTCTGGGCGGCGCTGAGGTCCTGGGCGAGGCGGTGGCGCTCCGCCTGCTGGTCGCGGTACTCGGTCTCCCAGCGTTCCCGTTCGGCGCGATGCCCCTCCTGGTAGCCGGCGTACCCGCCGCCGTAGACGCGCGGGCGGCCGTCCCGGGTCGGGTCGAGGTCGAGTACGGCGGTGACGACGTCGGCCAGCAGGACGCGGTCGTGGCTGACCAGCACGGCGCCGCCCGGATGCTCCCGGAGCCGGGACGTGAGGTGGTCCAGGCCGGAGGCGTCGAGGTGGTTGGTGGGCTCGTCCAGCAGGAGCAGGTCGTGCCCGGCGCCGAGCAGGCAGGCCAGCCGGATCCGGTACCGCTGGCCGACCGACAGGCCCGCCAGCGGGCGGGTCCGGTCGTCGACCGCGTCCAGGGCGGCGAGGGAGATCTCGACGCGCCGGTCGGCGTCCCAGGCGTCGATGGACTCCGCGGCCGCCAGCGCCTCGGCGTAGTCCTGCTCGGCGCCCGGACGGCCTTCGGTGAGCGCCTGCGTCGCCGACTCGAAGTCGGCGAGCACGGCGCGTACCTGGGCGAGTTCGACGTCGATCAGGTCGCCGACGGTGCGGCCGGCGCCGGCGGGCATCTCCTGGTCGGCGACGCCGATGGTGCCGGCGCGGTGCACGGTCCCGGAGTCGGGGGCCAGCGTTCCGGCGAGGACCTGCAGCAACGTGCTCTTGCCGCGGCCGTTCTCGCCGACGACGCCGAGGCGCTGCCCGGGGGAGACGGTCAGGTCGACGCCGGTCAGTACGGGTCTGCCACCGCGGGCGACGTGCAGGCCGGTGGCGTTGAGATGGGCTCGCGAACGAGCGGGATCCACGATGACGGTGGACACGCTTCCTCCATGCGGGACTCACCGCGCCGGCACGGCGTCGTCGAGCGCGCGGCGGCGAGGGAATCCCGAAAGTCGAGAGATGACGGCGGAAGTGGAGGGCCGCGCGTCCCGGAGCCCTTGATCAGGGCTGCGACGGGACGGAGATCGGCGGCCTGGCCGTCTCTCTTAGAGGAAGAAGAGGTATTGCATGCTTCAAGCGTAACAGGATGGGGCGGGCGGGACGGAAGTCCTTTTCGCCCCGGGCGTCCCGGGGCGCGGCGGTGTCCAGTGGATCGTGAACGGCCGTCCGCAGGGGCTGGGCGGAGGGTTTCCACATCCCTGTGGAAAGCTGTGGATAACCCTGTGGGCAACGGGAGAAGAGGCCGGGTGTTCGGCACTTTCGCGGGACGGAAGGCCATATAACCGGACAAAACTCTATGAAGATCGTCCACGGGGGCCGTGCCGGGCATGTGGATAACTTCTCGGCAACGAAGGGCCGGAACGGGTCGCGCGCGGCGCCCCACGCGCTGTGACAGGGCTCGCGAAATAACCCATACCCCCTAGGGGTTGCAGAGCACGAGACCTTGTGCCAACATGAGGGCGTCAGATACCCCCTAGGGGTACGAGCCCAGAGGGAACCCAGAGGAGCGACACCATGAGCACCGCCACCTACACCGTCGCCGGCATGACCTGCGGCCACTGCGTCAACTCGGTCAAGGAGGAGGTCGGCCAGGTCTCCGGGGTGAGCGCCGTGGACGTGGACCTGGAGTCCGGCAAGGTGACCGTGACCAGTGACGCGCCCCTCGACGAGGCCCGGGTGCGGGCCGCCGTCGAGGAGGCCGGGTACGAGCTGAAGGCATGAGATGAACACCGCGAGCAAGCTGGGCGCCTACGCGCTGGGCCTTGCCGCCGTCTTCGGTGGCGCGGTGGGGATCGGCAACGTCGCCGGCCCCACCGGCGCCACCGTGCAGGCGGAGCAGGCGCACGCGGGCGGGCACGGCGAGGGCGGGCACGGTGCCGAGAAGTCCGGGCAGAAGGGCACGGAGAAGGTCGTTCCGGGCGGGCTCCAGGTCTCCCAGGACGGCTACACGCTCACCCCCGAGACCACGGTGGTGAAGCCCGGCGAGAAGGCCGACTTCCGGTTCACCGTGACCGGCCCGGACGGGAAGCCGGTCACCGACTACCAGCCGCTGCACGGCAAGAAGCTGCACCTCATCGTGGCGCGGCGCGACCTGTCCGGCTTCCAGCACCTGCACCCGGCCGAGGCCGGCGGCGGCGTCTGGACCGTCCCGCTCACGCTGCCGAAGGCCGGAACGTACCGGTTCTTCACCGACATCCAGCCCAAGGGCGTCCCCGAGCAGCTGACCCTGGGCACGGACGTCACGGCCCCCGGGAACGTCGAGCCCGAGCCGCTGCCGCGGCCCGTCCAGACCGCGAAGGTCGACGGGTACGAGGTACGGCTGGACGGCGCGCTGATCCCCGGCAGGTCGAGCAAGCTGACCCTGACCGTGAGCAAGGACGGCGAGCCGGTCACGGACCTGGAGCCGTACCTGGAGGCGTACGGCCACCTGGTCGCCCTGCGCGACCGGGACCTCGCCTACCTGCACGTGCACCCGGACGGGGAACCGGGCGACGGCAAGACCCGCCCCGGACCGGCGATCACGTTCTACGCCGAGGTGCCGAGTTCCGGCGCGTACCGCCTCTACCTGGACTTCCAGCACGGAGGCAAGGTCCGCACGGCCGAGTTCACCGCCACGGCGGGAACGGGCGCCGTCCCGAGCGCGCCGGCCGGCGAGCCCGCCGGCGGGCACGGCGACGACCACACCCACTGACACCGCGACACGATGACGGAGGAGGACGCGATGGGCACGGGCGCTACGTCCGGGCGGATCGAGCTGGCGATCGGCGGGATGACCTGCGCCTCGTGCGCGGCACGCGTCGAGAAGCGGCTGAACAAGCTCGAGGGCGTCACCGCGACGGTCAACTATGCCACCGAGAAGGCGCAGGTCGAATACCCCGAGGGGGTCACCCCGGAGGACCTGATCGCGCAGGTGGAGAAGGCCGGCTACACCGCCGAGCCGCCCGCGCCCCCGCAGGCGGAGACCGCCGCGGAAGGCGAGGCGGACGACGGGCTGGCGCCGCTGCGGCAGCGGCTGTGGACGGCGGTCGTCCTGGCGGTGCCGGTGATCGCGATGGCGATGGTGCCGGCCTGGCAGTTCGAGTACTGGCAGTGGCTGTCGCTGACGCTGGCGGCGCCGGTGGTCGTGTACGCCGGCTGGCCGTTCCACAAGGCCGCCTGGACGAACCTGCGGCACGGCGCCGCGACCATGGACACGCTGGTGTCGGTGGGCACGCTGGCCGCGTTCGGCTGGTCGCTGTGGGCGCTGTTCCTCGGCACGGCCGGCGAGCCGGGCATGAAGCACGGGTTCGAGTTCTCCATGACCCGTACCGACGGGTCGATGAACATCTACCTGGAGGCCGCGGCCGGGGTCATCGCGTTCATCCTGGCCGGTCGCTACTTCGAGGCGCGCTCCAAGCGGCGCGCCGGGGCCGCGCTGACGGCGCTGCTGGAGCTGGGCGCCAAGGAGGTCTCGGTCGTCCGGAACGGCCGCGAGGAGCGCATCCCGGTCGACCGGCTGGCCGTGGACGACGTGTTCGTCGTCCGGCCCGGCGAGAAGATCGCGACCGACGGGGTCGTCGAGGAGGGCTCGTCCGCCGTGGACGCCTCCCTGCTGACCGGCGAGTCCGTCCCGGTGGAGGTCGCCCCCGGCGACGCGGTCACCGGCGCCACCGTCAACGCGGGCGGCCGGCTGCTCGTCCGCGCCACCCGCGTCGGCTCCGACACCAAGCTGGCGCAGATGGCCCGCCTGGTCGAGGAGGCCCAGACCGGCAAGGCGCAGGTGCAGCGGCTCGCCGACCGGATCTCCGGGATCTTCGTGCCGATCGTGATCGCGATCGCGATCGCCACGCTGGGCTTCTGGATCGGCTCGGGCGCCGGCCTGGCCGCCGCGTTCACCGCCGCCGTCGCCGTACTGATCATCGCCTGCCCGTGCGCGCTGGGCCTGGCCACCCCGACCGCCCTCATGGTCGGTACGGGCCGCGGTGCCCAGCTCGGCATCCTGATCAAGGGCCCGGAGGTCCTGGAGTCCACCCGGACGATCGACACCGTCGTCCTGGACAAGACCGGCACCGTCACCACCGGCCGGATGGCCCTGGTCGACGTCGTCACCGCCGAGGACGCCGACGCCGGCGAGGTGCTGCGGCTGGCGGGCGCGCTGGAGAACGCCTCCGAGCACCCGATCGCGCAGGCCATCGCGGCCGGCGCCGCCGAGCGCGCCGGCGAGCTCGGCACCGTCGAGGACTTCGCGAACGTCGAGGGCCTGGGCGTCCAGGGCCTCGTGGACGGCAAGGGCGTCCTCGTCGGCCGCCCCCGGCTGCTGGCCGAGTGGTCGCAGCATCTGACGCCCGAGCTGGAGAAGGCGATGACCGACGCGCAGGCGCTCGGCCACACCGCGGTCGCGGTGGGGATCGACGGCCGGGCGCAGGCCGTGATCACGGTCGCCGACCAGGTCAAGCCGACGTCCGCCGAGGCGATCGAACGGCTCCGCGCGCTGGGGCTGCGGCCGGTCCTGCTCACCGGCGACAACGAGGCGGTCGCCCGCACCGTCGCCGAATCGGTCGGGATCGACGAGGTCATCGCCGAGGTCCTGCCGGCCGACAAGGTCGACGTGGTCAAGCGGCTGCAGGACGAGGGCCGTACGGTCGCGATGGTCGGCGACGGCGTCAACGACGCGGCCGCGCTCGCCCAGGCCGATCTGGGCCTGGCGATGGGCACCGGCACCGACGCCGCCATCGAGGCCTCGGACCTGACCCTGGTCAGCGGCGACCTGCGGGCCGCGGCGGACGCGATCCGGCTGTCCCGGCGGACGCTCCGCACGATCAAGGGCAACCTGTTCTGGGCGTTCGCCTACAACGTGGGCGCCCTGCCGCTGGCCGCCGCCGGCCTGCTCAACCCGATGATCGCCGGCGGGGCGATGGCCTTCTCCTCGGTCTTCGTGGTCAGCAACAGCCTGCGGCTGCGCGGCTTCAAGCCGCTCACCCGGCCCGGCGCCACGGGCGCGGCGCCGGCTCAGGCGAAGACCGAGCAGCCGGTCGCCGCGACCCGCTGATCCGCCCGCCCGCGAACGGCGCCCCGCACTCAGCGCGGGGCGCCGTTCCGCGTGAACGAGACGCTGTTCCTGACGGGGAGCACCACGTGGAGTACGGCCCGGCCTGGACGCGCTGACGGTCAGCCTGGCCGGGACCCGCGGTCCGGGGCGCCGTTCCGGTGGTCGGCGCGGTCGTGGTCCAATCCGCTCACGGATCGCAGGACGGACTCGGGCGTACGGGTCGTACCGGCGAATCCGGCCAGCAGCATCAGCGCGGCCAGGACCACCGGCCACACCAGTCGTGTCCGCCTCGTTTCCACGGAGGGACTCTATCCATCCGGCCGTATCCGATTCCTCACAATGGGTGAAGTTCCGGGAAACAGGGCCGCGGCGGCGGGTCAGCCGCGGAGGGAGGCGACGAGGGGGCCGAGGCGGTCGTCGCCCGCGGCAGCGTCGAGGGCTTGGGTGAGGGTGGCCTCGTACGTAGGGCGCGCCTTCTCCAGTACGGCCCGGCCCTCGTCGGTGATCACGGTGTAGACGCCGCGGCGGTCCTTGGGGCAGTGGGTGCGCTCGGAGAGGCCGTCTCCCTCAAGGCGGGCCACCAGGCGGCTGACCGAGCTCTGGTTGAGGCCGATCAGGTCGGCGAGCTCCTGCATCCGCAGCTCGCCGTCCGCGGCCTCCGCCAGCCGGCACAGCGCCCAGTACTCCGACAGGCCGACGCCGTGCCGCCGCTGCATGACCCTCGCGAGCTCGTGCAGCACGCGCCCGTGCAGCGTCACGATCTGTCCCCAGATCTCCGCGTCCGTCGCCATTGTTCGCACCCTTCCGTTGACAGCGAGTATATGCAGTGCCAATCTATGCATGCACAAGCAAGTAATGCAGGTACATGCATCTAACTCTGGAGGCACCCATGCGGCGCGTCGCGACCACCCCCGACTGGTACGAGCCGTACCTCATCTCCCAGGCGATCGAGGCGAACGGCCTGATCCACGTCTCCGGCCAGGCCGGGATCGACGAGCGGGGCCGCACCGTGTCCGGCGACTTCCTGGAGCAGGGGCGGCGGGCGTTCGAGAACGTGCGGCGCGTGCTGGCCGCGGCCGGCGCCGGACTGGAGGACGTCGTCAAGATCGGCATCTTCGTCACCGACATGGCCGCGAACCTCGACGGCGTGATCAAGCTGCGCGGGGAGTTCCTCGGCGAGCCCTACCCGGCCGACACGCTCCTGGAGGTCGCCGGTCTCGCGCAGCCCGACTGGCAGATCGAGGTGGAGGCCACCGCCCTCGCCCCCAGCGCCCGCTGACCCGTCCCTCCTGGCTTGAAAGGCACCACCATGGCGAACGACCTGCTAAAGCCCTACGAAAGCGACCACCTGGACCTGCCCAACCGGATCGTGATGGCCCCGATGACGCGCGGCAGGGCCGACGACGCGACCGCCGTGCCGAACCCGCTGGCCCGCGACTACTACGCCCAGCGCGCCGGGGCGGGGCTGATCGTCAGCGAGGGGATCTTCCCGGCGCCGCTCGGCAAGGGCGGCCCCGGCATCCCCGGCCTGACCGGCGACGACCAGGTCGAAGGCTGGCGCGGGATCACCGGAGCCGTGCACGCCGCCGGCGGGCGGATCTTCGCCCAGCTCTGGCACGTCGGACGGATGACGCACCCGGTCACGCTGGGCGGGGAGCGGCCGGTCGCCCCCTCACCGGTACGGATCACCGGCGAGCGGATCTTCACCCGGGACGGCCTGCTCGACCACGTCACGCCCCGCGCGCTGACGACCGCCGAGGCCGAGGAGACGATCGACGCGTTCGCCGCCGCCGCGCGGAACGCGATCCGCGCCGGGTTCGACGGGGTGGAGGTGCACGGCGCGAACGGCTACCTGATCCAGCAGTTCCTCGCCGACGGCACCAACCGGCGGACCGACCGGTTCGGCGAGCCGACACGCTTCGCGATCGAGGTGGTGGAGGCCGTCGTCGCGGCGGTCGGCGCCGGGCGGGTGGGCCTGCGGATCTCCCCCGGCAACCCGGAGAACGAGATCGCCGAGTCCGATCCCGCGACCACGTACCGCGCGCTCGTACGGGCCCTCGCGCCGCTCGGCCTGGCGTACCTGCACGTGATCGAGCGCGGCGCGTACGAGGCGCTGGCGGACCTGCGCCCGCTGTGGCCCGGCACCCTGGTCGCCAACTTCAACGGGCCCGAGCCCACCACGCGGGAGGCCGGCGAGCAGGTCCTGAACGCGGGGCTGGCCGACCTCTTCTCGTTCGGCCGGCTGTTCATCGCCAATCCCGACCTGCCCGCCCGCTTCGCCACCGGCGCGCCGCTGGCGCCGTACGCCGGGCACCTGGTGTACGGCGGCGGCGCCGAGGGCTACACCGACTACCCCGCTCTCCAGGCCGCCCGGTGAGGCCGCGTTCCCGCGTCAGGCCGGAACGTCCCAGAAGGCCAGCTCGTGCCGCATGCCCTCCATGAAGTACCGTTCCGCCGCGGCCCGGTCCGGCGCCGCCTCGTCGATCATCTCGGCGATGCGGCGGGTGAGCGCGGCGAAGCCGGGATCGGCGTAGGTGTCCACCCACGCGCGGTAGCGCGGCTCGTCCGGCGGGTTCTCGGCGAGCCGCGCGCCGAGCGTGGAGTAGCCCCACATGCAGGGGTAGAGCGCGGCCAGGCCCTCGCCGTACGAGGCGGCCGCGTCCAGCAGGAACCCGGTGTACGCGACGCACGCGGGCCCCTTCACGGCCCCGTCGAGGTCGGCGCCGAACTCCGCCGACAGCGTCCGGTGCAGCGCCATCTCCTCGTGGAACGTCGAATGCGCGAGATCGACGAGGTCGCCGAGGTGCCCGTCCGGCGCCTGCCAGGCCAGCCGGGAGAAGACCCGCACGTAGTCCAGCAGGTAGAGGTAGTCCTGCTCCAGCCAGGAGCGGAACACCGCCTCGTCCAGGTCGCCGCGGGCGATCCCCGCCACGGTGGGGTGCTTCAGCTGCTCCTCGACCAGCGGCCGGCCGAGTTCCTCGAGATGCGCCGCGAGACTCATGTCGGGCAGTCTGCCACCGCCCGGGACGACCAGGCCCCGCCGGGTCTTGCGGCCCGGCGGGGCCGTGGTCGAAGCCGGTGTGCGGGTCGCCTCTCGGCGAAATGCACAACGCGGCTCCAGCCGGACGGTATTCCGCGAAGGCGATAGGTGAGGCCCGGGGACTCCAGGCACACCGGCCATCACATGTAACCACGCCGGGCCCCGTGATGTTCCCGCGCCCCGCCGCCGGATCCCGCGGCGACGATCCGCTTGACATCAACCTTTGTTGAGGTTTCACCCTGGTCATCAGCCGGTCATCGACCCCGGTCACGTGACGGATTCCCGCCGCACGCGGGATTTCTAGCGTTGTCGGCATCGGATCGACGGGAGGACGCAGGGAAATGAACGACAGGCTGCACGTGGCGATCATCATCGGGAGCAACCGGAACGGCCGGTTCGGGCTGACGGTGGCCGACTGGTTCGTCGAGCAGGTGGAACGGCACGAGGGCGTGCGCCCCGACGTGATCGACCTGGGCGGGGTGGCGGTGGCCGCCGACCTGGGGCCGGACGGCGACGCCGAGGCGACCGCGAAGCTGGAGCGCGCGGACGCCTTCGTCATCATCACGCCCGAGTACAACCACAGCTTCCCCGGGACGCTGAAGAACTTCATCGACGCGCACTTCACGCAGTGGCAGGCCAAGCCCGTCGCGTTCGTGTCGTACGGCGGGATGGCCGGCGGGCAGCGCGCCGTGGAGCACCTCCGGCCGGTCTTCGCCGAGCTGCACGCGGTGACCGTCCGCGACACCGTCAGCTTCCACAACCCGTGGGGCCAGTTCGACGCCGACGGCCGGCACCAGGCGCCCGACGCCGCCAACACCGCCGCCAAGACCATGCTCGACCAGCTCGCCTGGTGGGCGCACGCGCTGCGCGACGCGCGCGCGGCGCGCCCGTACAGCGCCTGACCACGCAGTGCTTGAAGGGATGAGGACGATGACGGATCAGGAGAGCACGACCCCGCCCGGCAGAAGCGCCATGACGATCGCCCTGGTGCTGGTGCTGGGGTCGATCATGGCCACGCTCGACATGACGGTGGTGAACGTCGCCCTCGCGAGCCTGGCCGCCGACTTCGACGCGCCGCTCGCGACCATCCAGTGGGTCGCCACCGGATACTCGCTGGCGCTCGGCGCGGTCGTGCCCGTGTCGGCGTGGGCGATCGGGCGCTTCGGCGCCAAGCGGCTCTACCTGTCCGCGATCGCGCTGTTCGCGGGCGGCTCGCTGCTGGCGGGGCTGGCATGGAACATCGAGTCGCTGATCGCGTTCCGGGTGCTGCAGGGGCTGGCCGGCGGAATGATCATGCCGGTCGGGATGACGATACTGATCCGGGCCGCCGACCCGGAGCGGCTGGGCCGGCTGATGAGCACGCTCGGGCTGGCGATCCTGGTCGGGCCGCTGGCCGGGCCCGTGCTGGGCGGCTGGCTGATCGACGAGGTCTCATGGCGGTGGATGTTCTTCGTCAACCTGCCCGTCGGCGCGCTGGTCGTGCTGCTGGCCTCGCGGATCTTCCCCGCCGACGGCGAGCGGAGCGTCAGGCGGCTGGACGTCCCGGGCATGCTGATGCTGTCGCCCGGCCTGGCCGCCCTGATCTACGGCGTGACCTCCGGCGGCGAGCGCGGCTCGTTCACCGAGCCGGCCGTGCTGCTGCCGCTGGCCGCGGGCGCCGTGCTGATCGCCGCGTTCGTGGTGCGGGCGCTGACCGCCGAGGACCCGCTGCTGGACCTGAAGCCGTTCCGGGACCGCTCGTTCGCCACCGCGACCGCCACGATGGCGCTGTTCGTGACCGGCTACTTCGGCTCGATGCTGCTGCTCCCGCTGTACTTCCAGGTCGTCCGGGGGGAGAGCGCGACGATGGCGGGGCTGCTCGGCGTCCCGATGGCGCTGGCGTCCGGGACGTCCATGCAGTTCGCCGGCCGGCTGGCCGACAAGCTGTCGCCGGGGCGGACGATCCCGGTGAGCATCGCGCTGGGCGTCGCCGGGTTCGGGCTGTTCGCGTACCAGCTCAGCGCGGACGTCTCGTACTGGGCGCTGGCCGCCGCGCTGATGATGATGGGCGCCGGCGGCGGCTCGACGATGATGCCGCTGATGACCGCCGCCACCCGGCGGATGAGCAAGGAGCAGGCGCCGGCCGCCAGCACCACCCTCAATCTGATCAACACCACGCTGGGCGCGGTGGGCATGGCGATCGCGTCGGTGCTGCTGTCGGGCGCGATGGCCGCGCGCGTCCCGCTCGCGGGGGAGGGCGGCATCCAGGCGCTGCACGGGCTCGCCGCGGACGCCCGCGCCGCGGTCGCGCCGGGGCTGGCGGACGCGTTCCAGAGCACGTACGTGTGGGCGGTCGCGCTGATGGCGCTGTCGCTGATCCCCGCGCTGCTGCTGCCGCGCCGCGATCAGCCCGCCCGCACGGAGCCCGAGTCCGCGCCGGCGTCGGCGGCGGCGGTGCCGGCCGAGGCGGCCGCGTCGTAGGCGGTACGGGCCGCCGCGATCTGGCTCTGGTGCTCCTCCGTCCAGGACACCAGGGCCTTGATCGTGGAGTGCAGGCTCGCGCCGAGCGGCGTGAGCTCGTAGTCCACCCGCGGCGGCACCACCGGATGGACGGTCCGCTTCACCAGCCCGTCGCGCTCCAGATGGCGCAGCGTGCGGGCGAGCATGCGCTGGGAGATCCCGTCGATCTCCCGGCGCAGCTCCGTGAAGCGCATGCTGCGCTCGTCCAGCAGCGCGATGACCAGCAGCGACCACTTGTCGGCGATCCGGTCGAGGATCTGCCGGACCTCGCAGTCCTCCCGGGCGTCCCAGTTCTTGACGTCGAAGGCCCCGGGGCCGGTATCCGCGCAGTAACCGGGTGACGAAAAAGTCCCGTCTTCCATGGCCACCAATGGTGCCGCATGATGCTGTCGGTTACAAGAAGTAACCGACAGGCCCATCCGAAACCTTTGGAGTCGTCCCATGTCCAGACCCCCGGCCCGCATGGACGGACGCACCTGGGGAGTGCTCCTCGTACTCTGCGGCGCGATCTTCCTTGAGGGCATCGACATCGCCATGCTGAACGTGGCGCTGCCGTCCATCCGCGCCGACCTCGACCTCTCCACCGGGATGCTCAGCGGCGTGGTGAGCGCGTACGTCCTCGGCTACGGCGGCTTCATGCTGCTCGGCGGGCGCGCCGCCGACCTGCTGGGACGGCGCCGCATGTTCCTGCTCTGGCTGTCGGTCTTCCTCGTCTTCTCCGGCCTGGGCGGCTTCGCCACGGAGGGCTGGACGCTGCTGATCGCCCGGTTCGTCACCGGTGTCGCCGCCGCGTTCATGACCCCGGCGGGCCTCTCCCTGATCACGACCGGGTTCGCGGCGGGACCGCAGCGCGAGCGCGCCCTGATCATCTACGGGGCCACCGGCGCGGGCGGCTTCTCGCTCGGCCTGGTCATCGGCGGGCTGCTGACCGCGATCGACTGGCGCTGGGTGTTCTTCGCCCCGGTCGCGCTGGCGCTGGTCATCCTGATCGCCGCCGCGCTGCTGCTGGAGGACACCGGGACGCCGGCCCGTACCGTACGGAGGTTCGACCTGGCCGGCGCGGCGAGCGTCACCGGCGCGATGCTCCTCCTGGTGTACGGCGTCGTACGGCTGGAGCACCCCACCCGCGACCCCCTCCTGACGGCGGCCGTGTTCGCCGGGGGCCTCGCCCTGCTCGCCGCGTTCACCGCCATCGAGCGCAGGGCGGCGGCGCCGCTCGTCCGGCTGGGGATCCTGCGTTCCGGCGGCCTCGTCCGCGCGAACATCGGCGCCCTCCTGCTGACCGGCGCCTTCTTCGGCTTCCAGTTCCTGGCCACCCTCTACCTCCAGGAACTGCGCGGCTGGACGACCGTCGAGACCGGGCTGGCCCTGCTGCTCCTGGGCATCGACGTGGTCCTCGCGCCGACGATCACCCCGCGGCTGGTCCGGCGGTACGGGGTGGCGAAGGTGATCCTCGGCGGCTTCGCCATGGCCGCCGCCGGTTACGCGCTCTTCCTCCCGGTCGGCCCGGACACCGTCTACGCGGCGATGCTCCCGACCATGCTGCTGATCGGCCTCTCGTTCGCGCTGGCGTACGGCCCGGTCACCATCGCCGCCACCGACGGCGTCGAGGCCCGCGAGCAGGGACTGGCGGGCGGCCTGCTCAACACGTCGTTCCAGTTCGGCGCCGCCTTCGGCATCTCCGCCGTGACCGCCGTGAGCGTCGCCGCCGGGTCCGGCTACGACGCCATCCGGACGGCCCTCCTCGTCCCCCTCACCGCCGCCGTTCTGGCCGCCGCCATCACCGCCACGGGCCTCCGCTCCCGCACCGCGCCCGCGGAGACCCCCGCCGAGGCCCCGGAGGAGATGACGGTGACCGCTCAACGGCCTTGACGGCCTCAGGTCTCCAGCCGGGTCAGGACGGTGTTGTAGACATGCTGGAAGATCACCGAGGTGCGGAAGCCGGCGATCTCCTTGCGCTTGCTGAGCCGGTCGAGCAGGAACGCGTGCAGCTGGTCGAGATCCGGTACGGCCACGTGCAGCACGAGGTCGTCGCCGCCCGCCACCACGAACACGCTGATCACCTCCGGCATCGTGGACACATCGTCCTTGAACGTGTTGATCACCGTCCGGCTCAGCGGCCTGATCTGCACCGACACCAGCGCCTGCACGCCCCGGTTCAGGTCGGCGAGGTTGATGTCGGCGTGGTAGCCGCGGATCACGCCGCGCCGGGTCAGCGCCCGGACCCGTTCCAGGCAGGTGGACGGTGCCACGCCCAGCCGCCGGGCCAGCTCCCGGTTGGACTGCCGGGCATCCGTTTGGAGAAGCCGCACGATCTCCGTATCTAGTTCGTCCATGAACGGATTATCGGTGCGATTCCGATCGAACGGTCGATCTGGATCGGGACGGATCGACCGGATGCGTACGTTCCAGGCGTGACCCCAGAACACCCGGAACACCCGCGACACCGTCTCGGCCTCGGCCAGGGGACCGCGCTGTTCACCGGCGCGGTGCTCGGGCCGGGCGTGCTCGCTCTCCCCCATCTCGCCGCCGCGGCCGCCGGCCCCGCCTCGATCCTGGCGTGGGCCGGGCTGCTGGCCCTCAGCGTCCCGGTGGCGCTCACGTTCGCCGCCCTCGGCGCCCGCTTTCCCGACGGCGGCGGCGTCGCCACGTTCGCGGCGCGCGCGTTCGGCCCCCGCGTCTCGGCGGCGGTCGGCTGGTGGTTCTACGCGGCCGTACCGCTGGGCGTGCTCGCCGGGGCGCTGATCGGCGGCGAGTACGTGGCCGCCGCGCTGGGCCTCGGCCGGTACGGCGCCGCCGCCATCGCGTTCGCGCTGCTGGCCGGCGGTTTCGCCGCCAACCACCACGGGCTGCGCCTCTCGGGCGGGATCCAGCTCGTCCTGGTGGGCGGCCTGGCCGTCCTGCTGGTCACCGCGATCACCGCCGCCGCGCCGCACGCCGACCCCGGCAACTTCACCCCGTTCGCGCCGCACGGCGCGCTCGGTGTCGCGGACGCGGCGGGCGTGCTGTTCTTCGCGTTCGCCGGGTGGGAGGCGGCCAGCCACCTGTCGGCCGAGTTCGCCGACCCGCGCCGCATGCTGCCCAAGGCGACCGCGCTCACGCTGGCGATCGTCGGAACGCTCTACCTCGCGCTGGCCGTCACCGTCACGGGAGTCCTCGGTGACCGCGCCGCCACATCACCCGTACCGCTCGCCCTCCTCATGGAGGCGGGCATCGGCCCCGCCGCCCGCGCGGCCACCGCCGCCGCCGCGCTGGTGCTCAGCTTCGTCGCGATCAACACCTACATCGCGGGCGGCTCCCGGCTCGGCGCCGCGATGGCCCGCGACGGCTCGCTGCCCGCCCGGTTCGCGACCGTCCGCCGGAGCCTGCTGCTGCTCGCCGCGCTCACCGCCGCGCTCTGGGCCGCCACCCTCCCCTTCGGCCTCGGCCTGGACGCCCTGATGCGCGCGACCGCCGCGTGCCTGGCCGCCGTCACCGTCGTGGGCGTCGCCGCCGCCGTACGGCTGCTGCCCCGCCCGGCCGTCGCCCGTACCGCCACCGCGTTCACCGCAGCGGTGCTGCTGTCGTGCGGCGCGTACCTGCTGATCCCCCTCGCGGTCGGCGGCGCGGCCATGGTCGTACGGAGGCGTCAACCGATCGGATGATGCCGGGACGAGCGCGCCGGGCGATGTGGCGGAACGTCCCCCGGCGCGATCCTCGAAGCATGCCGATCATCGAAGTGCAGGGCCTGCGCAAGGCCTACGGGGGCCGTCCCGTGGTGGACGACGTCTCGTTCGCCGTCGAGGAGGGGGAGATCTTCGGGATCCTCGGCCCGAACGGGGCGGGGAAGACCACGACCGTCGAGTGCGTCGAGGGGCTGCGCGTCCCGGACGCGGGGACCGTCCGCGTCGCCGGGCTCGACCCGCGCGCCGACCGCGAGAAGGTCACCCGGCTCCTCGGCGTCCAGCTCCAGGAGAGCGAACTCCAGGAGAAGCTGACCGTGCGGGAGGCCCTGGAGCTCTACAGCGCCTTCTACCCGGCCCCCGCCGACTGGCGCGAGCTCGCCGGGCGCCTCGGCCTCCAGGAGAAGCTCGCCACCCGCTTCGGCAACCTGTCCGGCGGCCAGAAGCAGCGCCTCTTCATCGCGCTCGCCCTCATCGGCGCCCCCCGCGTCGTCGTGCTGGACGAGCTGACCACCGGCCTCGACCCGCGCGCCCGCCGCGACACCTGGAAGCTGATCCGGGAGGTCCGCGACTCCGGCGTCACCGTCCTGCTGGTCACCCATTTCATGGAAGAGGCCCAGTACCTCTGCGACCGGCTCGCCGTGATCAAGGAGGGCCGGGTCGCCGCGCTCGACACCCCCGCCGGGCTCGTCCGGCACAGCGCCGGCGGCACGGTGATCTCGTTCGCGCCGTCCCGGCCGCTGGACGACGCGGAGCTGGCCGCACTCCCCGAGGCCCACACGTTCGAGCGGCGGGACGAGCGGCTCACCATCCACGGGACGGACGCGACCGTCAACGCCGTCATCTCCCTCCTCGCCCGCCACCAGATCACCGCCCACCAGCTCCGCGTCACCGACGCCACGCTCGACGACGCCTTCCTCGAGCTCACCGAGACCCGGGAGAACTGACGTGTCCGCCTCCACCGCCGTACTGAAGTCGGAGTTCCGGCTCTTCACCCGCGAGCCGTTCAGCCTGTTCTGGATCGTGGTCTTCCCGCCCCTGCTGCTCACCATCATCGGGCTGATCCCGGCGTTCCGGGAGCCGTCCGAACAGGCCGGCGGCGCCCGGACGGTCGACCTGTACGTGCCGGTCAGCGTGCTGCTCGCCATGATCATGGCGGGGATCCAGACGCTGCCGCCCATCCTCAGCGGCTACCGCGAGCGCGGCATCCTGCGCCGGATGTCCACCACCCCGGTACGGCCGGTCTCGCTGCTGGCCGCGCAGATCGTCCTGCACGGGGCGGCCGCGGTCGGCGGGGCGCTGCTGGCGATCGCGGTCGGCCGGCTCGCCTTCGACGTCCCGCTCCCCGGCCACCTGTCCGGGTACGCGGTCGCGCTGCTCCTCGGCGCGCTGAGCGCGCTGGCCCTCGGCGCGGCGGTGTCCGCCGTGACGCCCACCACCAAGGCGACCACCGTGGTCGGCTCGATCGTCTTCTTCCCGATGATGTTCGTCGCCGGGGTCTGGGTGCCCGTCCAGGTGATGCCGGACGTCCTCCAGCGCGTCGTCGAGTACTTCCCGTTCGGCGCCGCGGCCCAGGCCCTCCAGCAGGCCGCCGAGGGCGGGTGGCCGGAGGCCGCGCACCTCGGCGTCACCGCCGCCTGGGCGGCCGTGCTGATCGCCGCCGCCGCGCGCTGGTTCCGCTGGGAATGACGGACACTTGCACCGTGGAGACCCTTGAGGAGCAGTGGCAGCGCTTCTACCGCTGGGGTCCGTACTGCCTCCTGGCACTAGGTACGGCCCTGGCGGCCCTCACCCGCAACGTGGTGAGCATGACGCCCGCCGACCAGTACGCGGCGGCGGCGCTGGTCGTGACCGCGCTGGTGCTGGAGGTGCTGCCGCTCCCCGGCCCGATCTACTTCTGGGTCCGCACCGCCCTCGGCTTCACCATGAGCCTGTTCAACCCGTTCTTCTGCATCTACGCCGTTCTGGGCTACTTCGACGCCCATCACCTGCTGACGCGCCGCTGGGCCCAGGCGGGCGCGCTCGTCACCGCGGTCACCATGGCCGGGGCGCAGTCGGGCGGCCTGGCACCCGACGGCGCCATCCAGACCGCCGGATTCGTCGGGCTCTTCCTCCTGAACGCGGCGCTCGTCATCATCTTCGGCGGCCTCGCCGAACGCGAGGAGGAGCAGGCCCGCGTCCAGAAGGAGACCATCGCCGAACTCGAACGCACCAACGCGCGTCTGGAGCAGGCCCTTGAGGAGAACGCCGGTCTCCAGGCGCAGCTGCTCGTCCAGGCCCGCGAGGCCGGCGTGAACGACGAGCGCCGCCGCCTCGCCGCCGAGATCCACGACACCATCGCCCAGGGCCTGGCGGGCATCATCACGCAGCTCCAGGCCGCCGAGGACAGCGAGCACGTCCGCCGCGCCACCGCGCTCGCCCGCGAGAGCCTGCGCGAGGCCCGCCGCTCCGTCCACGACCTGGCGCCCACCCACCTGGAGCACGACTCGCTGCCCGAGGCCCTCAAGAAGATCGTGCGGGACGGCACGCAGCTCACCGTCACCGGCACCGTCGAACCGCTGCACGACGAGATCGAGGCGGCCCTCCTCCGCATCGCGCAGGAGGCCCTCGCGAACGCCGCCCGGCACGCCGGCGCCACCCGCGTCGGCGTCACCCTCTCCTACATGGACGACGAGGTGACCCTCGACATCCGCGACGACGGCCGCGGCTTCACCCGGCCGTCCCGGGGCTTCGGCCTCACCGCGATGCGCGAGCGCGCGGCGCGCGTCGCCGGCACGCTGGAGATCGAGTCCGAGCCCGGCCGGGGCACCGCGGTGTCGGCCCGCGTACCGTTGATCCGCCATGGCTGACATCACGCTGCTGATCGTCGACGACCATCCCGTCGTCCGGGACGGCCTGCGCGGCATGTTCGCCGCCGCCCCCGGCTTCGAGGTGCTGGGCGAGGCCGCCGACGGCCGCGCGGCCGTGGAGCTGGCCGCCGAGCTCCGCCCGGACGTCATCCTCATGGACCTGCGGATGCCGGGCGGCGGCGGGGTGGACGCCATCACCGAACTCGCCCGGCGCGGCCTCCCCAGCAAGGTCCTCGTCCTCACCACGTACGACACCGACACCGACACGATCCCCGCGATCGAGGCCGGGGCGACCGGCTACCTCCTCAAGGACGCGCCGCGCGACGACCTCTTCAACGCCGTCCGCGCCGCCGCCGAGGGGCGTACCGTGCTGTCCCCGGCCATCGCCTCGCGGCTGGTGTCCCGCGTACGCGAGCCCCGCAGCGGCTCCCTGAGCGGCCGCGAGCTGGAGGTCCTGCGCCTGGTCTCGCGCGGCACCGGCAACCGCGAGATCGCCACCGAGCTGTTCATCAGCGAGGCCACGGTCAAGACGCACCTCACCCACATCTACGCCAAGCTCGACGTCAGCGACCGCGCCGCCGCCGTGGCCACCGCCTACGAACGCGGCCTGCTCCCCTAGACCGCCGGCCCAGGGGAGCAGGGGAGAGCGAGCCCGTCAGTCGCGGGCGCCGACCGCCTCCGCGGGGGCCCGGCGCAGCGCCGAGCGGGCCGGCAGGGCGGTGGCCAGCAGCGCCATCAGCCCGGTCGCGCCGACGATCCCCAGCAGGCCCGCCGGCGGGACGTGCGGCGCGGCACCGGTCATGCCCGCGCTGAACGCGGCCAGCGTCACCCAGGCGATCGCGACACCCAGGACCGTCGCGACGGCGACCGCCGCCAGCGTCTCCAGGCGGAGCATCCGCAGCACCTGCCGCCGGGTGGCGCCGGCCAGCCGCAGCAGCGCCAGCTCGCGGACGCGGCCCGCGACGGCCATGGCCAGCGTGTTGACCATCGAGATCGCGGCGAACGCGACGATCAGCCCCAGCGACAGGTAGTTCACCGCGCTGCCGCTCGCCTTCGCGGGAGCGCCGTTCGGCTCCCGCACGCCGACCCCGGGGTACGCGGCGACCGCCTCGGCCAGGGCGCCCCGGCTCACTCCCGGGGCGTCCACCAGCGCCGTCCCCATCGGCACGTCCACGTGGGCGGCGACCAGCGAGTGCGGCACGGTGAAGTCGCCGAACCCCAGGCCGCGGGCGTAGACGGCCACGACGCGCAGGGTCACCGGCGTCCCGTCGGCCATCGCGAACGACACCCGCTCGCCGACCTCCATGCCCAGGTTCTCCCGTACGGCCATGGTGCCGTCGCCGAAGGCGTCCAGCGAGCCCGACCGCACGTCCAGGTCCATCGTCCGCGACAGGCCCGCCGGGGTGACGCCCTGCACGCTGTACGGGCTGTTGTCGGTGCGCACCCGGGTGCGCAGGACCTCGGTGACCGTCCGCACGCCGGGCACGCGCCGTACCGCGGCGGCGGCCGGGGCGGGCACCGCGGGGCCCAGCACGTGGCCCGCCACGGTCCCGGCCTCGGCCTCGGCCGCCGCCGCCTCCTTCACCGAGGTTTCGGCGAACAGCAGCGTCGACGCCAGCGCGATCATCAGGGTCAGCGGGGCGATCACGGCGGCCAGCCGGCGCGCGCCGGCCCGCAGGTTGGCGGCGGCGACCCCGCCGACACCGCCGGCCGACCGGAACGGCCGCGCCGCCGTCCCGATCACCGCGCGGGACAGGACCGGCCCCAGCAGCCCCACCGCCGTCGCGAACAGCAGCGCGGTCAGCGGCGTCAGCGGACCCGACGCGGCCTCGGTGTGCACCGACCGCAGCACGAACGTCAGCACCACGCCGCCGGCCAGCGCCACCAGCCCGGCCAGCAGCCGGAACCACGGCGTGCGGGCCGGAACCAGCGCCGCCTCGCCCAGCGCCTCCACCGGCCGCAGCCGGACGATCCGCCGCGCCGAGATCCGCGCGGCCAGCCACGCCGCCGGAACGGTCACCGCGACCGCGACGGCCGGCGCGAACGGCCCGACGACCAGCGGCAGGTTGGCCGGGATGGCGCCCAGGTCCGCGAACGCCGCGTGCAGCAGGGACCCCAGGAACAGGCCCGCGACCGCGCCCGGGACCGTGGCGGCCAGCCCGATCAGCACCGCCTCGCGGCCGATCATCCGGCGTACCTGGCGGGGCGTCGCCGCGACCACGCGCAGCACGGCCAGCTCCCGCTCGCGCTGCTGGATCGCCAGCCCGAACGTGCCGACGACGGCCAGCAGCGCCACGATCAGCGAGGTGCCGCCCAGCGCGGCGCCCATGCTGATCAGCTTGGTGCGCGCGCCGCCGCTGTCGGGGAACTCCGCGCGGCCGCGGTCCGTCCCGGCCGACACCTGCGCGCCGGTCCCGCGTACCGCTGCCTGCACGGCCGCCTGGACGGGCGCGCCGGGCTCCGCCCACACGCCGATCGCGGTGACCTCGCCGGGGCGGGCGGCCAGGCGCGCCGCCTCCCCGCCGCTGAAGAAGACCGCCGGACGGCCGGTGCCGCCCCTGGCCACCCCGACGACGCGGTAGTCGCCGGCGCCCAGGGCGTGCGTCACCCGCACCGTGGTGCCCACGCCGCGTCCCGCGTCCGGGCCCACCACGATCTCGCCGGCGGCGGCCGGGGCGCGCCCCGCCCCCAGCGTGACCGGCGTCAGCGCCGCCGACTCCCAGCCGTGCCCCTCCGCCATGCCGCCCGCGACGGCCGCCGGGAACGTGACCTCGGTGGCCACCGAACGGACGCCCGGCACCGCCCGCAGCTCGCCCGCCAGCGCGGCCGGGATCCACGCCCGCGCCGTGTTCGGCTTGTTCTTGCGGTCGCCGTCGTCCTGCACGAAGTGGGACTCGGGATCGCCCGCCACGATGATCGGGGCGCCCGCGTACCGCACCGGCGCCACCTGGCCGCGCAGGCCCGTGTCCATCAGCATGCCGCAGGCCGTGACCAGCGCCGCCGCGCAGAACAGCGCGACGAACGCGCCCGCGAACGCGGCCCGCCGGTGCCGCAGAGTGCTCAATGCCAGCGAGAACATCAGGCGTACGCCCCCAGCCGCGTCATGCGCTCGGCCACATCCGCGGCCGCCGGCGCGCTCACCGAATCGACGATCCGGCCGTCCGCCAGGAACAGCACGGTGTCGGCGTACGAGGCCGCCACCGGATCGTGCGTCACCATCACCACCGTCTGGCCCAGGTCGTCCACGATCTCCCGCAGCATCACCAGCACGTCCCTGGCCGTCACGGTGTCCAGCGCGCCGGTCGGCTCGTCCCCGAAGACCACCTCGGGCCGGGTGACCAGCGCGCGGGCGATCGCCACCCGCTGCTGCTGGCCGCCCGACAGCTCCGCTGGACGGTCCCCCGCGCGGCCGTCCAGGCCCACCCGCCGCAGGATCTCGGCCAGCCAGGCGCGGTCGGTACGGCCGCGCCCCAGCTTCACCGGCAGCGTCACGTTCTGCTCCACGGTCAGCGACGGCAGCAGGTTGAACCCCTGGAAGACGAACCCGATCCGCTTGCGCCGCAACTCCGTCAGCCGCGTCTCGTTCATCCCGGACAGGTCCGTGCCGCCGAGCCGCACGGTGCCCGACGTGGGCCGGTCGAGTCCGGCGGCGCAGTGCAGGAACGTGCTCTTCCCCGACCCCGACGGCCCCATCACCGCCGTGAAGCCGCCCCTCGGCAGGGCGACCGACACCTCCCGCAGCGCCGCCACCGCGCCCGCGCCCTTGCCGTACACCTTGCTCACCGCGTCCAGCACCACTGCCTCGTCCATGGGGACAACTCTGCTGACCTGCGGCTCCGTACGGCAGAGCGCACGTCATCGATCACCCATGAGATCGTCACGGGTAGGGTCGTGAACATGATCAGGGTGCTCCTCGCGGAGGACCAGCACGTGATCCGCACCGCGCTGGTCACGCTGCTCGGCCTGGAACCCGACCTCGAAGTGGTCGCCGACGTCGGCTCCGGCGCGGACGTCGTCCCCGCCGCGCTCGTCCACCTGCCCGACGTGGCCGTCCTGGACATCGACATGCCCGGCATGGACGGGCTGACCGCCGCCGGGACGCTGCGCGAGCGCCTCCCGTCCTGCCGGACGCTGATGCTCACCGCCCACGGCAAGCCCGGCCACCTGCGCCGCGCCCTGGCCGAGAAGGTGGACGGCTTCCTCCTCAAGACCGCGCCCCCCGACCAGCTGGTCGCCGCGATCCGCCGGATCCACGCGGGCGAGCGCGTCCTGGACGCCACCCTCGCCGTCACCGCCTGGGACCTCGCCAACGACCCGCTCACGCCCCGCGAGAAGGACGTGCTGCGGCTGCTGTCCGGCGGCGCGGAGGTCACCGAGATCGCCGGCCGGCTACACCTGTCGGCCGGGACCGTCCGCAACCACCTCACGGCGATCGTCGCCAAGCTGGACGCCCGGGGACGCACCGACGCCGTCCGCATCGCCCGCGAGGCCGGCTGGATCTAGGGCCGCCACCACCCGGAACCGGCCGTCGCCGACCGGGCGCGCGTCCAGCCGCCCGCCCAGCTCGCCGAGCCGCGTCGCGAGGTTGCCGATCCCCGCCCCGGGCGGAGTGATCTCATCCGGGCAGCCGTCGTTCTCCACGACGAGTTCCGCGGCGCGTACCGTGATCTCGCAGTAGCTCGCCGCGCTGTGCCGCAGGACATTGGTGACGGCCTCGCGCAGGACCGTGCTGAACACGGCCCCTTCCACCGGCTCTTCTTCCTGAACGACCCGTACCTCTATACCGGCCGCCCCCAGCACCGACCGCGCCGACGCCAGCTCCGGCCCGAACTCCAGCCGCGGCGCCGCCCCCGTCACCGTCGCCATGTCACGCCTGGCCTGCACCGCCATCCGCACCAGATCCGCGAACTCCTGCCGCGCCCGGTCCGGGTCTGCCACCGCCAGCCGCCGCGCGATCTCCCCCTTCAGCAGGACGGCCGCCAGGCTGTGCCCGAGCAGATCGTGCAGGTCCCTCGCCGCGCGCAGCCGTTCCTGGACGACCGCGGCCCGCGCCATGCCCGCCCCGGCGGCGCGCAGCTCGTCCGCCAGCGCGGCGAGCCGGACCAGCCCGTACACGACCAGTCCCGTCACCAGCACGCTGATCACCGAGTTCGCCACCACGGCCGCGCCGTGCCCCAGCGCCCACGCGATCACCCCCATGCTCGCCATGACCCCCGCCGTCAGCGGCCAGGCGACCGCGGCGGGCAGGACCACCAGCAGCGACCCCACCAGGAACCCCGGCGCGCCGCCCCACGCCTGCCCCAACCACAGGATCGGCACGTAGCTCAGCACGGCCTGCAGGCACAGCGCCCAGCCCCGCCCCACCCACCGGAGCTGGAGGAGGCAGATCATCGCCAGCGGGGGCACGGCGAAGAGCGCCTGCCAGGGCGTCATCAGCAGGAGTCCTTTGGCGCAGAACCCGGCGAGAACGGCGGCGAGCAGCGCCACCGACAGCCGGTGCTCGGCACTGGACGCCTCGGCGGTCGGCGCCGGCGCGCCGGCCACCGCCGCCTCCACGACGAACCACCCGTCCGGCTGCATCCGCGTGTCCAGCCGCCCGCCGACCGCCCGCACCCGCGCGGCCACCCCGGCGAGCGCCTCGGCGCCCCGCGCGACCGTGGCGAACCCGTCGCTCGCCACCCGCAGCACCAGCAGGCCGCCCCGCTCCTCGGTCTCGATGACGCAGTGCCGCGCCCCGCCCTGCCGGACCGCGTCCGTGACGGCCTCCCGCAGCACGGCCGCCAGCAGCGCGCCCGCCTGGCCGAGCGGCTCGCGGTGCCCGGCCCGTACCGCCGCCTCCACATCGGCCGCCGCCAGCAGCCCCCGCGCGGCGGAGAGCTCGGGTGTCAGCGACAGGCTGCGCAGCTCCGTGGCGGCGCTGCGCGCTCCCGCCAGCGCCTCCCGCGCCACATCGAGCACCCGGTCCAGGTCCGCGGGCCCGCGCGCGGCCGCGATCGTGTCCAGTCCCCGGCCGATCCCCTCGTTCAGGCCGGCCGCCATCCGCAGCCGCTCCTCCTCGACGGCCGCCATCGCCAGCGAGATCCGCGCCGAGCCCACCTCGTCGATCCGGTCGATCAGCCGCGACAGCCCGACCGCCACCAGCGCCATGAGCACCGTGGTGATCGCGTAGTCCAGAACCTCCCGCGGCGTCCCGCCCCGGCCCACCACGATGACGGGCGCCGCCACCGCCACCAGCACGGCCGCGACCCTGGCCCGTTCCAGGAGCAGCGCCCCCACCAGCAGTCCCAGCACCGCGACCGAGAACCCGAGCCACAGCACCGCCAGCCCGTGCAGCGCGACCTGCGCCCCCATCCACGGCCACGTACGGAACCGCCGCAACGGCGCCAGCACGTACCGCAGCTGCAGAACGAAGAGCGCCACCGCCACCGGCACGGCGACCGCCGCCCAGGGCCGCCCGACGGCGGCGACGGCGTACACCCCCACCAGGGCCCCGAGTACGGCGACGGCGACGATCCACGCGCGCCTGTCACTCAGCGAGATAGCCACAGAGCACAGGATTTCAGGGCGAGGCAGACAGTGAAGGGGCCGGCGAGAACCTCGCGCAAAGCGGACAGGCCCCCCAGCTTGTCGCTGGGGGGCCTGTTCCGTCACTGTTAGGGGAGGACTCGCGTCGGTACCCCTTGGTGGGCGAGGAGGGATTTGAACCCTCACGTCCTTGCGGACACACGGACCTGAACCGTGCGCGTCTGCCGTTCCGCCACCCGCCCGGGTAGCGCCCCGTTTCCGGGTGCTCGAAAAGGCTAGCACGGTCAGAGGAGTGGTTAGGTAGCCAGATACTCCGTACGAACCTTCGCACCGATACGATCGTCTACCAGTGGGGAAGGGAGGTGCCCGTGGGCGTCATTCAGCGCTTCGAGCGACGGCTCGAAGGCATGGTCGAAGGAGCCTTCGCCCGGGCCTTCAAGTCGGAGCTGCAGCCGGTCGAGGTGGCCAGTGCTGTGCAGCGCGAGATGGATGACCGGGCCGCGATCGTGGCACAGGGTCGTACCCTGGTGCCGAACGACTTCGTCGTCGAGATCTCCCAGCAGGACGGGCAGCGGCTGCAGGTGTACGCCGACAGCCTGAGCCAGGAGCTGGCGAATCTCGCGCGGGAGTACGCGAAGGAACAGGGGTACTCCTTCGTCGGGCCGGTGCGTGTCCGTTTCGAGAACGCCGGCGATCTGGCCACGGGCATGTTCCGCATCCGGTCCGGCGTGATCCGCGGCTCGACGGTCGAGGGCGGCGAGATCCGCCAGCCGGTCAGCGACGTCCCGCAGAGCCGGGGCGGCGTGTTCGGGGGGCATCCGCGGCTGCTGGTCACGACGGCGGTGGAGGGCGGCGACGCCACCCAGCGCACGTACGAGATCAATACGCCGGTGACGCTGCTGGGCCGGGGGACGGACTGCGACCTGCGGCTTGTCGACCCGGGCGTCTCCCGGCATCATGCCGAGATCCGTGTAGAAGGTCCCGAAATCGCTCTCGTCGATCTAGGGTCGACCAACGGCTCCTTCGTGAACGGTCAGCCGATCAGGCGGGTCACGCTCGTCGACGGTTCCCGCGTCACGATGGGCCGGACGACACTCGTGTTCCGCCGCGATAGGGAGTAACCCCGACTCCGATGTCCCCATTCACCCTCACGCTGATCAAGCTGGCGTTCCTCGCGGTGCTCTGGCTCTTCGTCATCGCGGCCGTCGGCGTGATCCGGGCCGATCTGTTCGGCTCGAAGGCCGCCGGCCGGGCGGCCCAGCCGAAGCCCCCCAAAGCGGGCAGACAGCCCAAGGCGCAGCGGGCTCCGCAGCGCAGCGCCCCGACCAAGCTGGTGGTCGTCCAGGGCGAGCGGGCGGGCACCGTCATCGACCTCACCGGGGTCCCGATCACCGTGGGTCGGGCGAATGACTCCACGCTGGTGGTGACCGACGACTACGCTTCGAGCCGCCATGCCCGTATCTTCGCGCAGGACGGTCAGTGGATCGTGGAAGACCTCGGCTCGACCAACGGGACCTACCTGGGCCGTACCAAGGTGTCCCGCCCCATGCCGGTGCCCCCGGGCGTGCCGGTCCGTATCGGCAAGACCGTGATCGAGCTGCGCAAATGACTCTGGGAATCCGCTACGCCGCGCGCTCCGATGTCGGCATGCTGCGCGAGGGAAACGAGGACTCGGCGTACGCGGGCGCGCATCTGCTCGCGGTGGCCGACGGGATGGGCGGCCATGTCGGCGGCGAGATCGCCAGCGCCGCCGCGATCTCCGAGCTGCGCAAGCTCGACAAGGATCTGCCCGCCCCCGAACTGCTGGCCGCGCTGGAGCACACGGTCAAGGCGGCCAACGACAACCTGCACCGGATCGTGGAGTCGGATCCGGCGCTGCAGGGCATGGGGACGACGCTCACCGCGATGCTGTGGGCGGGCAACCAGATCGCGCTGGTGCACATCGGGGACTCGCGCGCCTACCTGCTGCGCGACGGCAGCCTGTTCCAGATCACCCACGACCACACGCTGGTGCAGTCGCTGGTGGACGAGGGGCGCATCAGCCCGGACGAGGCGGCGTCGCACCCGCAGCGCTCGCTGCTGCTGCGCGCGCTGGACGGGCGGGGCGAGGTCGATCCGGACCTGTCGCTGCGCGAGGCCAAGGTCGGCGACCGCTACCTGCTGTGCTCGGACGGCCTGTCCGGCGTGGTCACGGCGGAGACGATCTTCCAGGTGCTGACCGACATCGACGACCCCGAGCAGGCCGTCCGGCAGCTGATCGATCTGGCCAACCGCGGCGGCGGCCCCGACAACATCACCTGTGTCGTGGCCGATGTCGTCGAGCTGGGCCAGCAGCCGCCGCCGACGTCCCCCGGCACGGCCGTGGGCGCGGCGGCGAACGCGCGCCCGGCCGACGGCCCGGGCGGGCCCGGCGGGGCCCCCGGCGCCGCCGCCGACACTCCGGCCGGCCGCGCGGCGCAGCTGCGCGACACGATGCCGCAGCCGCCGGTGGTGGTGGACGAGATGCCGCCGCCCCAGCAGGCGCAGCCGTACCCGATGAACGATCCGCGCCAGGTGCCGCCGCAGCCGGGCGCGATGGCCCAGCCCGCGCCCGCTCCGGTACGCGGCGGCGGGGCGCGCAAGTGGGCGTGGCTGATCGGCGTGGCGGGCGTGATGGTGGTCGGTGTGGCCGCCGTGGGCGTCTTCGCGGTGCAGAGCATGAAGAGCGGCTACTACGTCGGCGAGCAGGGCGGCCAGGTCGTCCTCTTCAAGGGCACGACGCAGGACCTGCCGCTGCTCGACATGTCGGAGAAGGCCCCCGCCAAGGACCAGCTGAACCCGCCGATCGCGGTGGCCGACCTGCCGGAGATCAAGCAGCGGGAGGTCAAGGCCACCTACACCGTGGACAAGCCGGCCAAGATCCAGGAGTTGACGCGGATCGTCTGCAGGTACACCCTCGCCCCCGAGCGCGGCAAGGTCATCGTGGTCAAGGGCAAGGGCCGCGGCCAGGAGTGCGGCGAGGGCAAGGTCAAGGACAGCGGGCTGGCGATGAGCGAGCTGCCCGACGGCGACGCGAACGCGATCCAGTCGGGCAAGCGCGCGTTCGTCGGCCTCCCGGCGGCGGACGCCGAGATCGCCAAGCTCACGGAGCGGCGGGACGACTGCAAGTCCGACCGGCCGAGTATCCAGGACTGCCCGTCCGCTGGGGGGCGATCGTAAGTGGGTTCGATCGGGGAGCAGATCAGGGCGCAGGTGCCGTTCCAGCGGCGCAACGCGGCCTCGCTGGTCCTGCTGGTCTTCGCGATGGTGCTGACGCTGTCGGCGTTCGCGGAGGTCGGCCTGGCCCGTGACGGCCGCATCCCGGCCGGCCTGTTCGGCTACGGCGGAGCCCTGGCCGTGCTGGCCTTCGCCGCGTTCTTCGTGCAGTCGAAGTTCGCCCCGTACGCGGATCCGCTGCTGCTGCCGCTGGCGGTGGCGCTGAACGGCATCGGGCTGGCGATGATCTACCGGCTCGACCTCGACACCAGCGCCGACAAGCAGACGGCCCTGGTGGAGGGGACGGTCGCCAAGGACGCCGCGGACGCGCCGTCCCAGCTGATGTGGACGTTCGTCGGCATCGCGCTGTTCGTGATCGCGGTCCTGATCATGCGGGACACCGACAAGACCGACGCGCCGCTGTCGTTCACGCCCAAGACCGCGCAGCGCTACACGTACCTGATCGGGCTGGGCGCGATCATCCTGCTGCTGCTGCCGATCGTGCCCGGCATCGGGCAGCAGATCAACGGCGCCCGGGTGTGGATCAACATCGGCGGCTTCTCGGTGCAGCCGGGCGAGTTCGCCAAGCTGCTGCTGGTCGTGTTCTTCGCCGGCTACCTGGTCAACAAGCGGCAGGCGATGTCGCTGATCGGCAAGAAGATCGGCCCGATCAGCCTGCCGCGGGCCCGCGACCTGGGCCCGATCATGGTGATCTGGATCTTCTGCCTGGGCGTCCTGTTCATCCAGAAGGACCTGGGCACCGCGCTGCTGTACTTCGGCCTGTTCGTGTCGATGCTCTACATCGCGACCCAGCGGGTCTCCTGGGTGGTGATCGGCGTCGGGCTGCTGGCGGTCGGCATCTTCATCGCGACGCTGCTGCCGTTCATGGGCCACGTCAACCAGCGGATCAGCATCTGGCAGAACCCGACGCCGTACTTCGACGGCGGCTGCATGCTGGAGAGCGGCCGGGTCGTCCCGGTCAACCCCGACACCGAGATCTTCAAGCGGTTCCAGGCGCAGGGCAGCGAGTCCCCCGGGCTGGCCGCGTGCGCCGAGCTGGGCGGCGACTACTCCGACAGCGCCCAGCTGATGCACGGCCTGTTCGCGCTCGGCCAGGGCGGGGTGCTCGGCACCGGGCTCGGCCAGGGCGAGCCGTGGAAGATCCCGCTGTCGTTCAGCGACTTCATCTTCGACTCCATGGGCGAGGAACTCGGCCTCACCGGGCTGATGGCGTTGCTGCTGATATACGCGCTGATCGTGCAACGCGGTATGAAGACGGCCGTCGCGGCACGAGATCCGTTCCTGAAACTCTTCGCCGGTGGCGTGTCGTTCGTCCTGGCGCTCCAGGTGTTCGTCATCGTCGGTGGTGTCACCAAGCTGATCCCGCTGACCGGTCTGACGACGCCGTTCCTGTCCCAGGGCGGTTCGTCGATGATGGCGAACTGGATCCTGATCGCGATCCTGGTGCGGATGAGCCACGACGCGCGCAAGCCCGCGCCGCAGGCGATCCAGGACGAGGGCATGACGCAGGTCGTGAGCCTGCGATGACGAACCGATGCACTGCCGACCGATGACCACAGGCGCTGAGGGGGGCTAGACACCATGAACATGGACAAGCCGGTGCGCCGGGTCGCGATCTTCGCGCTGCTGCTGTTCTTCGGGCTGATGGCCCAGGTGAACTACGTGCAGGGCAGCCAGGCGGAGGCGCTGCGGACCGACAAGAACAACCGGCGCCAGTACGCCGACGTCTTCAACGCGCCCCGGGGGCAGATCACCGCCGGCGGTCAGGTGCTGGCCAAGTCGGACCTGACCGGCAAGGACAACCCCAAGTACGGCCGCACCTACAAGGACGGGCTGATCTTCTCGCCGGCCACCGGGTTCTTCAACGGCGGCGCGTCCAAGGTCGAGATGTCCTACAACTCGCTGCTGGGCGGCAAGGACAAGCGGATCACCCAGCAGCGCTGGTTCGACACGTTCATCGGCAAGAAGGCCGAGGGCGCGGACGTCGAGCTCGCGCTGGACCCGCAGGCCCAGTCGCTGGCCTACAGCCGGCTCAAGGCCAGCACGTCCCGGCGCGCCGGTGCGGCGGTGGTCGACATCGAGACCGGCGCGATCGTGGTGCTGGCCTCGTTCCCCTCGTTCAACCCCAACGAGGTCGCCCCGCAGACCGGCCTCAAGGGCGGCAAGCGGCTGGAGGAGCTGGAGAACCAGCGCGGCGTGATCAAGCCGCTGATCGACAACGCGATGAGCCAGACGTTCCCGCCCGGCTCCACGTTCAAGACGGTCACCGCCGCGATCGCGATGGAGCAGATGAACCTCAACAGCTCCAGCATCGTCAACACCGGCCAGCTGGTCCTGCCGGAGTCCAACCGGCCGCTGCCCAACTCGCACGACACCGGCCAGTGCGCCGGCCGCGCCACCCTGCGCGGCGCGTTCGCCGAGTCCTGCAACACCACGTTCGCCGAGCTGGCGATGCAGATGACCATCGAGCGGCTCAACCAGGGCGCCAGCAAGTTCGGCTTCAACAAGCGGGTGGAGATCGAGCCCGACCTGTTCGCCGCCGAGAGCGACGTCCCCGTCTCGATCAAGGACCCGAAGACCGGCGAGACCATCCAGACCGGCAAGGACGGCACCGCCCGTTCCGGCATCGGCCAGGAGAACGTGCGCGCCACCCCGCTGCAGATGGCGATGGTCGCCCAGGCCGTGGCGAACGACGGCAAGATCATGACGCCGCACCTGGTGGAGAAGGTCCGCGCCAAGGACCAGAGCGAGCTCTACAGCGCCGAGCCCAAGCAGTACTCCCAGCCGCTGAGCAAGGACCACGCCGACCAGCTGGCCGACATGATGCGCGCCGTGGTCACCGAGGGCACCGCGAAGAACCTGGCCCAGTTCAACATCGCCGGCAAGACCGGTACCGCCGAGCAGGGCCCGGGCAACCCCAACGCCCGCTGGTTCATGGGCTTCGCCCCGATGGAGAAGCCGAAGTACGCCTTCGCCGTCGTCACCGAGGGCACCGGCAGTGGTGGTGAGGCCGCCGGCCCGGTCGCCGGTGCGATCATGCAGGCGGTGCTGCGCAAGTGAGCCATGACCTCGTCCTGAACGACCGGTACCGGCTGGTGGAACGGCTGGCCACCGGCGGGATGGGCGAGGTCTGGAGAGCGGCCGACCAGGCGCTGGCCCGGGCCGTGGCGGTGAAGCTGCTGCGGCCCGAACTCGTGTCTGACGCCTCGGCGTGCGCGCGGTTCCGGGCCGAGGCGCAGTTCGCCGCGGCGCTCAAGCACGACGGCATCGCGCAGGTGTACGACGTCGGCGTCCAGGACGGCCGCTCGTACCTGGTCATGGAGCTGGTCGAGGGCGAGCCGCTGGCGGAGATCATCGCCCGTGCCGGGGCGCTGCCGCCGGCGGCGGTGCTGGACCTGCTCGCCCAGGCGGGCCGGGCGCTGGCCGCCGCGCACGACGCCGGGATCGTGCACCGCGACATCAAGCCCGCCAACCTGATGGTCACCGGCGCCGGCACCGTCAAGATCACCGATTTCGGCATCGCGCGGCGGCTGCGGGCGGCGGTCTCGCAGACCCAGACCGGCATGGTCATGGGCACCGCCCACTACATCTCGCCCGAGCAGGCGTCCGGGCAGGACCTCACCCCGTCCGCCGACCTCTACTCGCTGGGCGTGGTGGCGTACGAGTGCCTGACCGGGCACGTCCCGTTCGACGGCGACACCCCGGTCGCGGTGGCGCTGCGCCACGTGCGGGAGGTCCCGGCCCCGCTGCCCGAGCGCGTCCCCGCGCCGGTCCGCGACCTGGTGTACGAGCTGCTCGGCAAGCTGCCCGGAGATCGTCCGGCGGGCGCCGACGCGACCGCCGACCGCGCCCTGGACATCCGCGACCGCGCCGGGATCGTCGGCCCCGGGCTGCGCCGCTGGACCGGCAGCCCCGGCCGCGGCACCGGCCCCGGCCTCTACCCGGACCACCCGGCCGTCCGGCCGGCCCCGGCCGTTCCGGCTAGGAGCGATCCGGCCCAGAGCAATCCGGCTAAGAGCGTGCTGGCGGCCCCGGCCGCCGCGCCGGACGCTCCGCCGGAGGACGTGATCGAGAACCCTGGTCCGGTACGGCGGGACGTGTCGGCCTCGGCGGGCACCGAGCGGCTGCCCGCCGCCCCCTGGCCGACGGGGATGGGCGGCACCTCGGCCACCTCGGGGGATTTGTCGGAATTTGACGGGGGAGACAGGCCGGATAGCCTCGCCTCCGGGAAAGTGACCGCGCGACGGCGCTCGGCACTCACCTACACTTCGGTGGCCGCCGGGACACTGTTGCTCGGCGTCATCGTGGTGGGCACAATGTGGCGGGGCATCGGCACCACCGAACCCCTCCGGGAGAAACAGGAGAGGCTCCCGGCCGTACAACCGGGCGAGGGCGACCCCGTCCGGCGGCTCCCGGACGACCCGGCGACCCGGCTCTACGAGATCGAGCGCCCCGGCCAGGAGACCACCAGGCCCTCTCCAACCAGCGACCCTCGCTCGTCAACGCCCCGGTATCCCCGTGCGTCCCCTTCACACAAGCCAACCAGGAAACCGCCCAGGGCGACCCCCAGCGCCCCAGATCCAACACCGAGCCCGACGGGGAGCACCACGACTCCGTCAACTCCGACCCCGGATCCCTCGCCCACCGATAGCGGGGAACTAGGTTCAGAGGACAAGGTGTAGAGGTACAAGGGAAAGTGCACATATGAGTCAACCTCGGCTGCTCGGCGGCCGCTACGAGCTCGATGTCGTCATCGGGCGCGGCGGCATGGCCGAGGTCTACCGTGCCCGAGACCTGCGCCTCGATCGAGTGGTCGCGGTCAAGACCCTGCGTTCGGACCTGGCGCGCGACCCGACGTTCCAGGCCAGGTTCCGGCGGGAGGCGCAGTCCGCGGCCTCGCTGAACCACCCCTCCGTCATCGCCGTGTACGACACCGGCGAGGACGTCGTGGGCGACACCCCGATCCCGTACATCGTCATGGAGTACGTGGACGGCAGCACGCTGCGCGATCTCCTCCGGGAGAACCGCGCGCTGCTGCCGGAGAAGGCGCTGGAGATCACCGACGGGATCCTGCGGGCGCTGGACTACAGCCACCGCGGCGGCATCGTGCACCGCGACATCAAGCCGGCCAACGTGATGCTGACCCGCAACCACGAGGTCAAGGTCATGGACTTCGGCATCGCCCGCGCGATGGCCGACTCCGCGTCCACGATGACGCAGACCGCGCAGGTGATCGGGACCGCGCAGTACCTCTCCCCGGAGCAGGCCCGCGGCGAGCGGGTCGACTTCCGCAGCGACATCTACTCCACCGGCTGCGTGCTGTACGAGCTGCTCACCGGCCAGCCGCCGTTCACCGGCGACTCCCCGGTCGCGATCGCGTACCAGCACGTGCGGGAGGAGCCGGTCCCGCCGTCCCAGGTGGACCCGGAGATCCCGCAGTGGGCCGACGCGATCGTCCTCAAGGCGATGGCGAAGGACGCCGACCACCGCTACCAGAACGCCACGGAGTTCCGGCAGGAGATCCAGCGCGTGCTGCAGGGCCAGCCGGTGTCGTCCACCGCGGCCTCGACGATGATGATGGGCGCGCAGCCGCAGGGCACCCAGGTGATGGGCGCCGTACCGGGCGGCGGTCCGGCCCGTACCCAGGTGCAGCGGCCCATGGGCAACGGGTACGACCTGCCGCCCGTCCACTACGACGAGCGGATGGACGACCGCCGCGGCGGCGGCGGCAAGAAGGCGGCGCTCTGGGTGGCGCTGGCCGTGCTGTTCATCGGCGGCGCCGGCCTGATCGGCTGGGCGATGTCGGGCGGCGGCGGCGAGGACAAGGTCGCCGTGCCGTCCTCGATCGTGAACTCCTCGCAGACCGACGCCCGCGCCGCGCTGCAGAAGGCCGGGCTGGAGGTCGGCGAAGTCTCCGAGGACTGGAACGACGAGGTCAAGAAGGACCACGTCATCAGCACCGACCCGGCGCCCGGCACCAACGTGGTGAAGGGCAGCTCGGTCAAGCTCGTGGTGTCGAAGGGCAAGAAGCCGCCGGCGCTGGTCGAGGTCCCGGACGTGGCCGGCAAGCCGTACGTGGTGGCCAAGCAGCTCCTGGAGGCCAGGGGCTTCGACGTGAGGCGGGACACCCAGACCGACGACGGCGTGCCGCGCAACAACGTCATCCGCAGTACTCCGGGCGCCGGCCAGAAGATCGCCAAGGGTTCGGACGTGACCGTCGTGGTGTCGCTCGGCCCGAGCAACATCAAGGTGCCCGACCTGTTCAACACCAGCCAGCGCTCGGCCTGCCAGCAGCTCAACGCGCTGGGGCTCAAGTGCAAGCCCGAACGCGCCGTGGCACCGCCGGACAAGCAGGTCTCGCCGGGCCAGGTGTTCGCCCAGTCGCCCGGTCCGGACGCGACCGTGGCGCCCGGGGACACGATCACCATCCAGATCGCGGAGGAGCCGGAGCCCACGCCGAGCGGCCCGGAGGTCCCGGATATCCCCCGCCCCGGTGACGGCTGATCCGGCGGAGTGAACGATCGGGCCCCGGCTCTCGGGTAGGAGAGCCGGGGCCCGTTCACGTTTCCGGACCTCGCCGGGCACGGTCCGGGCATGAAGAGAGGGCTTCCGCCACTCGGGGGCAATGGCGGAAGCCCTCACCATGGTCTTCGGATCATGGGCCGGAAGTGTTACGTGTTCCACCAAAGTTTTTCCCGGCCGCTCCGCCGACGGCTCGCGGCGGTCCCGGCGGTTCCGCGGATGCGCAGGTCGCGAGCCAGTTCCGGAGCAGCGCATGGCCGTGCTCGGACAGCACGGACTCGGGATGGAACTGGACCCCCTCCAGCCGCCGGGCGCGGTGCCGCAGCCCCATCACCACCCCGCCGGCGGTACGGGCCGTGATCTCCAGCTCGGCCGGTACGGTCTCCGGCACCACCGCGAGCGAGTGGTAGCGCGTCGCCGTGAACGGCTCGGGCAGTCCCGCGAAGACGCCCCGGCCGTCGTGGTGGATCCGGCTCGTCGAACCGTGGACGATCTCCGGCGCGCGGGTCACCGCCGCCCCGTACACCGCCCCGATGATCTGGTGGCCGAGGCAGACGCCGAGCACGGGCGCCGCCGCGTACCGGACGAGGTCCAGGCAGATCCCCGCGTCCGCCGGATGCCCGGGGCCGGGGCTGATCAGGATTCCGGCCATGCCGGCGGCGTCGTCCAGGCCGACGTCCGAGCGGTCCTTCACCAGGCAGTCGGCGCCGAGCCCCCGAAGGTACTGGACGATCGTGAAGACGAAGCTGTCGTGGTTGTCCACGACCAGGACGCGCACGGTCAGCCGCCTCCGGACCCGGGGGCGGGCGCGGGCGAGTCGACGACGCCGTGGTCGAACCGCATCTTCGGCTCCAGCCACGGGAACACGCCGTACCAGAGGACGAGCACCACGACCAGCACGAGCGCGGCGGCCACGGCCGTCTTGAGCTTCCAGCCGCCGGGCAGCCGGCGCCAGATCCACGCGTACACGCAAACCTCCTAACGGACGGCCGAACCGGCCCGGGGGACCGTCTCCGCCAGCTCACCGAAGACGATCAGCCGTTCGGCGGCGGAGTACTTCGGGTGGCAGGTGGTCAGGGTGATCAGCGGTTCGTCCGGCTTCGCCTTCGGCCGCATCGGAACGGGCGCCGTCACCTCGACCGCCGTCGGCTCGACGACCTTCCGCCCGGTCACGCGGTAGACGAACTGCCTCTCCCTCGTGTCGATGAGGATCTCGTCGCCCTTGCGCAGCTCGCCGACCCGGTTGAACGGCGCCGAATAGGTCGTCCGGTGCCCCGACACGACGAAGTTGCCGACCTCGCCCGGCATCGCGCTGCCCGGATAGTGCCCCGGCCCCTTGCGCAGGTGCTTCTGGGTGACGCCCTCGACCACCACGAACCGGTACTTCTTCCCGAACCGGGGGATCCTGATCAGCGCCATGCCCCGGCCCAGCTCGACCTTCTCCCGGGTCACCTTCGACGACCAGGACCGCTGGAGGTCCTCGCCCAGCTCGTCCTGCTGCGCCCGCGTGTACCGGCCGGTCCCCCACAGCCCGTACGTGACGAACAGGAGCAGCACCAGCCCGGCCGTGATGCACAGCTCGCCGAGACCGCGGATGAGCACCCGCACCGCGCGTCCTCCCTGTCAGTCGCCCTCGCCCGGCACCGTCGCGTACTTCATCGCCACGTTCCCGGTGTACGCCGGCAGCGCCGCCCTGCCCACGTCCCGCACCTTGTAGCCGAGCCCGTACTCCCGCACGTACCTCTTGTAGACCGCGATCTCCGGGGAGGCGTCCAGCGCGTCCCGCAACCGCTCCCGATCCCCGACGGCGGTGATCTTGAACGGCGGCGAGTAGACGACCCCCTGCAAGATCAGCGTATTGCCCACGCACCGTACCGCGCTGGTCGAGATCACCCGCTGGTCCATGATCTGCATGCCGGTCGCGCCGCCCGCCCACAGCGCGTTCACGACCGCCTGGACGTCCACCTCGTGCACCACCAGATCGTCCGCCCGGACGCCCTGCGGCCGCAGCACCGCGTCGTCCAGCGTCACCCGCACGCCGGGGCCCTCCATCGGCTCGAACCCGGACCGGGCCGCCAGCGCGTCCGCCCGCGCCCGCGCCTCCTTCACCCGCGCGTCATGGCGACCCGCCCGCCGCGACAGGGCGTCGACTTCATCGCGCAGCCGCCGGTAGTCTGCCCGTGTGTCGCGCGCGCGGCGCTGCTCGGCGCCGATCAGCTCGGTGAGCCGGGTCCGGCCGTCCTCGCGCAGGTCCGTCCCGCGGGCCGTGCTCGCGCTCGCCGCGAACAACGTTCCCGCGAGAAGCGTGAGGGCTGGGATGATGCTTCCCCACGCCGAACGCCGTACGCTGCTCACCAGCGACTACGCTAGCCGACAAACCACCCATGCGCGGACCGGCACTCCGGCCGCCCAAGGAGACCGAAGCAACGTGGCCAAGTCCAAAGTGCGCAAGAAGGCCGTCTACACGCCGCCGCAGAAGTCCACGGCACCGCAGGTCAGCCCGCGCTGGCTGGTCCCCACGATGTGCGTCCTCTGGCTCCTCGGCCTGGCCTGGATCGCCACCTTCTACGTGACCGCCAGCACCGGCACCAACGTCCCGTGGATGAGCGACCTCGGCAACTGGAACCTGGGCATCGGCTTCACCGCCATCATCCTGGGAGTGATCCTGTCGACCAAGTGGCGTTGACGTCGCTCGAATCCGCCTTCGGACGCGATCGCGACGCATGAGGCCGTGACCACCTCGGCGGGCCGCCTGAGGTGGTCTCGAATCTGACCGACCGGCCTGTATCAGGCCGGTGATCTCGCATGCCCGGGGACGGGCGCGTACCCCTCTTTTGGACCGTTCAATCCACCAAAGTTATCCACAGGGTGTGGACGGTGAGGTCTCAGGTGGTCGCGGCGGTCACTTCCGCGGTCTTGACGACGACCATGGCGATCAGCAGGGCGAGCATCGCCGCCGAGGCGAGGACGGCCGTGAGCTCGCGGCGGGTCTTCGGGGCGTAGGCGTACGCGACCGCCAGGGCGGCACCCACCACCAGTCCGCCGATGTGGCCCTGCCAGGAGATACCGGGCACGGCGAACGTGATGACCAGGTTGATCACCAGCAGGAACACGATGGGGCCGACCTGGCCGCCGAGCCTGCGGCCGATGACGAAGAAGGCGCCGAAGAGGCCGAAGATCGCACCGGAGGCGCCGACGGCGCCGCCGAGGGGCTCGACCAGGTAGAGCAGGACCGAGCCGCCCAGCCCGGACAGGATGTAGAGGGTGAGGAACCGCCAGCGGCCCAGCGCCTGTTCCAGCGCCGGGCCGATCGCCCACAGGGCCCACATGTTGAACAGGATGTGGGTGACGCCGAACGAGCCGCCGCTCGGTGGCTGGTGGAGGAACATGGACGTGAACAGGCGGTACCACTGCCCCTCGGCCACGCCGATCAGCGCGCCGCCGCGGCCCACGCCCAGGCCCACCATCATGAAGTCGCGGACGACCTCGGTGGACGCCAGCTCGGCCAGGTACACCAGGACGCAGACGCCGATGAGGCCGTACGTCACGGTGGGGCGGCCGGAGGTGACGCGGCCGCCGAGGACGGTGCGGGCCTGGCGGACGTTCCTGTTGCCCTCGGCCACGCACTCGGGGCACTGGTGCCCGACCGCAGCGTCCCGCATGCACTCCGGGCAGATGTAGCGGTCGCATCGGGTGCAGCGTACGTACGTCTCCCTGCCCGGATGCCGGTAGCAGGACGGCACCTGGGATTCGGGGTCTGTGCTCATGCGGCGGCTCTCCGTCGGCCTGGCGGTTTCCTCTCCTATGTATGTATTACGACTGGCGGCGCTCGATCGTCACCGATTCGATGACGACATCGTCGACCGGCCGGTCGTTCGCGCCCTTCCGCACGTTGGAGATCGCGTCGACCACGTTCGTGCCCTCGATCACCTTGCCGAAGATGGTGTGCCGGTTGGTGAGGTGGCGGGTGTTGGCGACGTTGGTCGTGATGAAGAACTGCGAGCCGTTCGTGCCGGGGCCGGCGTTGGCCATGGCCAGCAGGTACGGGCGGTCGAACTTCAGTTCCGGGTGGAACTCGTCCTGGAACTCGTAGCCGGGGCCGCCGGTGCCGCGGCCCAGCGGGTCGCCGCCCTGGATCATGAACTGGTCGATGACCCGGTGGAAGATGGTCCCGTTGTAGAGCGGCTCCTGCTTCTTCTCGCCGGTGGCGGGGTGCGTCCACGGGCGGGTGCCCTCGGCGAGCCCGACGAAGTTCTCGACGGTCACCGGAGCCTTGTCCGGATAGAGCTGTACGACGATCTTGCCGTGGTTGGTGTTCAGGGTCGCAAAGAGTTCTTCAGCCACGGTGGGCCGCCTCCTCGGTTGACGTCGGCAGTGCATGATCACACGTGGTTTACCCCGCGCACCTCGGGAAGGCTGCTGGGCAGGACCTCGCAAACAGGGAGGTTAGCGTGTCCCTAACGATGAGTATCCGCCGGAAGCCGCGAGAAGAGGCTCTCTCGCGGATGAACCGTGTTCAGACGGCGTGCCGCCAGGGCGCGTCCGGAGCGGCCGAGCGGATCGGGCCGGCGGCGCAGCGCACCCGCGACATGGCCGCCGAGCGCATGCTGATGGCCCGCGGCTGGGGTGCGCCCCGGCTGCACCAGGCGTCCCGGTACGTGGAGGGCGAGCTGGGCCCGCGGATGGGTTCGATGCTGTCGGACGCCGCCCGCCGGGTCGAACCGCCCAAGCCCGAGAAGCAGGGCAGGAACTTCGCCGTGACGGCGCTCGCCGCCGTCATGGCCGTCGGGCTTGCCGGGGCGCTGCTGACACGGCGCGGCAACGCGCGGTCGTCGCATGAGGCGACGGAGACGGAGCGCGCGGAGGTGCGCACGCCGTAGCCGCCGGAACGCGCGGAAGGCCCGGCCGGGTGCCGGGCCTTCCGCATGCCCTACTACCCGGTACGGTTACGCCATGTCGCGTATGACCGGTCCTGTCCGCCGTCTGCTGCACACGGCCGTACACAGCGGATGGGAGTGGATCCGGCGTCAGGGCGAGATCACTCCGCAGACGCCCGGCCGGCGCAGGTTCGCGCACCTCGGCGAGGGCGCCTGCATCGGCTTCCCGGTGGGGGCGATCTACAACGAGCCGTGGATCTCCATCGGCGCGCACACGCTGGTGGGGACGCACTGCACGATCTCCGCCGGGTTCGTCCCGGGCCTGGACCTCGGCCCGGACGTCATCGTGAAGGTCGGGCGGAGCTGCTCGCTGGGCCGCGGCACGCACATCGTCGGCCACCAGTCGATCGAGATCGGCGACGACGTCTTCACCGGCCCGAACGTCTACATCACCGACCAGAACCACACGTACGGCGACCCGGACATGCCGATCGGGCGGCAGTGGCCGGAGAACAACCCGGTGGTGATCGGGGACGGCTGCTGGATCGGCACCGGCGCGATCATCCTGCCGGGCACCAGGCTGGGCCGGAACGTGGCGGTGGCGGGCGGCGCGGTCGTCCGCGGCGAGTTCCCCGACCACTCGGTGATCGGCGGCGTGCCCGCGAAGGTGCTCCGCACGTACGACGCGGAGGAGGGCTGGCAGCCGCCGCTGCGCACCGCCCCGCTGATGTCGCTGGACGAGCTGGCCGCCCTGTCGGTGGACGGGCTGGAGGGCCTGCAGATCCTGCAGGACAAGCTCCGCGAGGAAGCCGGCTGAGAAAGCGGGAAGCCCCCGCCCGGACGGGCGGGGGCTCCTCCACTGATCAGTTGTAGCGGGCCGCCCGGCGGTCGCCGCCGCCCTGGCGCTTGCCGCCGCCGTTGTACGGGCCGCCGCGGCGGTTCGCGTGCGGCGTGCCGCCGTGCCGCTCGCCGTACCCGGCTCCGCGCCGCTCGCCGCCGCCCTCGCGCCGCCCGGCGTACGAGCCGTCGCCGTCGTCGCGGCGCGGGGCCCGGCCGCCGCCGTCCTGGCGGTCGAACGAGCGCGGCCCGCGGCCGTTGAAGTTGCGGCCGCCGCCGCGCCGGCCACCGCCCGGACGCCCGCCGCGGCCGTTCTCGCGGCGCGGCCGCTCGGGGATGATCGGCTCCTCGATCGGGATGCCGGACGGCGTGCGGGCGCCGGTCAGCTTCACCAGCTCCTCGTCGCCGACCGCGACCCGGGTGCGCGGCGCGTTGATGCCGGCCCGGCGGGTCATCGCGGACGTCGAGCGCACCTGGTGCGGCAGCACCAGCGTCACGACCGTGCCGCGCTCGCCGGCCCGCGCCGTACGGCCGGCCCGGTGCATGTAGTCCTTGTGGTCGGCCGGCGGGTCCACGTGCATGACCAGGGTGACGTCGTCGACGTGGATGCCGCGGGCGGCGACGTCGGTGGCGACCAGCACGCTGATCGAGCCCTCGCGGAACTCGGCGAGCGTCCGCGTCCGCAGGCCCTGGCTCTTGCCGCCGTGCAGGCCCGCGGCGCGCACGCCGACTTCGGTGAGCTGCTTGGCCAGCCGGTCGACGCCGTGCTTGGTCCGGGCGAACAGGATCGTCCGGCCCTCGCGGTTGGCGATCTCGGCGGTGACCGCGCCCTTCTCCTTGGGCGCGACCAGCAGCAGGTGGTGGTCCATCGTGGCGACCGGCTCGTCGACCGGGCCGATCGCGTGCGTGACGGGGTCGTTCAGGTACCGCTTGACCAGGACGTCCACGTCCTTGTCCAGCGTCGCCGAGAACAGCAGCCGCTGCCCGCCCGGCCGGGCCTGGTCGAGGATGTCGGTCACGTCGGGCAGGAACCCCATGTCGGCCATGTGGTCCGCCTCGTCCAGGACGGCGATCTCGACGTCCGAGAGGTCGCAGGCGCCCTGGCGCATCAGGTCCTTGAGCCGCCCGGGCGTGGCGACGAGGATCTCGACGCCGCGCCGCAGCGCGTCGATCTGCTTGTACATCGAGGTCTGCCCGATGACGGTCTTGAAGTGCAGGCCCAGCGCGCGGCCGAGCGGCTCCAGGTTGGTCTGGACCTGCTGGGCCAGCTCGCGGGTCGGGACGAGGATCAGCCCGAGCGGGCGCTTGGACGCGGCGCGCCGGCCGGACAGCCGGGCCAGCATCGGCAGCCCGAAGGCCAGCGTCTTGCCGGACCCGGTCTTGCCGCGGCCCAGCACGTCCTTGCCGCCCATGACGTCCGGGATGGCCGCGGCCTGGATGGGGAAGGGAGCTTCGATGCCCTGCCGCGCCAGTGCGGCGACGAGGGCCTGGGGGAGTCCGAGCTCGGCGAACGTGGGCACGACTTCGGACAGGGTGTTACCAGCAGGCACAGATGACACGCATTACCTTCCGAGAGGGGGGCACGTCTCGGGAGGCACCACGATCAGATCGGTGGGCTGCAAGGACGAGCCTGACGCGTACGGGCGTCGTAAGAGTGATTCGGTCAGTCTAACGTCGGCGACGCACCTGCTTATGCCCGAGCCCCGGCATGTAAACCGTTTAACCCCCTCATCTCCCTTTTCTCCCACCCCCCTCGCGTGACCAGCATCACCTCAACAGCCGCACTCGACGCCCGAGACCGGAGCGGTGAGCGGGTCGGGAGAGCGCCGTTCGACGGCACCGTCCCTCTCGACCGGGTACCCCTCGCGCGCCCAGTACTCGAACCCGCCGATCATCTCCTTGACCGCGTACCCGAGCCGCGCGAACTCCAGCGCCGCCTTGGTCGCCCCGTTGCACCCCGGCCCCCAGCAGTAGACGACCACCTCGGCATCGCGCCCGACGACCTCGGCGGCCCGTTCCGCGATCTCCGCCGTCGGCAGGTGGACGGCTCCCGGCACGTGCCCCTGCCGCCAGCTCTCATCGTTCCGCGCGTCCACCACGACACCATCGAACCCCTGCGCAACGTCCGCGACATCCGTCTCGAACGCCAGCCGACCCGAGAAGTAAGCAACCGCACTGTTCATGCGAAGAATCGTGGCAGCCCACCCACCTGGCACAACAGCGGCATGAACGCCGCATATCGCTAAGATCTCGCCATGCACACGGTGTCCGTCCTGGCCTTCGACGGGATGTCCCCGTTCGAACTGGGCTCGGTCGTCGAGGTCTTCGGCCTCCCCCGCCCCGAACTGGACGTCCCCTGGTACGACCTGCGCGTCTGCTCCCTGGAACGCGGCCCGCTCCGCGCCGTAGGCGGCTTCACCCTGCGCACCGACCACGACCTGGACGACTTCGCGTCGGCCGACACCGTCATGGTGGTCGCCGTACCGGACGTCCACGGCGACGTACCGTCGCCCGTCATCGAGGCCCTGCACCGCGCCCGAGCCCGCGGCGCCCGCATCGTCTCGATCTGCTCGGGCGCCTTCGCCCTGGCCGCCGCCGGCCTCCTGGACGGCCGCGAGGCCACCACCCACTGGCGCCACGCGGGCGTCCTCCAGGCCCGCTACCCGCGGATCCGCGTGACCCCCGACGTCCTGTACGTGGACGGCGACGACGTCCTCACCGGCGCCGGCAGCGCCGCCGGCCTGGACCTGTGCCTCCACCTCGTCCGCAAGGACCATGGCGCCCGGATCGCCAACACCGTCGCCCGCCGCCTGGTCGTCCCCCCGCACCGAGACGGTGGCCAGGCCCAGTTCGTCTCCGCCGCCGTCCCCGAACCCGCCGCCGACGACCCCATAGCCCGCAGCATCACCTGGGCCCTGGCCAACCTGGCGGCGCCCATCACGGTCGCCGACCTGGCCCGCCAGGCCGGCCTGTCCCCGAGAACGTTCATCCGCCGCTTCAACGCCCAGACCGGCACCAGCCCGCTCCGCTGGGTCGTCCACCAGCGCATCATGGCGAGCCTCCCCCTACTGGAGAACGGCACCCTCCCCATCGAGAGGATCGGCGCCCAGGTCGGCTTCGCCACCCCCGCGACCTTCCGCCACCACTTCACCCGAACGATGAAGACGCCCCCGTCCGCCTACGCCCGCCAATGGAGAACGAACTGACCCCCGATGCCGAAGGCGAGGCGGGAGAACGAACACAACGGGCCGAAGTGGCCTGGCGAGGCCGCGCGGACCCGAGGCGTTGCGATCGCGTCCGAAGGCCGGATTCGAGCGCGAGCGAGAATCTGATCGCGCAGCGAGCCGCCAAGGCGAGACGGAGCGATGCAGCGATCGCCGCTTTTGCCCGCCGAAGGAGGGCGTCCAACGCCCGACGCCAAGGGCAAAACAAGAAACACAGTGGAGCCATGGGGAGTCGAACCCCAGACCTCCGCCTTGCAAGGGCGGCGCTCTACCAACTGAGCTATGACCCCGAGTCGCCTTCAGAGGCTATCGCACCGCCCCGCGTACGCGTCCCGGGCACGACGGCATCGACCCAGCCGTTCAGGCTGCGCCGGATGCCTCAGCCACCGCGCGAGCGCGCTGACCGCCCGGGGAGGCGGGCCTCCCCGGGCGGTTCGCGAAGCGATGCCGCGTTCGGCGCGGCTCGCGCAAGTGGTCGGGGACTTCAGTCGGTGGACGTCGCCTCGGTCCACAGGTCGAGCTCGGCGCGGTCCTGCTGCAGCCGACGCCAGACCACGAAGCCACCGAGAGCGACAACAGCGAGAACGAGCAGCTTCTTCACGGTGGGGACCCCTTCACCTCGACTATGAAGCCAGGCCCGGGGGCGTTCGGTTCAGATGGTGCTTTCCCCCAGGCTCTCCGCAGCCTAGCAACCGTTCCCGGACGGTCCGCACCCCAGTCGGGGGTATCGGACCGATCGTCCAACTCGGTGGGCGTTCCGGAGGCGGTGTGGTGGGTGTGGCGGCGGTGGCTCTCGCCGGGCGCGCCGTACGGCCGGATAATCCGGCCATGGGCACCGAGGATGACTTCGGCCTCTGGGAGCGGGAGCTGGAGGGCGGGGCGCGGGACTCCGGCGGGAGCGGGCGCGCGCTGGTGCTGGTCGCGGCGCTGACGGCGGCGGGCTGCACGGCGCTGATCACCATGGGGCAGGTGCCGTTGGGGGCGGCGGGGCTGGTGCTGTCATCGGTGATCCTGCTGCTGTGGCGGGCGGGGTTGTGAGCCCGTCCGGTTCCGGCCATCGCCGCGGCCGCGCGTGAGTGCTCTCGCGGTTCCCCGCTCGCGACCGGCAGACCGGCGGGGCCGGAGCATCTCGCCTGAATTTACGGCGTACGAACGGCGACAAATCGCGATCCAGTAGCGATAATCCGGCTCAGTCCGCTTGATCAGCGGGCCGAACCGGCGCGCCGCCTCACCGCGCGCCCTTCGCAGGGAGGTCCGCGCATGGGGAAGGCCCCGGCCGCCGCCGCCGTCACCGCGATCGCGCTGCCGCTGGCGCTGGTGTCCGTCCCGGCCGCCGCGGCCGAGACCGCGCCGGCGCGGGTCGTGCCGGTCCAGGTCACCGGGGATCCGGCGCGGCGCTTCAACCTCGTGATCATGGGGGACGGCTACACGCCCGGCGACCAGGCGCGGTTCCGCGCGCATGTGGACCGGCACCTGAACGCGCTGTGGACGATCGAGCCGTTCAAGTCGTACCGCAACTACGTCAACGTCTACGCGGTCGAGATCGACTCGGCGGAGTCGGGGGTCGGCTGCGACCCCGATCTGTCCTCTCCGCGCCCCTCGACGCCGCTGAAGATGGCGTTCTGGGGCGGCTGCAAGGAGGCGGGACCGCAGCGGCTGCTCACGATGGACTCCGGTGCCGCCAAGTCGTACGCCGACAGGGTGACCGGCACGACCGCCGCCAACAGGCAGATCCTCGCGCTCGCCAACAGCGACACCTACGGCGGCGCGGGCGGAACGTACGCGACCGCTTCCGGCGGCAACGCGCTGTCGGCCCTCATCACGCCGCACGAGCTGGGTCACTCGCTCGGCGGCCTGGACGACGAGTACGACTACTACCAGCGCGGCGTCCCGGGCGGCACGTACACCGGTCCCGAGCCCGCCTCCATCCACCACACGCTGCTGACCGAGCGGGAGATGCGGGACCGGAGGCTGAAGTGGCGGCGCTGGCTGGGGGAGCCGAGCGAGTCCGGCGGCACGATCGGGCGCTACGAGGGCGGCCTCTACAACACCAAGGGCGTCTGGCGGCCCAGCAGGCACTCGATGATGAAGACGCTCGGGTACTACTTCGACCAGCCCGCGCGCGAACGCATGACGCAGCGGATCTCCGGCAAGGTGAACCTCGTCCAGGACGCCACGCCCAACGGCGCGCCGGTCGGCGACGACCGCGTCCTGTGGGTGGAGACCCCGCAGCCGAACGCGCACGAGCTGGAGGTGTCCTGGACGGTCGACGGGAAGACGGTGCGGCGCGGGACCCGCAACCTCGATCTCGCGCGGCTGCGCCTGAAGCCCGGCACGCACACCGTCACGGCCACGGTGACCGATCCGACCGAGTTCGTCCGCGATCCGGCGATCCGGGCGTCCGCCGCGCTGACGCAGACCCGCACCTGGGCGGTCGACACGCGGATCGCGACGCCGCCCGCCGAGGTGCCCGCCGGCTTCACCGGGACGACCCCGACCGACCGCGCCGTGGGCGCGAACGACGTCGTCCACGCCGACACGACCCATCCCGTACGGGAGATCCCGAGGATCCGGTGGGAGATCGACGGCCGCCGGGTGCGGGGCGGCGAGCGGTCCATCGACCTCGGCCGGCTCCGGCTCTCCCCCGGCACGCACCGCCTGACCGCCCGGGTCGGGAACGCGGAGCGCGCGTGGACGGTCGACGCGACGCCGCCGGAGGTCGCGTACGAGCTGTCCGAGGCCGCGGCGACGCACCGGCGGCCCGGGCGCCCGCCCGAGTACGTCTTCGACGGCCCGTTCACGATGCGGCTGTCCCCGTCCGACGACCGCCCCGGCACCGTGGTCGGGGAGTTCCGCGTGGACGGGGACGGCTGGTACCACTACTTCGGCTGGCCGACCGACTCCACCGCGCCGTTCCGGTTCACGGCGGACGGGACGGTGATCGACCACCTCTCGTACGGCGGGATCGGCAAGGGCCGGCACACGATCGAGTACCGGGCGATCGACCCGGCCGGGAACGCCGGGAAGCCGCGGCGGTTCACCGTGACTCTGCGCTGACCGGGGCGTCCGCAGCCGCGTCCGGTCCCGGCGCGGGGTCCTCCTTGTCGGTGCGGGCGCGTACCGTCGCCAGCACCGAGCCGCCGAGGATCAGCGCGAACGCCGCCAGGATCGTGCCGCTGAGCGGCTCGTCCAGGAAGAGGACCCCGGCGGTGACGGCCACGGCCGGGTTCACGTACGTGAACACCATGGCCCGGGACGTGCCGGCCTCGCGGATCAGCGCGAAGAAGACCAGGAACGCCAGCGCCGTGCAGACCACGCCGAGCCCGGCGAGCGCCGCCAGCACCGTCCCGTCCGGCATCTCGGCGGGCCACGTGGCGGCCGCGGGGGCGGCGTACACGAGCGCGGCGAGCAGCAGGCAGGCCGTGGTCATCTGGACGCCCGGGACGTCCCCCAGCCGCCGTGCGGCGATCATCGGGGCGATCGAGTAGCCGAGCACGACCAGCGCCATCTCGCCGATCGCCCAGGCGCTACCGTCCCCGGTCAGGTGCGGCGCCGCCAGCACCGCGACCCCGGCCAGCCCGGTCAGCAGGCCGAGCCAGCGCAGCGGCCCGAGCCGTTCGGCGTCGCCGGCCAGCCGGCCGATGACCACGCCGGCGATCGGCACCGCCGCGATCAGCAGCCCGGTCATCGAGCTGGACAGGTGCCGCTCGGCGTCCGACAGCAGCGCCCACGGTCCGAGGATCTCCAGCGCGGCGAACGCGACGATCGGTTTCCAGTGCCGGCGCAGCGTGCCGAGCCCGCCGCCGGAGGAGCCCCAGATCGCCAGCGGCAGCAGGACGAGCGCGCCGAGCGCCGTCCGCGCGAACACGAGAACGGGCACCGAGACGCCGCCCTCCACCGCCACCTTGATCATCAGGTAGGGGATCCCCCACAGCACGCTCATCAGCGCGAACAGCACCCACCCGCGACGACTCACACCCACCTCCGCAGTTATCGCAGTCCGTATCGCAGGCTCGGGGCGAGACCGGCCCCGTGCCCGTTCAGTGTCGGCGCGGCAGGCGGACGCTGTCTTGAACGCTGTTGCGGTACGCGCCGGGCGTGATCCCCAGGACGCGGCGGAACCAGCGGTTGAGGTGGGCCTGGTCGGCGAACCCGACCATCGCCGCCACCTCGGCCGGGCGGTGGCCCGCCTCCAGGAGGGGGCGGGCGCGGGCGACGCGGTGCTGGGCGAGCCAGGCGTACGGCGGCATCCCCATCACCTGGCGGAACCCGCGCAGCAGCCGGTAGCGCGACAGGCCCAGGTCGGCGGCCATCTCGGCGAGCGTGGGTGGGGCGGTCAGCTCGTCGGCGAGCCGCTCGGTGACCGTACGGGCGATCCGGGCCGCCGCGGTGTCGCCGGCGGCGCCGTCCCGCGGGCCGGTGAGGAGGGGGCGTTCGGCGTGGCGCCGCACGAGGCCCCCGAGGACGCCGAGGAGCATCGACTCGCCTTCGAGCGGCTCCACGGTCCCGGGGGCGGCGCTGAGGGCGCGGTGGGCCGTCCACAGGTCGCGGGCCAGCCGCGCGTCGGCGACGATCGGCTCGCGGAAGTGCGGGAGCGCCGCGCCCTCGAACAGGCCGGGCGGCGGGTAGAGCACGCGGTACGAGAAGCCGGTCTCGTCCGCCGGCCCGCCGGTGTGCGGCTCGCCGGGCTCCAGCATCACCACGCCGCCGGGGCCCACCCGGTGGCGCTCGCCCCGGTAGTCGATCACCTCGGCGCCGGCGGTGCACACGCCGATCGCGAACTCCTCGTGCGCGTGCGGCGCGTAGTGCATGCTGCCGATCCGGGCGGCCATCAGGTCCAGCGGCGCGTCCCCGATCCCGTCGACCCGCGTCCACACGGCCCGGTCGGGCCGGTCGGGCCGCTCGGGAGGCCGGCCGGCGGGCTCAGGCGGAGAAGAGGTGGCGGATGCGCCAGTGGTCGGCGTCACGGCTCAGCTCCGCGATCGCGACTCCGTCGTCGCCGTTGATCCGGACCCGGTAGACCCGCGCCTCGCGGGACGTCCCGTAGGTCTTCAGGATCGCGTCCACGGCGTAGCGCGACCCCCGCCACTCGTACGCGGTGAGCCGCCCCGCCGGGTCGTGCTCGGCCCGGATCGGCTCGTTGAGAAGGTGCCCCATGGTTTCGCGAGCCTAGCACCGATTCGAACTGGTGTTCGCAGGTGGGAGGCCATGAAAGTGCGGCGGGCCCGGCTCTCACGGTAGGGCCGGCGGTTCGTCCGCGCGCGCAATTCGGCGGGGCGGGCGTGGCGCGCGCCTTGACCTCATGGACCTCATGCCGCCATTAAGGCGCAGCGGCGGCGGCCATGTCCACAGTCCGGCCGCGACCCCGTAATCCACAGGCTGGGGGCGGCCCCATGCACATCCCGCGCCCCCTGCGCGCGGGGCCTGCGGAGCGGTGTATCCACACGGATATCCCCAGGAGAACCGGCCTTTCGGGCATCCGGCGGCCGGACCGCCCGTTCAAGATCGTCCACTTGTCCACACTATGGAATCCACACCCTGTGGATAACTTCTGTGCACAAGGTGTGGGTCGCGGGCCCGCTCGTTCGTCCACCGGTCCTCCCCATGGGGACGCATCCGTTGTCCACGTCGTGGACAACCTTCTGACCAGCCAGGAAGGGGCTCCGGACGGACGGGCACCCACACCCCGTTCACAGCCTGTGGGCGGAGTACGTCCACAGCGGGGGCCTTCCGGTGGATATCCGTTGCCCACCGGTTTTCCCCAGTGGCGTCAACAGCACCCGCCTGTGCACAACACCTTCGCGGCGCCCGCGGGCGCGCTCCAGCCGACACACCGTGATGCCCTGTTCAGGGGCTTCTGCCCGATTCAAACAAGCGTTTCAAACGTGCGCTTGAAATCCGCTAGGGTCTCTCGCCATGGGACAACGCGAACGGCTCATGACCGCGGCCAAGCGCTGCCTGGAGGAGCGCGGCTACGCGCGGACGACCTCGCGCGACCTCGCCGCCGCCGCGAACGCCAACATCGCGGCCGTCAACTACCACTACGGCTCCAAGGAGGAGCTCCTCACCGCCGCCCTGATGGAGACCGTGGACGCCTGGGGCGGCAAGGTCGTCCCCTCCGGCGCGGCGGCCGCGGGCGAGGCTCCGGCGGAGCGGCTGCGCGCGATGTGGGAGGAGGTGATCCGGTCGTTCACCACCGAACGGGCGATGATCGTCGCGACCACCGAGGCGCTGGCGCAGGCCGAGCGGCTCCCGGCCGTACGGACGCAGATCGCCGGCGCGTACGAGCGGTTCCGCTCCGGGGAGGTGTCCGACCTGCACGCGGGCGGCGACGAGCGCGAGGCCCGCGCCGCCCGTTCGGTGCACATGGCGCTCACCGCCGGGCTCTCCATGCAGTGGCTGGTCGATCCGGAGAACGCGCCGTCCGCGGACGACGTGCTGCTCGGCCTGCGGGCGATGGTGCGCGAACTGGAAGGCACTACCGGCGCCGCCGAGGGCGCCGCGGATCCCGACGGCGCGGGTACGGAGTAAGGGGCGGAGGTACGCACCGTTGGCTTCCCAGGACTTCGCGCACCTGCACGTCCACACCGAGTACTCGATGCTGGACGGCGCCGCCCGCCTGCACGACCTGTTCCAGGCGGCCGGCGATCTCGGGATGTCGTCGCTGGCGATGACCGACCACGGCAACCTGCACGGGCTGTACGACTTCTACACGCAGGCGACGGCGGCGGGCATCACGCCGGTCCTGGGGATCGAGGCGTACCTGGCGCCCGCGCACCGCCGCGTACAGGAGCCCGTACGGTGGGGCACCCCCGCGCAGAAAAGGGACGACGTCTCGGGCGCAGGCGCGTACACGCACATGACTATCTGGGCCTACAACGCGACCGGTCTCCACAACCTGTTCCGGTTGCAGTCGCGCGCGGCGCTGGAGGGGTACTTCCGCAAGCCGCGCATGGACCGCGAGCTGCTCGCGCAGTACGCGGACGGGCTCATCGCCACGACCGGCTGCCCATCGGGCGAGGTGTCCACGCGCATACGGCTCGGCCAGGAGGACGAGGCGACCCGCGCCGCAGGGGAGTTCCAGGACATCTTCGGAAAGGACGGCTTCTACGTCGAGCTGATGGACCACGGCATCGACATCGACCGGCGGGCCCGTCCCGGCCTGGAACGGGTGGCCGCGCGCCTAGGGGCGCCGTTCGTGGTCACGAACGATTCGCACTACACGTACGAGCGCGAGTCCACGGCCCATACGGCGCTGCTGTGCGTGCAGACCGGTTCGCAGCTGGCCGACCCGGTGTTCTCGTTCGAGGGCTCCGGGTACTTCATCAAGTCGCCCGCGCAGATGTACGCGATCGACCCGTCCGAGGCGTGGCAGTCGGGCTGCCGCAACACCGCGCTCATCGCCGAACGCGTGGACACGGCCGGCATGTTCGACAAGAGGGACCTGATGCCGCGCTTCCCCGTCCCGGAGGGGGAGACGCAGGAGAGCCGCCTGCGGGACGAGGTGCGGCGCGGGCTCGAGAGGCGTTTCCCGCACGGCTACGGGGACGACTACCGCGAGCGCGCCGAGTACGAGCTCGGCATCATCGCCGCGATGGGCTTCCCGTCCTACTTCCTCGTCGTCGCCGACTTCATCATGTGGGCGAAGGAGAACGGCATCGCGGTCGGCCCGGGGCGCGGCTCGGCGGCCGGCTCGCTGGTGGCGTACGCGCTGGGGATCACCGACCTCGATCCGCTCCCGCACGGCCTGATCTTCGAGCGGTTCCTCAACCCCGAGCGCGTCTCGATGCCGGACATCGACGTGGACTTCGACGAACGGCGCCGCGGCGAGGTCATCCGGTACGTCACCGAGAAGTGGGGCGCGGACAAGGTCGCGCAGATCGTGACGTTCGGCGTCATCAAGGCCAAGGCCGCCGTCAAGGACGCCTGCCGCGTGCTCGGCCATCCGTACGCGCTCGGCGACCGGATCACCAAGGCGATGCCCGCCGACGTGGGCGGCAAGGGCATCCCGCTGTCCGGCATCTCCGACCCCGGGCACCCGCGGCACGCGGAGGCCGCCGAGGTCAGGGCGCTGTACGAGGGGGACGCCGCCGTCCGCGAGGTGATCGACACCGCCCGCGGCCTGGAGGGGCTGATCCGGCAGACCGGGGTGCACGCGGCCGGGGTGATCATGTCGGCGGAGCCGCTGGTGGAGCATGTGCCGGTCTTCATGCGGCCGCAGGACGGCACGGTGATCACCCAGTTCGACTACCCGACGTGCGAGACGCTGGGGCTGCTGAAGATGGACTTCCTCGGCCTGCGCAACCTCACGATCATGGACGACGCGGTGCGGTCCGTCCGGCGGCACCGCGGGATCGACCTGACGCTGCTCGACCTGCCGCTCGACGACGCGCGCACGTACGAGCTGTTCGCCCGGGGCGACACGCTGGGCGTGTTCCAGTTCGACGGCGCCGCCATGCGTTCGCTGCTGCGCCTGATGAAGCCGGACGCCTTCGCCGACATCACGGCGGTCACCGCGCTCTACCGGCCCGGCCCGATGGGGATGAACTCCCACACCAACTACGCGCTCCGCAAGAACGGCCGCCAGGAGATAACGCCGATCCATCCCGAACTGGAGGAGCCGCTGCGCGACATCCTGGACGAGACGTACGGACTGGTCGTCTACCAGGAACAGGTCCAGTTCGCCGCGCAGACGCTCGCCGGTTACAGCCTCGGGCAAGCGGACCTGCTGCGCCGCGCCATGGGCAAGAAGAAGAAGGAGATCCTCGACAGGGAGTTCGTCCCATTCCAGAAGGGGTGCCGCGAGCGCGGCTACTCGGACGAGGCGATCCAGGCGGTCTGGGACGTGCTCGTCCCGTTCGCCGGATACGCATACAACAAGGCGCACGCGGCGACCTACGCGCTCGTCTCGTACTGGACGGCCTACCTGAAGGCCAACCATCCGGCCGAGTACATGGCGGCCGTCCTCACCAGCGTCCAGGACGACAAGGGCAAGATGGCGCTCTACCTGGGCGAGTGCCGCCGCATGGGGATCCGGGTCCTGCCGCCCGACGTGAACGACTCCGACGCCGACTTCACGCCCCTGGAGGACGACCGGATCCGGTTCGGCCTCGCCGCCGTGCGCAACGTCGGCGCGAACGTCGTCGACTCGATCGCGGCCGCCCGCGAGGGCAAGGGCAGGTTCACGTCGTTCCCCGACTTCCTCGACAAGGTCGACGCGGTCGTCTGCAACAAGCGCACCATCGAGTCGCTCATCAAGGCCGGCGCGTACGACTCCCTGGGCCACACCCGCAAGGGACTGGCCGAGCAGCACGAGCAGGCCGTCGACGCCGTCATCGGGGTCAAGCGGAACAGCGCGTACGGCCAGGACGACCTTTTCGGCCTTGGGGGCGCCGACACCGATCCTGCGTTCAGCCTCGGCCTGGAGTTCTCCACAGAGGAGTGGGACAAGCCGTACCGGCTGGCGCAGGAACGGGAGATGCTCGGCCTGTACGTGTCCGACCACCCGCTGATGGGCCTGGAGGGCGCGCTGCGCGCCCGTACCGACCACACGGTCGCCGCGCTGGCGGGAGACGACCGGCTCGCGGACGGCACGGTCGTCACCGTCGGCGGAATCATCTCCGGACTGCGGCGGAAGATGACGAAGGCGGGCAAGCCATGGGCCATCGCCACCCTGGAGGACCTCGGCGGCACCATCGAGTGCCTGTTCTTCCCGGCGGCCTACCTGCTGGCCGGCCCGCGGCTCGCCGAGGACCGGATCGTCCTGCTCAAGGGGCGCCTGGACAAGCGCGAGGACGTCCCGCGCCTGATGGTGACCGAGTTGGACGTCCCCGACCTGTCGGCCGCCACCGGGCCCCTCACGCTCGCGTTCCCGGACGCGGCCGTCACGCCGCCCCTGGTCGCGCGCCTGAAGGAGATCCTGCTGGCCCATCCGGGCGCGACCGAGGTGCGCATCAGGCTCACATCTCCTGAGAGGACCGTCCTGATGCGCATCGACGACCGCTACCGCGTCACCCCCGGCACCGCCCTGACGAGCGAGCTGAAGGCCGCCTTCGGCCCCGCCGTCCTGTGACGCAGGAGACCTCGGGACCCTCGGGAGTTCTCAGGAGGCGGTGATGGCGCTCTCCAGATCCACCAGCCGGTCGAGTTCGTCCTGTACGGCGCCCCGCTCCTCTTCCGCGAGGGTCGTGGAACGTACTTGCGCCACCAGTTCCTTGGCACGGGCCCAGTCCCCCATACGGACGGCCATGTCGGCGCGCATGACAAGGACCTGCACGAGCTGTGGCGGCGTCTTCGCCACGTCCTCCGCAGCTAGCAGCCGGTCGAGCACCCTGGCGGCCGCCTCCGCGTCCTCTCTGGAGTCGCCAAGGAGAGCGGCGTCGTGCATGGCGCGCGCGAACTTCTCCTTGGGACGTTCGATGTGCTCGAAGCTCTCGGCTATGGGCTGCCCCACCCGGAGCTGTATGCCGTCGGGGTCCGTCATGAGGAACTGCCGCACGCCGTACGACATGTCCTTCAGCGGCCCCAGGCGGGGGAACCCGCGGGCCGGCACGCGGCCGAACGCCGCCTTCAGCCCGCCCCGGAACGCCTCGTACAGCGCGTCGACGGCGTCCGTCGTCACGTAGCACATGTACATGGAGGCGGCGGGATCGTGCCGCTTCCAGCCGAAGAACTGGAGCTCCAGGTCTTCCCGGCCCACCTGGATGAAGTGGTTGGGGCGGGTCTGCCGGAGGAGCAGCTCGAAGCCGAGTGCCTCGTAGAACTCCCAGGTCCGGTCGATCGAGCGGCACGGAAATATCGGGACGGTTCGCTCAGCCATGCCCGGAGCGTAAGCCGCTCCGGGCCGCTAGTCAAACTTGATTAGCCTTCTCACAGGGCGTCGAGATCGACCGTTCCGGCGATGGCCAGATGGCCCGCGTCGTTCGGGTGCACGCCGTCCAGGTGGACGTAGCCGGAGCGCGGCAGCCGCGCGTCGGCGCGGTCCGCCATCGCCCGGTCGGCGTCCGCGACCGAGTCGTACGCGCCGCCCGTCCGGATCCACGCGTTCACCGCCTGGCGGACCTTCTCGCCGCCCGGGCCCAGGTACGGGACCGGCGCCCCCCTCATCGGCGGGATCGTCATCCCGACCGCCTTGATCCCGCGCGCGTGCGCGGCCCGGATCAGCGTGCGGTGCCCCGCGATGACCTGCTCCGCCGTCACCCGCGGACCCGGCCGGACGCACGGGTCGCCGCCCTCCGGAGCGGCGATGTCGTGCGCGCCCAGCGAGACGATGACCGACCGCACGCCGGGCCGCTCCAGCACGTCCCGGCGGAACCGCGTCAGCCCCTCCTCGCCGCCGCAGCCGGAATCGCTCAGCAGCCTGCCGGCGGCGATCCCCGCGTTCGTCACGGCCAGCGGCCGGTGCGCGGCGACGAGCCGCTCCGCCAGCAGATCGGGGAAGCGCCGGTCCGCACCCGCGGTCGAGCCGACCCCGTCCACCAGCGCGCCGCCGAACGCGACGACGGTGTTCCGGTCGCGCGGCACCGCGGCGCCCGACACCTCCACACCGCTCAGGTAGTACCAGGACGGGCTCGACTGCGTGAACGCGCCGCTCCCCTGGTCGAGCAGGTGGTCCCCCTGCGCGCGGTACGAGGAGCTCATGGCGTGCCGGTGGAACGTGGCCTGCCCCGTACGTCCGCTGAACTTCAGCGAGACCGACAGGCGCTCCAGGGCCGACGTCGAGAACGCGACCGGATCGCTGACCGCGTCCCGCCCCGCCGGGATGACGACGCCCGCCCTGCCGTCGAACGCCAGCGGCGTGAGCGTCCTCGGCCACACCATCCCGCCGCCCGCAGAACGCCCGAGCGTCGCCCCGTCCACGCGCAGCGGCCTGGTGCCGTACAGGTTGGAGAGGCGGATCCGCACCTGCGAACCGCCCGTGCTGAGCCGGACGACCTGCCGTACGGTCTGGTTCTCGAAGCCCTTCTTCGACCAGCCGTCCACGGGAGGCTGCACGGCCGCGCCCCACGCGCCCGCCCACGAGGCCGTCGTCGAGGCGTCCCGCCACGCCGCGGAGACCGTGGAACGCGCGGGGGACGTCCGCACCATCCCGGCGACCAGCACGGCGGCCACCACGGTGCCGATCGTGATCTGAACGAAGCGCGGCGGAGAAGGGCTCATGCAACCGATTCCACCGCCTGGCCGGACTCGGATCAGCGGGGCAGGCTCCACAATCCGGGTGGGGCTATCCCCACCCCGCCCTCGTCCACAGACTGTGGACGAGGGTCAGTCCCACCAGAACGACCAGTGATCGGCCTTGAGGATCGTCTCGGCGTAGTCCTCCAGCGTCGAGTGATCCACCCAGTTGTCGGGGCAGAACGCGAAATGCTCGGCGGCGACCCGCACCGCGTGCTCGGCCGTGACCGGCGGCGCCGCCACCGAGACCATCAGCGTCGCGAACCCGACCGCGACGACCCGCGCCCCGAACCGGTCCTCCCACGACCGCAGCACGGCCGAGATCTCCTGCGTGTGGTTGGTGTGGTTGCACGGCCCGTCCCAGCCCGCCAGGGCCAGGGCGTCCGCGCCCCGCCCGGCCGGCACCAGCCCGAGCGACCAGTCCCGGTCCCCCGCCAGCGACTCCGCGAGGGACCGCGCGGCGTCGTCGGCGTCCCGCGCGCTCTCGCCCGCCTCCGCCAGCCCGGGCCAGTCCCCGTCCTCGGGCAGCGCCACGTCGTCCCAGAAGCGCCGCAGCACACCGTCCGCGCTCAGCACGTCGATCGTGCCCACCGGCGCCGGGCTGAGCTCGCCGGCGCGCCACGGCCGCTCCGGCTCCCCGTCGAGCGTGTCGAGAAGGAGGGGATGGAGCCCGGTCTCCGCCCGCGCCTCGTACAGCCGGAGCCAGCGGGCGGCCGCGTCCGGAACGCTCCCGTCCGAGACCCACAGCACGTCCCGCGACCACGTCGGATCGTCGAAGTAGTCCGGATCGGGGGCGACCAGGCGGCCGGGAGGCAGTCCCTGCGGCAACTCATCGAGCGCGGATCCACGAGCCATGCCCAGAAATCTAGCGCTCCGCCCTGACAACCACCCCTGAAAGTGGTCACCCGCTGTTTCCTCCCGATCGACCGGTTCGGCACTAAGGTGCGGCGATACGGGGGAGCGGTCGCATCGTCGCGCTCCTCGTACACCCCAGGACGGAGGACAGCGGTGAGCGAAGAGCTCGATCAGGTCTTCGGGCAGCTGGTGAAGCGCAGCTGGCAGCGGTACGACGAGCAGCGGACGACCCGGGAGATCGACGATCTGCTGGTCGGCGCGGTGGTGACCGCGATGGTCGCGGAGGGCAACTCCCTCATCGACCTCAACTCCGACGGCAACCACCACCATCTGCGGTTCCAGAACCCGCGCGACCGGCACCGGCTGATGTTCCGGCTCACGCACGCGACGGGGAACGTCACCGCCGCCAAGACGCTCGGCCACTACTCGGCCGTCCAGATGGCGTACGGCGAGTACGTGGAGGACACCCGCACGGTCTGGCAGGCGCTCAAGTCGGAGGTCAAGAGCGGCTTCCTGGACGTCGGCGAACCCGGCGTCATCACCGTGGACGCCGACCTCACCACCAGCTACGTGTACGTGCAGGTCGAGCTGCTGCTCGACCTCGAACCGTACTTCGCCGACCACTACACCGTCCGCTACCCCGTGCTGCAGCAGCATCTGGCGGCGGTCCGGCAGGCGCTCGCCAAGTACCTGCACGGCCGCCTCGCCGCCACCACCGGCTGACCTCACCCCAAGGAGCTTCCGATGCTGTCGATGCTTTCCAAGTTCAAGAACAACGCCGAGGCCCGCGAGAGCAAGGACGAGAACCTCATCGGCGAGATGGTGTTCGCCATGGCGCACCTCGGCTGCCCCGCCATCGGCTTCCACGCCGGAACCGACATGCAGTACGTGCGGTTCAAGCCCGTCAAGGACGACGTCCTCTACAGCATGACCGTGATCCTCGACCGCAAGACCGGTGACAGCGCGCTGCAGCAGGCCGTCATCGGCAGCAAGGCCACGCTGAAGTTCGTGGGCGAGGTCAAGAACCAGCTCGCCGACCCGGACGACCTGGTGGCGATGTTCCGCACGGACATGGCCAACCTCTTCCGCAACCCGTGGCTGGGCGACATCAAGCTGGACCACCAGCTCAACTCCGTGACGGCGACGAAGAAGCAGATCATCGACATCGACGACCTCCTCGGCGCCGACCCGCCCAGCCGCGAGCGCCTCAGCGGCCTCCTGCGCGACACCATGGCCGAGCTCCGCGACAAGCTCGCCCCGTACAAGAAGTAGCCGGCGCCCACGCCCAAGCCCTTCTTCGCGGCCGCGCTCCACGAGCGCGGCCGCGGCCGTCTCCGGCCGCGATGAGTTCCGGCGCCCCCGCTGGTCCGTCCTCATGACCGCCGCATGCCGAGACACCACGGAGGACACCATGACGAACACGCCGGACGCCCCGGCCACCGGCCGCCCGCCCGTCGTCGACCTGGCCACCTGGCAGGCGGCCCGCGACGAGCTGCTGGTCCGCGAGAAGGCCCACACCCGCGAGGGCGACGCCATCGCCGCGGCCCGCCGCCGACTGCCGATGGTGGAGTTCGACGGGACGGCCGAGGTCGTCGGACCCGACGGCCCCGTCCCGTTCCTGGACCTCTTCCAGGGCCGCGACGAGCTCGTCACCTACCGGCACATGTGGCACGACGGCGCGCCGCCCCAGGGGCAGTGCGAGGGCTGCACCACGACGGCCTGGCACCTGCGGGACGCCGTCTACCTCAACGCCCGCGGCGTCTCGTTCGCGATCCTGACCACGGGCCGGTGGGAGGAGGTGGCCGCCTACGTCGAGTTCATGGGCTACACCCAGCCCTGGTACTCGGTGCGCGGCGCGGACGCGCCGATCGGCGACCCCATGGGCTACCTCACCTGCTACCTGCGCGACGGCGACCGCACGTTCCTCACCTACTCCACGACGGGCCGCGGCACGGAGCGGGCCAACGGCTCCATGGGCCTGCTCGACATGACGCCCTACGGCCGCGGCGAGGCGTGGGAGGACAAGCCCGAGGGCTGGCCCAAGGGCGACGTCCCATGCTGGTACTGGCGCTCGGACGCGGACGGCAACGCCACCTGGGGCCCGACCAGCCGCCCCGTACCGCAGTGGACCCGCCCCGGCGCCACCCCCGTGACGACCCTCGGCCGCCACGGCGACCACTGACGCTCTCCCGGTCATCCACATGTGGACGACGCCCGTCCCCAGCCGGGACTCGCGTCGTCCACCGTCCATCCCCTGCCCCGTCTCTGTGGACGGCGCCCACACAACACTCTCACCTGGGACGATGTGCCACGATCAACAGGTTTCCACACCCTGTGGATAACTCTCCTCCACACCCTTCGCCGCTTCTTTTCCCCAGGTGGCGCGGCGGCGCTGGTACGCGACGGTCGCGGCGGCCATCAGCGGAGCCCAGGCCACCAGCGGCAGATACAGGAGACCGACCACGAGACGCCCCGTCCCGGTCATGTCCGGATGCGGCGTCGCCCACCAGGTGAGGAAGGGCGTCCACAGCACAGCGTGCACCGCGACGGCGATCCAGGCGGGGATCACCACGGCCCTCGCCGGGATCGCCCGGCCGCCGGCCCGACCCCCTCCCCCGACCGGGGGAGCCGCGTGCCGTCACGGCCGCGATCAGAAAAGCCCCCACCGAGTACGGTGGGGGCTTCTGGAACGGTGGGCGTACCAGGACTTGAACCTGGGGCCTCATCCTTATCAGGGATGCGCTCTAACCGACTGAGCTATACGCCCGCTCTGCCGCCGCCTTGCGGCGCAACGAGAGATTACCCCATCTGGCAGGGCGATCGGTAATCCATTGCGCCCGGGCGGCGGGCAGGGGTCAGTCGGCCTCCTTGAGGGTGACCTCGATACCGCCGACCAGGTCGGCGGCGAGGTTGTAGATGACCGATCCGACGGTCGACAGGGCCGTGATGAGCAGCACGTTCAGGGCGCCGACCAGGATCGTGTAGCCGAAGACGCGGAAGAACGAGAACCAGCTGCCGGCGTCCAGGCCCCCGGAGGTCTCACCCGGGTTGCGGGTGAGGTCGTTGACCGTGTCGCCGATCGTCGAGAAGACGCCCAGGCCGGACAGGATGCCGTACAGGACGATCACCGCGACGAGCAGGACGACGAAGCACACCAGCGACATCACGAAGCTGAACTTCATCACCGACCACGGCTCCAGCCGCGCCAGCTGGAGCTGGGCCTTCCTGGCGCCCTTGCCGGAGGCGGACGGGGTCCTGGCCGCCGTGCGGTTCTTGAGCATCGCCTTGGCGAAGCCGGCCGGGGAGGTCGGGGAGGTCGGGGAGGCCTGAGAGGTCGGGGACGTCGGGGACGCTGCGGGCGCCTCGGCGAACGTCGGGCCCGAGCCCGAGCCGGGCAGGGGGCCGCCCGGCTGCGGCGCCTGGGCCGGGCGGGCCGGGCCGGGCCCGGCGGCCGCCCCCGAGGCGGCCGAGGAGCCGGTGGCGGGCTTCTTGGCCGTCTCCGGCTCCACCCGGCGGGCGGAGACCGAGTCGGCGGGCTCGGCGGGCTTGGCCCAGTCCGCGTCCGCGGGGTCCTTGACCGGGGCGATCTCGGGGGACGCGGACTCGCCGTCCTTCCCGGTCCCGGACCCCGCCTTGGTCCCGGCCTTGCCCTTGGCAGCGGCGCCGTCCTTCTCGCCGCCCTCGCCGTCCGGCTCGACCCGGGGCAGATCGACCTTGGTCTCCTCGGCGGAGTCGATCTCCACGGTGGTCTCGTCCCGTCCCGGCTTGGCGGCCGAGGCGGCGACGGTCTTCTTCGGCTTACCGCCCGCAGAGTCGCCGGGACCCTTGCCGGCACGGCCCTTGTTCTTGCCGGACTGGGTGCTCACGTGTCCTCCTGGCCTAGGGCGTGTTCCTTCGGCTCGGCCAAGGGCGAGACCCGAGAGCCACGCCCCGGCGGCTCGGGGACGGACCGGGGGGCGTCATTCACCGTCGCTCCCCTCGCCCGCCTCGGCGTCCGAGTCCTCCATGGACTCTACGTTCCGCGCGACGGCGACCACGCTGTGCCCCTCGGCGAGGTTCATCAGTCGAACCCCCATGGTCTGCCGGCCGGACTGCTTGATCTCCGCCGCGGTGGTACGGATGACGCCCCCGTTCGACGTCATCGCGAACACCTCGTCGTCGGGGCCGACCATCAGCGCCCCTACCAAGCCACCGCGAGTTTCCACGATCTTAGCGGTCAGAACACCCTTACCCCCACGTCCCTGGACGGGGTACTGGTCGATCGGGGTGCGCTTGGCGTAGCCGCCCTGGGTGGCGACCAGGACGTCCGCCGCGCCGGGCTGCGCGACCAGCATGTTGAGGACGTGCTGGTCGTCGTCGAACCGCATCCCGATCACGCCGCTGGTCGCGCGGCCCATCGGGCGCAGCGAGTCGTCGTCGGCGCGGAACCGGATCGCCTGGGCGCCGGTGGAGACCATCAGCAGGTAGTCGTCCGGCGAGACCAGCCGGGCGGCGATCACCTCGTCGTCGTCCACCAGGTTGATCGCGATGATGCCGCCGGTGCGGGGCGAGTCGAAGTCGCGCAGCGCCGTCTTCTTGACCCGGCCCTTCTTCGTGCCGAGCACGAGGTACGGCGCGACGTCGTAGTCGCGCAGGTCCATCACCTGGGCGATGTGCTCGTCCGGCTGGAAGGCCAGCAGGTTGGCGACGTGCTGGCCGCGGGAGTCGCGGCCGGCGTCGGGCAGCTCGTACGCCTTGGCGCGGTAGACCCGGCCCTTGTTGGTGAAGAACAGGATCCAGTGGTGCGTCGTGGTGACGAAGAACTGGTCGACGATGTCGTCCTGCTTCAGCTGCGCGCCGCGCACGCCCTTGCCGCCGCGCCGCTGCGCCCGGTAGAGGTCGGTCTTGGTGCGCTTGGCGTAGCCGCCGCGGGTGATCGTGACGACGACGTCCTCTTCGGCGATGAGGTCCTCGTACGAGACGTCGCCCTCGAACGGGATGATCTGCGTGCGCCGCTCGTCGCCGTACTTCTCGACGATCGGGGCCAGCTCGTCGCCGACGATCCGGCGCTGCCGCTCGGGCGAGGACAGGATGTCGTTGTAGTCGGCGATCTCCGCCATGAGCTTGTCGTACTCGTCGGTGATCTGCTGGCGCTCCAGGGCGGCCAGCTTGCGCAGCTGCATGTCGAGGATGGCCTGCGCCTGGACCTCGTCGATCTCCAGCAGGCCCATCAGGCCGCGCTGCGCCTCCTGCGCCGAGGGGGAGCGCCGGATCAGCGCGATGACCTCGTCGATCCTGTCGAGCGCCTTGAGCAGGGCGCGCAGGATGTGGGCGCGCTCCTCGGCCTTGCGGAGCAGGAACCGGGTGCGCCGGACGATGACGTCGATCTGGTGCGCCACCCAGTGCCGCACGAACTGGTCGAGGCGCAGCGTGCGCGGCACGCCGTCCACCAGCGCCAGCATGTTGGCGCCGAACGTCTCCTGCAGCTGCGTGTGCTTGTAGAGGTTGTTCAGGACGACCTTGGCGACGGCGTCCCGCTTGAGGACGATCACCAGCCGCTGGCCGGTGCGGCCGGAGGTCTCGTCCCGGACGTCGGCGACACCGTCGAGCTTGCCGTCCTTGACCAGCTCGGCGATCTTCAAAGCGAGGTTGTCGGGGTTGACCTGGTACGGCAGCTCGCTGACGACCAGGCAGGTGCGGCCCTGGATCTCCTCGACCTCGACGACGGCCCGCATGGTGATCGAGCCGCGGCCGGTGCGGTACGCCTCCTCGATCCCCTTGCGGCCGACGATCAGGCCGGAGGTGGGGAAGTCGGGGCCCTTGATCCGCTCGATCAGCGCGTCGAGCAGCTCCTCGTCGGAGGCGCCGTAGTTCGCCAGGAACCAGCGGACGCCCTCGGCGACCTCGCGGAGGTTGTGCGGCGGGATGTTGGTCGCCATCCCGACCGCGATGCCGGCGGAGCCGTTCACCAGCAGGTTGGGGTACCGCGACGGCATGACGTCCGGTTCCTGCGAACGGCCGTCGTAGTTGGGGGAAAAGTCGACGGTCTCCTTGTCGATGTCGCGCAGCAGCTCCATCGCCAGGGGCGCCATGCGGCACTCGGTGTAACGCATGGCCGCCGCGGGGTCGTTGCCGCGCGAGCCGAAGTTGCCGTTGCCGTCGACGAGCGGGTAGCGCATCGACCAGGGCTGGGCCAGCCGGACGAGCGCGTCGTAGATGGCCGAGTCGCCGTGCGGGTGGTAGTTCCCCATGACGTCGCCGACGACGCGGGCGCACTTGAAGTAGCCGCGGTCGGGGCGGTAGCCGCCGTCGTACATCGCGTACAGGACCCGGCGGTGCACCGGCTTGAGGCCGTCGCGCACCTCGGGCAGCGCCCGCGCGACGATGACCGACATCGCGTAGTCGAGATAGCTGCGCTGCATCTCGACCTGGATGTCGACCGGTTCGATCCGCTCGCCGGGGCCGCCGCCCTCTGTGGTCACGTCCGTCACTCTGAAAGACCTCTTCTAAGTAGTGGGAAGGAAGCTCGATCGCGCCGGCGCTCCGGCGGGCACCCCGGGTGCCGGGAGCGGCGTCTCCGCCTGGCCGGTCGCGCGCACCATCAGATGTCCAGGAACCGGACGTCCTTGGCGTTGCGCTGGATGAACTCGCGGCGCGGTTCGACCTCCTCGCCCATGAGGACGCTGAACAGCTGGTCGGCCTGGGCGGCGTCGTCCAGCGTGACCTGGAGCAGGACCCGGTTGTCGGGGTCCATCGTGGTGTCCCACAGCTCGTTGGCGTTCATCTCACCCAGGCCCTTGAAGCGCTGGACCAGGTCGCGGGGGCGGGGGTCGCGCTTGCCGGCGGCGACGCCCGCCTCGATGATCGCGTCCCGCTCCCGGTCGGAGTAGGCGTAGTCGGAGTCCTGGCCCCGGGCGTCCCACTTGATCTTGTAGAGCGGGGGCTGGGACAGGTAGACGTGGCCGGCCTCGATCAGCGGCTTCATGAACCTGAACAGCAGCGTCAGCAGCAGCGTGTTGATGTGGTGGCCGTCGACGTCGGCGTCCGACATCAGGATGATCTTGTGATAGCGGAGCCGGGAGATGTCGAACTCGTCGTGCACGCCGGTGCCCAGCGCCGTGATGATCGCCTGCACCTCGTTGTTCTTGAGGATGCGGTCGATCCGCGCCTTCTCCACGTTGAGGATCTTGCCTCGGATCGGCAGGATCGCCTGGTACTGCACGGCGCGACCGCCCTTGGCGGAGCCGCCCGCCGAGTCGCCCTCGACGATGAACAGCTCGGACTTGGACGGGTCGGTGGACTGGCAGTCCGACAGCTTGCCGGGCAGCGAGGTCGACTCCAGCAGGCTCTTGCGCCGGGTCAGGTCGCGCGCCTGGCGGGCCGCGATCCGCGCCCGCGCCGCCTGCGTGGCCTTGTTGATGATCTCCTTGGCCTCGCCGGGGTTGCGGTCGAACCAGTCCCGCAGGTGCTCGTGGCAGGCCTTCTGTACGAACGACTTGGCCTCGGTGTTGCCGAGCTTGGTCTTGGTCTGCCCCTCGAACTGCGGGTCGGCCAGCTTGATCGAGATGATCGCGGTCAGGCCCTCGCGGACGTCCTCACCGCTGAGGTTGTCGTCCTTGCCCTCCTTGAGGAGCTTCTGCTCCCTGGCGTAGCGGTTGACGATGCTCGTCAGCGCCGCCCGGAAGCCCTCCTCGTGGGTGCCGCCCTCCGCCGTGTTGATCGTGTTGGCGAAGGTGTGGACGGACTCCGCGTACGAGGAGTTCCACTGCATGGCGATCTCCACCGACATGCCCTCGGTGTCGTCGCCGAAGTAGACGACCGAGTCGTGGACGGACTCCCGCTTGCTGTTGATGTAGCGAACGAAGTCCTCGATGCCGCCCTCGTAGTGGTAGCGGACGACGTGCGGCTCGCCGTTGGAGTGGTCGGGCCGCTCGTCCCGCAGCGTGATGGACAGGCCGCGGTTGAGGAACGCGTACTCCTGCATGCGGCGCGAGAGCGTCTCGTAGTTCCACTCGAGGGTCTCGAAGATGTCGCCGTCAGGCCAGAAGGTGATGGTGGTGCCGGTCTCGTCGGTCGGCTCGCCCTTGGCCAGCGGCGCCTCGGGGCCCTGCCAGGTGTAGGACTGGCGCCAGACATGGCCGTCCGTCCGGACCTCGGCGGTCAGCCGGGTGGACAGCGCGTTCACGACCGCGGAGCCGACGCCGTGCAGGCCGCCGGAGACCGCGTACGACTTGCCGTCGAACTTGCCGCCCGCGTGCAGCGTGGTCAGCACCAGCTCGATGGCGGGGCGCTTCTCGACCGGGTGCTCGCCCACCGGGATGCCGCGGCCGTTGTCCTGGACGCGCACGCCGCCGTCGGCGAGCAGCGTCACGACGATGTCGTCGGCATAGCCGGCCAGCGCCTCGTCGACGGAGTTGTCGACGATCTCGTAGACGAGGTGGTGCAGGCCCCTTTCCCCGGTCGAGCCGATGTACATGCCCGGGCGCTTGCGCACCGCCTCGAGACCTTCAAGGACAGTGATCGAACTAGCGTCGTACGCCAAAGGAGATCCTCCTGCCGGGGATGCTCGTCGCCCGCGAAGAGAACGCGGCGTGCCCCGTAACACACATAAGGGCGCCCCTCGCGCTCTGGTCCAACGGCCAGAGACCCGGGCGACCCATGGCGGCGCAGCATCCTGAACCCGATTTCATTCTACCGGGTCGCCAGGCAAAAAGTGGCACTGTCGGGCGCTGTGTGCGCGTGTGGCGGGCGAGCAGGCGAGGAGATTACTCCCCCCACAGCCCCCGGGGGGTTGTGGGGCCCACGGCGCGCTGGCGCCGGAATTCATCTGGCGTCACACCGAACAGATGTTCCCACCCCGCCGGCCACCCCGCGTGCACGGGCGGTCACGTTCCGGTCGTCGGTCCGCATCTTCTCTTGTGGTGGTCTTGCTCTTGCGGAACGAAGGCTGTCACACGCCACTGACACTTCGTGTCCGCCGGCGGGCGTTCCGATCACGCAGGGTACCGGCGGCGGCCGCCCCGTCCCGGAACGGAGGCCGGCCGGATGCTGGCCGGAGGTCAGCGGACCCGCCAGGCGCCGGCCCGCCGCGGCCCCGAGGACGGGCCGACGACCTTGACCCGGCGGACCGTGCCGTCGCCGAGCTCCTCGTTCAGGCGCCTGACCAGCGTGGACGCGAGCAGCCGCAGCTGGGTGGCCCAGGTCGTGGAGTCGGCCACGACGGTGAGCTCGCCGTCCTCGAACTTCTCCGGACGGGTGTGCTCGGCCAGTTCGGGGCCCACGATGCCCGGCCAGTTGCCGAAGACGCCGCCGACCGCGGCGCGCTGCTCCCAGCCGCGCGAGGCCATCAGCTCGCGGATCGCCGCGCCGAACGCCTTGGGGTCGCCGCCGCGGCCGGGCTCCCGTACCCCGCCGGGGGTACGCCCGCCGCCCTTCCGCTTGCCCTGCCCCGGTACGGAACCGCGCTTGCGGGCGTCCGCCTTCGCCTGCGCCAGCGCCTCGCGGGCCAGTTCGATGCCGGACTTGGCGGGAGGACCCGTCTCTTCCCCAGAGGGTGTGGACGAAGCGGCGGTGTCCCCACTGCCCTCGATATTCACCGAGTCGGGGGAGTTATGCACACCCTGTGGACGATCATTCACCCGGCGTCCCCTCCCCTGCGAGGTCCTGTTCACCATGCTCGCGCGTGACCTGCCCGCCCTCGACGGTGTACGAGCCGCCCGTCAGCTCGGCCGGAACGTCGGCGGGGACGGCCGCGGTGATGAGAACCTGCTCCGCCGGTGCCACCATCGTGGCCAGCCGGTCACGCCGGCCGGTGTCCAGCTCGGCGAACACATCGTCCAAGATCAGAACGGGGTCGTCCCCGTCCGCGCGCAGCAGGTCGAAGGCGGCGAGCCGCAGCCCCAGGGCGAACGACCACGACTCCCCATGGCTGGCGTATCCGCGGGCGGGCAGCTCCCCCAGGCGCAGGACGAGTTCGTCCCTGTGCGGCCCGATGAGGCTGACTCCGCGTTCGAGCTCCTGGCGGCGCGCCTCGGCGACACCGCCGAGCAACTGCTCCGCGAGTTGTGCACGGTCTGTGGACAACTCGACGTCGCCCAGCGAGCTCTTGTAGATGAGATCGGCGATCCCGCTGTCAGGGGCGAGCGCCGCGTACGACCGCGCGACGAGCGGGCGGAGCGCCGCGACGAGGTCCAGCCGGGCGGCGAGCAGCTCCGCCCCCGTACGGGCGAGGTGCGAATCCCACACGTCGAGCGTCGCCAGCACCTCGGGCCCCGGGGAGCGCCGGTGGGCGGCCGCCGACTTCAGCAGGGCGTTGCGCTGCTTCAGGACCCGGTCGTAGTCGGAACGGACGCCGGCGAACCGCGGCGCGCGCGCCGTCAGCAGCTCGTCCATGAACCGGCGGCGCTCCCCCGGGTCGCCCTTCACCAGCGACAGGTCCTCGGGCGCGAACAGGACGGTCCGCAGCATCCCCAGGATCTCGCGCGGCCTGGGGACGGGCGAGCGGTTGAGCCGCGCCCGGTTGGCCCTGCCCGGGTTGATCTCCAGCTCGATCAGGGCCTTGCGGTCGTCCTTCACCACCCCGGCGCGCACGATCGCCCGCGGCGCGCCCTGGCGCACCAGCGGGGCGTCCGTGGCCGCGCGGTGGCTGCCGTGCGACGCCACGTACCCGATGGCCTCGACCAGGTTGGTCTTGCCCTGGCCGTTCGGCCCCACGAACGCCGTGACCCCCGGCTCCAGCGCGACCTCGGCGGTGGCGTAGGAGCGGAAGTCCTGGAGCGACAGGTGGGCGACATGCACGAGACACGAGAGTAGAGCCTCCCGCCGGGTGGGACGACGCGGGAAGCACCCGGGAGGCGGCCCAAGGGGCGAGCCAAGAGGCGGGCCAGGAGCCGCGCCTCCGCGTCCGCCTCCGTGTCCGCCCCCGCGTCCACACCCTGTGGACGGTGCCCGCCGGCGTCACATGGCTGGGGGAGTGACGTCGGCGCCGGGGGAGTCCGCGCCCTTCGCCGATTCCACGGAGTGGCCGCCGAACTGGTTGCGGAGGGCCGCGACGACCTTCATCGCGGGGGAGTCCTCCTGGCGGGAGGCGAAGCGCGCGTACAGCGATGCCGTGATGGCGGGCAGCGGGACGGCGTGGTCGACGGCGGCCTGGACGGTCCAGCGGCCCTCGCCCGAGTCGTTGGCGTATCCACGGATGTCGTCGAGCTGTGGATCGTCCTGGAGCGCCCGGTTCATCAGGTCCAGCAGCCACGAACGGATGACCGTCCCCTGCTCCCAACTGCGGAACGTCTCGGCGACATTGGTCACCACGTCGCTCGCCTCGATCAGCTCCCAGCCCTCGCCGAAGGCCTGCATCATCGCGTACTCGATGCCGTTGTGGACCATCTTCACGAAGTGGCCGGCGCCGATCTTGCCCGAGTGCACGAAGCCGTACTCGCCCGCCGGCTTCAGCGTCTCGAAGACCGGCATCAGCCGCTTCACGTTCTCCTCGTCGCCGCCGACCATGAGGGCGTAGCCGTTCTCCAGCCCCCACACGCCGCCGCTCACCCCGCAGTCGACGAACCCGATGCCCTTGGCGGCCAGCTCCTCGCCGTGCTTCTGGTCGTCCACATAGTGCGAGTTGCCGCCGTCGACGACGACGTCGCCGGCCTCCAGGAGATCACCGAGCCTGTTGATCGTCTCCTGGGTGGGGCCGCCCGCGGGCACCATCACCCACACGGCACGCGGCGCGGAAAGGCGTCCGACCAGCTCCTCCACCGAGGCGACGTCGCTGATCTCCGGGTTGCGGTCGTACCCCACGACGGTGTGCCCGCCGCGGCGCAGCCGCTCGGCCATGTTGGCGCCCATCTTGCCCAGGCCGATGATCCCCAGCTCCATTGCTACTCCCCTGTCCCTGCCGTGTTCAGCGTTCTACGTCGTCGACTGCCAGGGCCCGGCGGGGCCCCTTGCGCACAGACGTCCGCGCCTAGGCGTACCCGCACACGTACGCCTACGCATGGACGCGCCTCCGGCCTGCCCGGCCCGTCCGGCTCCGCTCAGCCGGAGAGGCGGACGGGCATGATCAGGTAGCGGTAGTTGGGGTTCTCGCCGTCCTGCGGGGGCTTGCCGGTCAGGACCGCCGGCTTGGTCGGGGTCGTGAACGACAGCCGCGCCACGTCCGAGCCGATCGCCGCCAGGCCGTCGAGGAGGAACCCGGGGTTGAAGGCGATGTCGATGTCGTCGCCCTCAAGCGTCGCCTCCAGCGCCTCCACGGCCTGGGCCTCATCCCCGGTCCCGGCCTCCAGGACGACCTCTCCCTGGCTGAACGAGAGCCGTACAGGGGTGTTCCGCTCGGCGACCAGGGACACCCGCTTGACGGCCTCGATGAACGGGGCGGTCTGGATCTCGGCGAGGCCCGCGTACTCGCTGGGCAGCAGCGAGCGGTACTTGACGAAGTCGCCGTCCAGCAGCCGCGACGTCGTGCGGCGGCCGCCGCCGGAGAAGCCGATCATGCCCTCGCCGGCCGCGCCCGCGCCGCCGAGCGCGATCGACACCTCGGCGCCGGTGGTCAGCGACTTGGCGGTGTCGGCGAGCGTCTTGGCGGGCACCAGGGCGACGGCGGAGAAGTCGGGGCGGTCCGGCTTCCAGTGCATCTCCCGCACGGCCAGCCGGTAGCGGTCGGTGGCGGCGAGCGTGACGGTCTCGCCCTCGATCTCCACCCGCACGCCGGTGAGCATGGGGATCGTGTCGTCCTTGCCGGCGGCGATGGCGACCTGGTTGACGGCGGCGGCGAACTCGTCGCTGCCCACGGAGCCGGCGGCCGGCGGCATCTCCGGCAGCGTCGGGTAGTCCTCCACAGGCATGGTGAGGAGTGTGAACTTCGCGCTGCCGCAGCGGAGCATCACCTTGGCCCCGTCCGTGGTCACCTCCACAGGGTGTGGAGGCAGGCTGCGCGAGATCTCGGCGAGGAGGCGGCCGGACACCAGCGCGCTCCCCGCCTCCTCCACGTCGATGTCGGTGGCGACCTGAGCGGACACCTCGTAGTCGAACGCCGAGAGCTTGAGCCGGTCGCCGTTGCCCTCACCGCCGGCCTCCAGGTGCATGCCGGCGAGCACGGCCACCGGGGGCCGTACCGGAAGCGTCCGGGCCGTCCAGGCCACGGCGTCGGCGAGGGCGTCTCTGTCGATGCGGAACTTCACGGGGACCCGCCTCCTGCAGGTTTCGGCTCAACGGTGGGGTGCGCCCCGGGAATCCGCGCGCTCGGCGCGCTCATCCCCAGGCCCTGAGTTGAGAAGGATCTTTTCTTGGATAGATAAAGAGAGCAGTACTCGTCATAGGGGCCGTGGATAGTGTGGACAAGCGGTGTCCTCCCAGGTCGGGGGCCTGTTTTTGTCCACCGGGCCTGTGCACTGGCCGTGGACGGGCGAGCGCCGCCTGAGGACGGGGATTCTTTCCCCACACGTCATCCTCACCTCATCCCCCGGTTGTCCACGGGTTTTCCGCAGGTCGTCCACGCCTCTCCACGGGCCGGCACGGCACTCGGGAGCCGCCGGGCGCTCCGTCCCCACCCCGTCCCCAGGACGTCCCCAGGTTGTCCACGTGTGCGTCCCCATGATGCCGGTAGCCGTCCACGGACGGTCCACAAACCATCCACCATCCATCCTCAGGTTGTCCGCAGGTTGTCCCCCGACTATCCACCGGGATCCCCAGAGTTTTCCCCAGGTTGTGGGTCCGGGGGCGGTTCGCTCGGCGTGTCGCGTCCCGGCGCCGTCCACAGGCCGGGATCCCGTACGGAACGGTTATCCACCCTGCGGGAGGCGGCGCGCCAGAGGTTATCCACGTTGTGGACAAGCCCGTCCCCGGCGAGGCGCCAAGGGGCGGACGGACGGGATGAGGCGGGACGGACGGGACCGGCGGGGCCTCAGCGCTTGCGGGCCTGGTGCTTGATCCGCCCGGTCAGCTCGGTCACCTGGTTGTAGATCGCGCGGCGCTCGGCCATCAGCGACCGGATCTTGCGTTCGGCGTGCATCACCGTCGTGTGGTCGCGGCCGCCGAACTGCTGGCCGATCTTGGGCAGCGACAGCTCGGTCAGCTCGCGGCACAGGTACATCGCGATCTGCCGGGCGGTCACCAGCATCCGGGACCGCGACGGGCCGCACAGGTCCTCGATCGTCGTCCCGAAGTACTCGACCGTCTGCGCCATGATCATCGCTGCGGTGATCTCGGGCCCGGAGTCGTTGGGGATCAGGTCCTTGAGGACGATCTCCGCCAGCTTCATGTCCACCGACTGCCGGTTGAGGCTGGCGAACGCGGTCACCCGGATCAGCGCCCCCTCCAGCTCGCGGATGTTCGTCGCGATCTGCGAGGCGATGAACTCCAGCACGTCCGGCGGCGCCGCCAGGCCCTCCTGCCGGGCCTTCTTCTGCAGGATCGCGATCCGGGTCTCCAGCTCGGGCGGCTGCACGTCCGTGGTCAGCCCCCACTCGAACCGGTTGCGCAGCCGGTCCTCCAGCGTCACCAGCTCTTTGGGCGGCCGATCACTGGAGATCACGATCTGCTTGCTCGCGTTGTGCAGGGTGTTGAAGGTGTGGAAGAACTCCTCCTGCGTCTGCTCCTTGCCCTCAAGGAACTGGATGTCGTCGACGAGGAGGATGTCCACGTCCCGGTACCTGCGGCGGAACCCGTCCGCCTTGCCGTCCCGGATCGAGTTGATGAAGTCGTTGGTGAACTCCTCGGAGCTCACGTACCGCACCCGCGCCCCGTTGAAGAGGCTCTGCGCGTAGTGCCCGATGGCGTGCAGCAGGTGCGTCTTGCCGAGTCCCGAGTCGCCGTAGATGAACAGCGGGTTGTACGCCTTGGCCGGCTGCTCGGCCACCGCCACCGCCGCCGCGTGGGCGAACCGGTTGGACGACCCGATGACGAACGTCTCGAACGTGTACTTCGGGTTCAGCCGGGCGTGCTCCGCGCTGGGAGCGGGATTCCCGCCGCCGCTCCCGGCTGCGCTGCCGCCCCCAGAACCGCCGCCCCCGGTGCGAGGCTCCGGCAGAGCGCTCATCGCCTCGTCGTCACGGAAAGCGGAGCCGCCCTCTCCTCTATAGGAGGACTCCTCGCCCCTGAACGATTCGGCGCCCTTGCCCTGCGGGAAAGCGTCGTCGTTATTGGAACGGCCTCGCGGCGGCTCGTTCTGGTTCTCCCCATTGCGAGCCGGAGGCGCGCCTAGAGTGCGGTCGTTCAGATGGGAGGGGGCGTGTCCCTGCAAGGGCTGCTGCCCGTGCCGTCCGCCGCGGCCCTCCCCGCCCGGGCCGAAGCCTTCCGGGCCGTAACCCTCATAACCCTCGTAACCCTCGAAGCCTTCCGAGCCGCTTCCGCCGCCCATTCCGGGATAGCCGCCGCGCGGGCCGCGCCCCTCGAAAGGCCCGCCGCCCCGGGGGCCTCCGCCGTACGCGGGAGGACGGGACGACGCCGGCGGATATCCACCGCCGTGCTCGGAATCCCCGCCCTGGGGCCAGCCGCGGTCCTCTTCCTGAAGGGGATATCCACCGCTTCCCCCAGGGCTGTGGATAGAGCCTCCTTGGGGCGGCCCTCCGTACCCGTGCTCGGGATAGGAACGGTCCCCATAGGACTCGTACGGCTGTTCCCGGTACTGCTGCTCGCCGAATGGGCGGTCTTCGTACGGCCGTTCCTCGAAGGGGCGGCCCTCGCCGTACGACTGTTCCTGGGAGTAAGGCCGGTCGGTAAAGGAGTCGGGCGGCCGGTCGTGATGGGCCGGGCCCGGTTCGCCGCCGGAGGCGGCCGGCGGCTCCGGCTGGACGGTCACCGCGACGCGGATCTCGCGGCCCAGCTCGTGCGAGAGTGCCTGCGTGATCAGGTTGCGCAGCCGCGTCTCCAGCGCGTCCTTGGCGAACTCGTTGGGCGCGGCGAGCAGCGCCGTGCCCTCGACCAGGGCCAGCGGCCGGACCATCGGAAGCCACGCGCGGTAGCTCGGCGGGAGTTCCCCCTCGGACAGGGCGGTAAGGGTGCGGGTCCAGACCGACGCGAGATCCTGACCGTCCATGCGCAAGGTCCCCTCCCCAACATCTCCGTATCCGGAGCACCCGACTGCCCGGCTTCCCCATGGCCGCGCTCCGTCCCGATGGCCTCGGGACGCCGCGGAGAACTTACTCTCTCACGAGTTGTCCACAGAGTTGTCCACACGCTGTGCATGAACATGGGGAGCCCTGTGCATAAGTCGGCACGGCGTGCCGGCAGAGCACGAACGGCACCACCCGGGGGATGGCGCTAGGACTCGAAGATGACGTGCGAGGGGTGTAGCGGGGGCGTGCGGGAAGCGTGCGGGAAGCGAAGGTACCCGCGACGGTGGCGGGTGTGGAAAGACTTCGGAGACTTCGGGCCGGCGCGATCCGAAGGACGGGCGCCGACCGGCTCGGAAGACACTAGCGAGCCCGGTGTTCCGCTGCAACCGGGAGAGGCGCATGCGAACTTTGGGTACTTCGCGCCGCGGCCGAGCCTTGGGAGGCGCGGGGGACGGGGCCCGGCCGCCGTTCCCGCGGAGCCTGGAATGGCAGGAATGTGACATTCACTTCCCGCCGTACACCGCCGCTCCGTTTGACCGTGTGCCCTGGTAGCCCGTAACGTTCTGAGGTCGAGTCGCATCGACGGAGATGACGCGTGCCCGCCGTCTTGTCCCACCATCTCGCCGAGAGACCCGGGCAGGCACGGACGGGCCCCCGCTGCGGGGGACCGGACGCGGCCCTCGATGCGAGCCATCGCGCCTGTCAAACAAGCCGACCGCAGCACTGGAGCCTCGAGTGAGCAAGCGTACTTTCCAGCCGAACAACCGTCGTCGCCACAAGAAGCACGGCTTCCGGCTGCGCATGCGCACCCGCGCTGGGCGCGCCATCATTTCCTCGCGGCGCGGCAAGGGCCGCTCCCGCATCGCGGTCTGACCTCTCCCCTCGCATGCTGCCCTCCGGTAACCGGATGCGGCGGCGGGACGAGTTCACCCTGGCCGTCCGGCGCGGGCGCCGCGCGGGACGGCCGACCGTCGTCGTACATCTGCTTCGCCGGGACGACGTTCCCGACGACGAGGCCGAACCCCTGGTCGGCTTCATCGTGGCCCGCACGGTGGGGAACGCGGTCGTCCGCAACCGCGCCCGCCGGCGGCTCCGGCACCTGGTGCGGGATCACCTGCACCGGTTGCCGCGGGGTAGCCTGCTCGTAGTGCGCGCCAATCCCGCCGCGGGTGCGGCGCGCAACGACGACCTGGCCGCGGATCTGGAGTCGGCGCTCGACCGGCTGCTGCGGCCCACGTCCAAGGGGCGGAGATGACGAGCCATCCAGAGGGGCGTTCCCCCTCGGAGCACGCGGCCGGAGGCGTCAGCCCGGCGGCCCGTGCGCTGATGCTCCTCGTCCGTGCCTACCGCCGCTTCTTGAGCCCCCTGCTCGGGCAGCAGTGCCGCTTCCAGCCCACCTGCAGCGCGTACGGCCTGGAGGCCCTCCAGGTGCACGGCGCGGTGCGCGGCAGCTGGCTGACCGTGCGCCGGATCGGCCGGTGTCACCCCTTCCATCGCGGCGGGTACGACCCCGTACCGCCGGCGAAGGGCGCTGCCCCCTCCACGACCTCCGGCCGCGCGGAGAGCGGCCCCGCCCTAGCAGAGCCCAAGGAGCTGCCCGGTGCTTGACTGGTTGTACGGAATCGTCGCCCAGCTGATCGTGTGGATTCACACGGGGCTGAGCACTGTCGTCCCCAAGGACAGTGGATGGGCGTGGGGCGGTTCCATCATCCTGCTGACGGTGCTGCTGCGCCTGCTGATGGTGCCGCTGTTCGTCAAACAGATCCACGCCTCCCGGAAGATGCAAGAGCTGAACCCGAAGGTTCAGGCGCTGCGCAAGAAGTACAAGAACGACAAGCAGCGCATGAACCAGGAGGTCATGAAGCTCTACCAGGAGAACGGCGCCAACCCGCTGTCGGGCTGCCTGCCGATCCTGGTGCAGATGCCGGTGTTCATCGGCCTCTTCAACGTCCTGCGCAAGATCTCGGACGCGAACCCGGGCCAGAGCGTCTACGCGATGACGTCCGAGCTGGTGGACAGCGCGCAGAAGGCCAACATCCTCGGCGCGCACATCCCGGACACGTTCCTGAACGCCTGGAGCGGCGACCCGCGCAACTGGAGCGCGATCACCGTCACCGGCATCGCCGTGATCATCAGCTCCTGCACGACGTTCTTCACCGTGCGGTCCAGCATGAAGCGCCAGCCCGTCACGGACGAGAACAACCCGATGATGCAGGCGCAGAAGATGATGGTCTTCCTGGCGCCGGTGTTCGGCCTCTTCGGTCTCGGCTTCCCGCTGGGCGTCCTCATGTACTGGGTGACGTCCAACAGCTGGACCCTGGTGCAGCAGCACTACATCTACTCCAAGTACCCGCCGATCGGCGCCGACGGCAACGGCAACGGCGACGCCGCCAAGGGCGGCAAGGGCGGCAAGGGCGGCGGCAAGAACGCGGCGCCGGCGAAGTCGACGGGCGTCAAGACCAAGCTGCGCAAGGACCCCGAGTCCGTCCCCGAGCCGGAGCCCAAGCCGAAGGTCGTGCGCAACCAGCCGACGCGCAAGTCGCGGAGCAAGCGCAGCGGCAGCCCGAAGCGCTAGTTTTGACCTCTGTCCTCGCCGAAGAAGGAGACCCCGTTGAGCCAGACCGACACCACTGAGGTCGACGTCCAGGCCCTGGAGCAGGAAGGCGAGATCGCCGCCGACTACATCGAGGGCCTGCTGGACATCGGTGACTACGACGGCGACATCGACATGGACGTCGAGGGCGAGCGCGCGATGGTGGCCGTCGTCGGCGGCGCTCTGGACGAGCTGGTGGGCAAGCGCGGCGAGGTGCTGGAGGCGCTGCAGGAGCTCACCCGGCTGGCCGTCCACCGGCAGACCGGCAACCGCTCCCGCCTGATGCTCGACATCGGCGGCTACCGCGAGCGCCGCCGCGCCGAGCTGACCAAGCTGGGCCAGGACGTGTCGAACGAGGTCAAGCAGGAGGGCAAGGCCAAGCCGCTGGCCCCGATGACCCCGTTCGAGCGCAAGATCGTGCACGACGCGGTCGCGGCCGCGGGCCTGCGCAGCGAGTCCGAGGGCGAGGAGCCGGACCGCTACGTGGTCGTCCACCCCGAGTAGCCCGCGTCGAACGCCGAATCGCTCCGCGTCGCCTCCCGCCCTCCGGCGGGAAGAGACGCGGAGCGATCTGCTTTTGCGGCCCCTTCAGGCGGGCGGGAGGGGCGCGGGGAGTTCGTGGAGAAGGATTCTCCTGAAACCAGGGTCGTCGCCCGCGCCCCCGCTCCGGCTCTCAGACGCGCGTGACGCAGCCCTTTTCGCACCGAACAATTGCCCCTGAAGCGGTTCGTACCGGGAAATCAGCGGCGGAACGGGGAGCGGCGGCGGGTCGGGGTCACGTTCTCCCGGGCCGGGTCCTGGGCGACGGCGGGGTCCTGCGCCACGGCCGGGTCCTGGGCCGCGTGGCCCGTCGGCTGGGAGTGGGCGGTGCGGTCGCGCGGTGCGACGGGACGTTCGATCACACGTTCGACACGCTCCACCGGGCCGTCGACAGGACGCTCGATGATGCGCTCCTCGTGGACGACCGTCTCGGCCGGCGCGGCGCCCTCGGCCTCGACGTACCCCGGGTCGGCGCCGGCCATAGTGTTCGCGCGGCGGCGCGGGCGGGTGTACTTGTACGTGAACCACATGCTGACCAGGCCGACCAGGATCAGGATCCAGCCCACGAGATCGATGTTGATTCCACTGAGGTCGACCTGGAGCGCGAACGCGAGGATCGCGCCGATGGCGATGAAGGCGAGACTGACTCCGATCCCCATGGTTCGGAGCCTCCTTCCCTTTTCCGTGATCAGGTGGTCGGCATTGCCCGTTCCTTACCCTGAGGGCGGGGAGTATGCGTGCGGCCTCGCCCGTACGGGGATCCGTAAGGTTCCTATGGCTTCCGGAGCAGTGTGTGCTGTGCGCCGTCCCGGCCTTATGTGGAACGATTCGTACGGTGGGGATTCAGAGTGAGGTTTTCGGGGAAACGCTGCCGGTCGCGGAACGCTATGCGGAGTTCCTCGCGAGCGCCGGGGTCGAGCGTGGCCTGATCGGCCCGCGCGAGGTCGATCGGCTCTGGGAACGCCACCTGATCAACTGTGCCGTGGTCGCCGAGGCCGTACCGGACAAGGCGCGTGTCGTCGACATCGGCTCCGGTGCGGGCCTGCCCGGGATCGTGCTGGCGATCGTACGGCCGGACCTCTCCGTCACCCTCCTCGAACCGCTGCTGCGCCGGACCACGTTCCTCCAGGAATGCGTGGACATGCTGGAACTGCCGAACGTGGAGGTGCGCCGCGCACGCGCGGAGGAGGTCGTCCAGGAGTTCTCCATGGACGTCGCCACCGCGCGCGCCGTCGCACCGCTCGACCGCCTGGCGAAGTGGGCGCTGCCGCTCCTGCGGCCCGGCGGGGAACTGCTGGCCCTCAAGGGCGAGCGGGCCGCGGTGGAGCTGGAGGAGGCGCAGCCCGTGCTGAAGCGCTTCGGTGTCCGCTCCGCCGAACTGCTCCAAGTAGGGCGCGGTATGGTCGACCCGCCGACGACGCTTGTCCGTGTGGTCGCCGAACGCGAACGCGCCCCCCGGCGCACCAAAGGGTCGAGGAAGAAGAGGTCTTCATGAGCACAGGACCGGGCCGGCCTGACCGCTCCGTTGAATCCCCCCAGGCGAACGGCGACGGCGGGGAGGCCCTCCCCTCCGGACACGCGATGTGGGGAAGTACGACGTCCGGAACCGCGGAGAACGTCGGTTACGTACCGACGAACGGTGGCGCCCAGGAGCCGCCCGGGCCGCGCAACGGGCCATCTCAGGGGGAGTCTGAACTGGTGCGTGAAGCGCTGAAGGACGCGAAGGTTTCACATGAAACAGGCCGTCGGGTACGCCCCGTGCGGCGGGAGAAGGAGTGGCCGCGGCCGGCCGAGTGCCGGGTGATCACCATCGCCAACCAGAAGGGCGGCGTGGGCAAGACCACCACCTCGGTCAACCTCGCCGCCTCGCTGGCCATGCACGGCGCGCAGGTCCTCGTCGTGGACCTGGACCCGCAGGGGAACGCCTCGACCGCCCTCGGCGTCGAGCACCACGCCGATGTGCCGTCGATCTACGAAGTCCTGATCGAGGATCTTCCCCTCGACGAGATCGTGGTCGCGGCCCCCGAGATCCCGAACCTGCACTGCGCCCCCGCCAACCTCAACCTGGCCGGCGCCGAGATCGAACTCGTCTCGAAAGTGGCCCGCGAGTCGCGGCTGCAGAAGGCACTCAGCGCGTACGACACGAGCAGGTTCGACTACGTCCTGATCGACTGCCCGCCCTCGCTGGGCCTGCTCACCGTGAACGCCCTCGTCGGCGGCCACGAGCTGCTCATCCCGATCCAGTGCGAGTACTACGCGCTGGAGGGCCTCGGCCAGCTGATCCGTACGGTGGACCTCGTCAAGGCCCACCTCAACCAGGAACTCGTCGTCTCGACGATCCTGCTCACGATGTACGACGCCCGCACCCGCCTCGCCGCCCAGGTCGCGGAGGACGTCCGGAACCACTTCGGCGACGTCGTCCTCAACACCGTGATCCCGCGGAGCGTCCGGGTGTCCGAGGCCCCGAGCTACGGGCAGTCGGTCATGACGTACGACCCGGGCTCCAGCGGCGCGCTCGCCTACAGCGAGGCCGCCTCGGAGATGGCGTACCGGGGAGCGCCCGAGTGAGCCAGTCGCGACGCAGGCAGCCCGGCCTCGGCCGGGGGCTGGACGCCCTCATCCCGACCCGCCCGCCGGCGGCGCCCCCGGCCCCCGCCCCGGCCGATCCCGGGGACGTGCCGTCCAACGGCGCGCCCGCCGCCGGTCCGCCCGCCGCGGGGTCCGTACCGATCGGCGCGCATTTCGCCGAGATCCCGCTGGGGCGGATCCGCCCGAACCCCAGGCAGCCCCGCGACAACTTCGCCGAGGAGCCGCTGGCCGAACTCGCCGAGTCGATCTCGATCGTCGGCCTGCTCCAGCCGATCGTCGTCCGCCGGATCGACGATCCGGAGCACGACTACGAGCTCGTCATGGGCGAGCGCCGGCTGCGCGCCTCGGAGATCGCCGGCCTGGACGCCATCCCGGCGATCGTCCGCGACACCGGCGACAACGACATGCTCCGTGACGCCCTCATGGAGAACCTCCACCGGCAGCAGCTCAACCCGATCGAAGAGGCCGCCGCGTACCAGCAGCTCCTGGAGGACTTCGGCGCCACCCACGAGCAGCTCGCCACCCGCATCGGCCGCTCGCGTCCGCACATCACCAACACCCTGCGGCTGCTGAACCTCCCGCCGGACGTTCAGAAGCGCCTCGCCGCGGGCGTCCTCACCGCCGGCCACGCCCGCGCGCTGCTGAGCCTCGACACCGCCGCGGCCCAGGAGGAGCTCGCCCGCCGGATCGTCGCCGAGGGCCTCTCCGTCCGTACCGTCGAAGAGATGATCACCCTGCGGGAGGTCGAGGAGGGCCCCAAGACCCCCCGCCAGGGCCGCCGCAAGCAGTCCACGGCCCCCGAACTCCGCGAGCTGGCCGACCGCCTCTCCGACCGCTACGAGACCAAGGTCCGCGTCGACATGGGCGCCAAGAAGGGCAAGATCGTCGTCGAGTTCGCCTCCATGGAGGACCTCGACCGCATCATCAAGGCCATGACCCTGGACGACGAACCAGACGACCAAGGCTTCTGACCACCAACGCCCCGGGCTACCCCGGGGCGTTTTCATTTCCACCGCCTCTTCCCTCCCCCGCCTCACCCCCAAGGCCGCCTATCGGCCACGCCCCCACCCCCGCTTACCCGCTACGCCGAACGCCCGCCCCACATGGTCAGCAGCGATCTCCCAACCGACTTCCCAAGCGATTCCGCTGCGCATGTTTCACGGGAAACCTCGTCCCCAACCGCCAGAGCAGTACTTCCGTCTGGACGCCGTCTTGTCGCGGGACGTCAGACGTTCGCGGGTTGTTCCACGATCGCCGGGGGCCTGCCGGTCTCCTGACGGCGGCGCAGATAGTAGGCCCCCGCGAGGACGAGGATGACCGGTCCCCATATGCCGATCGGGGCGGTGCAGATCATCGCCAGCGCTCCCCACCAGCCGTTGTCGTAGGCGATGTCTTCACCCACGCCGAACACGGTGAGGTGCTGGCCGCCGCCGATCGGCACGGAACCGAAAAGCGCGGTGAGGGCCAGCCCGCCGAGCACCGAGGGGACGACAGCCGCCAGCGGCGGGACTCGCCTGCCGCCGATCAGTGGGATCCAGGCGGGCGCCACCTCGCCCCAGCGGCGCACCAGCCCGATGCACAGGAACGCGATCAGCTCCGACACGACGCTCAGCGCGAATACATACGGCACGCTCACCCACAGACTCGGCATGCCGGTGTCGTGCTGCTGCCCCATGTCGAAATGGAAGGCGAAAGGCAGCCGCCACAGGCATGAGGGCAACAGCAATAACGGCATCGCGTAGGCAAGCCGCATCACCCAGCGCGGAACGGGCCGCTCGGTGTCGCTCTCGCTGGGACCGGTGTGCAGGACGAGGCGTACGACTCTGCTGATCTCCATGCCCGTCACTCTTCCGCCCCGCCCCCACGCTGATGATCGCCCGTGCCGGGCAGGTCCCTCCCCCGCCCGGGTGATTCATGCACTGGAGCCCGCGGGCGATGGCGCCCCGTCGTGAAAGGACCTCCACCGCTCCCTCAGAAGGCGCCGTGGGGCGATGTTTCACGAGAAACGTCGCCTGTGGGCCGGTCTTCTGTGGGTGAGGGCCGTGCGCCTTGTTCGGGGATGAGGGCCCGATGTTTCACGGGAAACATCGGGCTGCCCGTGGTGGGGGCTGGGGTCCGAGACGGTTGGGGCGATGCGGTGTTGGTGTGTTCAGGGGGCGGTGTTGGGGCCGGCGTTGCCGAGGAGGCTCCTGCAGAGGGTGCCGAGGTCCATGGATGCGGCGGCCAGGGCGCGGGGGAAGAGGCTCGTCTCGGTCATGCCGGGGGCCACGTTCACTTCCAGGAAGTGGGCCTCGCCCGTGTGGTCGATGATGAGGTCGGTACGGGAGAGGTCACGGAGGCCCAGGGCGCGGTGGGCGGTCACCGCGGCGTGGGTGGCGCGGCGGGCGGCCTCGGGGGTGAGGCGGGCCGGGGTGATGAACTCGGTGTCGCCGGCGTCGTAGCGGGCCGTGTAGTCGTAGCGGCCGCCGGGGGCGACGATCTCCACGGCGGGGAGGGCGTGCGGCGAGCCGTCGCGTTCGATGACGGAGACTGCGACCTCGGTGCCCGGGATGTACTGCTCGACGAGGGCGGCGTCGCCGTACGCGAAGCAGCCGACCATCGCGGCGGGGAGTTCGGTGGCCTCCTGGACGACCGAGCCGCCGAGGGCGGAGCCGCCGCGGGTGGGCTTGACGAAGAGGGGCAGGCCCAGCCGGCGGACGATGTGGTCGAGGACGGACGAGGCGCCGAGGTCGTGGAAGACCTCCTTGGGGAGGGCGACCGAGGCGGGGGTGTTCAGGCCCGCCTGGCGTACGACGGCCTTGGCGGTGGGCTTGTCCCACGCGACGCGGCAGGCGTCGGGGCGGGAGCCGACGTAGGGGACGCCCATGAGTTCGAGGACGTCGCGGATCGAGCCGTCCTCGCCGGCGGCGCCGTGGAGGACGGGGAGTACGGCGTCCGGCGGGTCGTTCGAGAGGGAGTCCAGGAGTGTGGCGTCGGCGTCGCGGAGCTCGACCGGGACGTCCAGGGCGCGCAGCGCGTCCACGACACGGCGGCCCGAGCGGAGGGAGACTTCGCGCTCGTACGAGAGGCCTCCGGCCAGGACGACCACATGGCCGAGTTCCAAAACGATGCTCCTTAGACGGGAATCAGAGGTTTGCCCTGACGGTTTTCGCAAAGGCGCGCCGGCTCCAGGATGGGGGAGTCGGCGCGCCTCGTACGGGATTTCAGACCAGGCCGGGTCCGGGGGTGTCGACCCCGGCCGGGGAGGTCGCGCCGACACCGCCGACACCGACGCCGACGCCACCGCCGAAGGTGTCGCGGAGCCGGATCTCCTGCTCGATCACGGCGGCCAGGCGGCGGACGCCCTCGCGGATGCGGTGCGGCTCCGGGTAGCAGTACGACAGCCGCATGTGCCGGTGGCCGCCGCCGTCGGCGTAGAAGCCCGTGCCGGGGACGTACGCGACGCGGTCGGCGATGGCGCGCGGGGCCATGGCCTTGGCGTCCAGGCCCTCGGGGAGGGTGAGCCAGACGAAGAAGCCGCCGGCGGGACGGGTCCACGTGCAGCCCTCGGGCATCATCGCGTCCAGGGCTTCGAGCATGGCGTCGCGGCGCTCGCGGTACAGCTCGCGGAAGTCCTTGATCTGCTCCTGCCACGGCTGCGTGGAGAGGTACTCGCGGACGGCGAACTGCGAGAAGCTCGGGTGGCACAGGACGGCGGACTCGGCCGCCAGAACGAGCTTGGCCCGGACGGCGTGCGGCGCGAGGCACCAGCCGACGCGGAGCCCGGAGGCGATCGTCTTGGAGAACGAGCCGAGGTAGATGACGCGCTCGGCGTCGTCGGCGCGGAGGGCGCGCATGGGCTCGCCGTCGAAGCCGAGGAGGCCGTACGGGTTGTCCTCCAGGATCAGGACGTCGTATTCGGCGCAGATCTCCAGGACCTGGGCGCGGCGGGCGGCGGTGAGCGTCACGCCGGCCGGGTTCTGGAACATGGGGACGGTGTAGAGGAACTTGACCCGCCGCCCCTCGCGGCGGAGCCGTTCGAGGGTCTCGCGGAGCGCGGACGGGATCAGGCCGCCCTCGTCGAGCGGTACGTGCACGACGTCCGCCTGGTACGAGGCGAACGTGCCGAGCGCGCCGACGTAGGAGGGCGCCTCGGCCAGGACGACGTCGCCCGGGTCCACGAAGATGCGGGTGATGAGGTCCAGCGCCTGCTGGGCGCCGACGGTGACGACGACGTCGTCCGCGGAGGCCTGGATGCCTTCGAGGGACATCACCTCGCAGATGCGTTCGCGGAGGAGCGGGTCGCCCTGGGCGGACGCGTACTGGAGGACCTCGGCGCCGTTGCGCGCGACCAGCTCGCCGATCATGTCGCCCAGGGCGTCCAGCGGGAGGGCGGAGACGTACGGCATGCCGCCCGCCAGGGAGACGACCTCGGGACGGGAGGCGACCGCGAACAGGGCCCGGATCTCCGACGGCACCATGCCGGCGGCACGGGCGGCGTAGCGGTCGGAGTAGGCGTCTGTACGCGAGTGCTGTTCCACGAGGCACCTCCGGGGGTGTTCGGACGTTCTTGCAAACTACGACATGGGTCCTGATGCTCGACGAGGCGGGGCGGCCGGGCCGCGCCGTTCGCGGGCGGAAAGCCCCCTGTCCGATACGATGCCCGAGGATCCCCGAGTGTTGCCGGGAATCTCGCGAAGTGGCGCACCGCACGTTTCCGCAGGGGGTGCTGTTCCGGTGTCGCGTCGTCTCGTCAACATCACGCTGGACAATCTGGACGATCTCCCGCGCCGCTGCCGCCGCTGCGTGTTCTGGGAGCTCGATCCGGTGAGCCGCGACCGGGCCGTCGAGGCGGGCGACCCGGAGCTGGAGAAGGAGGCGTGGATCTCCTCCACGCTCCTGGAGTGGGGCAGCTGCGGCAAGATCGTCTACGTCGACGACGTTCCGGCGGGCTTCGTGATGTACGCGCCGCCGCTGTACGTGCCGCGCTCGGTGGCTTTCCCGACCAGTCCCGTCAGCGCCGACGCCGTGCTGCTGATGACGGCGCACATCCTGCCGGAGTTCGCCGGCGGCGGGCTCGGCCGGATGCTCGTCCAGGGCGTGGCGAAGGACCTCACCCGGCGGGCGGTGAAGGCGATCGAGGCGTTCGGCGACCTCAAGGTCGAGGAGGGCGGCTGCCTGGTCCCGGCCGACTACCTGCTGTCGGTGGGCTTCAAGACCGTACGGCCGCACCACCGCTACCCGCGGCTCAGGCTGGAGCTGAAGTCGGCCCTGTCATGGCGTGAGGACGTCGAGGTGGCGCTGGAGCGCCTCCTCGGCTCCATGACCCCAGAAGGCGCCCTCCGTCCCGTCTGAGGCCCTCTCAGCGCTCCGTGATGCGCGGGCCCGTCGCTACGCCGTCCGCCAGGACTGGAGACGGCCCCTGGCGTAGGTCGTCCAGGTACCTCGGCCATTGGGGAGCGGCAGGTCCGTGACCGCTCCCGGCGGGTACGAGACGGTGCAGATCGGCTCCAGCGAATCGGATGTGAACAGCGCCGTGGGACCGTCGAACTCCTTGGCGATCACTCGGTCGGCGTCCAGGTATCCCCCGCACAGGTCGAAGTCCCCCTCCTGGACGGCCTCGGGCGCCCCGTCCGGGAGGTGGCACACGGTCAGCCGCCCGTCCTCCATCGGGACGGTGAGGTGGCCGTGCCCGTCCGGATGGACGTCCGCCAGCACCCCGTACGGCGAAGCGCGGACGTCCACGATCGGCCGCCCGTCCTCCCAGCGGCCCGTGCCGATCCAGCCGCCGCCATCGCCGCCCGCCAGATCCACGGAGAGGCAGGGGCCCTCGGCATGGGGCAGCGTGGTGGAGCCCACGCTCGCGCACCCCAAGGAGACGCGGCCCAGTGCGGCGCCCGTCAGGGCGTCGTGCACCGTCCACAGGTCATCGCCGTCCTCCTGCGGTGTCACCGCCCACACCTGCGTCCCGTCAGAGCTGAACGCGCAGGAGCCCGAGGACGCGGCCGCGCCCAGGCGCGGCCTCCAGGTGGCATGGCGTACCTCCCAGCGCACTCCGCCGCCGACCTCCACGACGCCGACACGGTCGGGCCCGCTGACGGCCGCCGATTCCAGTCCTCCTTGGGTTGCGCTGGAACGTGCCCATTGCGGCAACGCGAACGTACGTACCGTACGGAGCCTCGCGTCCAAGACGAGGAGCTCGCCAGGTGTCTGCATCTGGAAGCGTCCACCGGGAGCACGCCCAACTGACGACTCGGGCGGGAACTCACGCTCGCTCTGCAGTACGGCTCGCATCCCGGCACTCTATGGAGAAAGCGACGGGCCCGTACCGGATGTCCGGTACGGGCCCGTCGTCTCGCGCTCGCCGCGGGAGGTGGCGAGGTCTTCAGGGGCGGCTCAGATGAACTCGCCGAGTTCGCGCAGCAGGGCGGCCTTGGGCTTGACGCCCTGGATCTGCTTGACGACCTCGCCGTTCTTGTAGACGTTCAGCGTGGGGATGCCGAGGATCTGGTACTCGGCCGGCACCTTCGGGTTCTCGTCGATGTTGAGCTTGACGATCTCCAGCTTGTCGCCGTGCTCCTTGGAGATCTCCTCCAGGATCGGGGCGACCATCCGGCACGGACCGCACCATTCGGCCCAGAAGTCGACCAGCACGGGCTTGTCGCTTTCGAGCACCTCGGCCTTGAAGTCGGCGTCGGTCACGGCTTTCATCGGATCTCCGTTCTCTGATCAGCCCTGGTGGGACAGTTCCTTGGGCGGCTGCTGGACGGTCTCGGCGGCCCCCTGGTCCTGCAGCCAGCGCTCGGCGTCGATGGCGGCCGAGCAGCCGCTGCCGGCCGCGGTGATGGCCTGGCGGTAGATGTGGTCGACCACGTCGCCGGCGGCGAACACGCCGGGGATCTTGGTACGGGTGGTGGGGGCGTCGACGAGCAGGTACCCGTCGGCGTCGGTCTCCAGCTGGCCGGCGAACAGCTCGCTGCGCGGGTCGTGGCCGATCGCGATGAACAGGCCGGTGACCTCCAGCTCGCTCTCGGCGCCGGTCTTGGTGTTGCGGATCCGCACGCCGGAGAGGCGGTCGTCGCCGAGCACCTCGGCGACCTCGCTGTCCCAGAGGAACCTGATCTTCTCGTTGGCGAACGCGCGATCCTGCATGATCTTGCTGGCGCGCAGCTCGTCACGGCGGTGGATCACGGTGACCGTACGGGCGAACTTGGTGAGGAAGATCGCCTCCTCCATCGCGGTGTCGCCGCCGCCGACGACGGCGATGTCCTGCTCGCGGAAGAAGAAGCCGTCGCAGGTGGCGCACCAGGAGACGCCGCGGCCGGACAGCCGCTTCTCGTTCTCCAGGCCCAGCTCGCGGTACCCGGAACCGGTCGCCACGATCACCGCGCGGGCGCGGTACACCTCGTCGCCCACCTTGACGATCTTGGGGTCGGCGGCCAGGTCGACCTCGGTGACGTCGTCGGCGATCAGCTCCGCGCCGAACCGCTCGGCCTGCTGGCGCAGCCCGTCCATCAGGTCGGGGCCCATGATCCCGTTCGGGAAGCCGGGGAAGTTCTCCACGTCGGTGGTGTTCATCAGAGCGCCACCGGCGGTCACCGAGCCCTCGAAGACCAGCGGCTTCAGGTCGCCGCGCGCCGCGTAGATGGCGGCCGTGTAGCCGGCGGGGCCCGAGCCGATGACGATGACGTTGCGGACGTCGCTCACTGTTCTGTGCCTCTCCTCTGTTCACCTTGGGTGCCGGCGGGCGTCCCGTGGTCGCGACGCCGGCCGCCGCACCCCCGGTACGGCCCGGCCTGCCAGTCGCGACAACCGATACTAGGCCCCGGTGATTCCCGCACCGTGCGAGCAGGGGTTTTCCGGCCCTAGGCTGATCCCATGGCGCCGATTCTCCTGCTGCATTCGATGTACGGGCTGCGGCCCGCCGTGCACGAGGCGGCCGACCGGCTGCGCGCGGCCGGCCACGAGGTGCACGTGCCCGACCTGTACGACGGGCGTGTCGTGGACGACCCCGAGGAGGGCGGCGCGATCAAGGAGGAGATCGGCCGGGACGAGCTGCTGCGGCGCGCGGTGTCCGCCGCCGCGCCGCACATCGACCAGGGCCTAGTGTACGCGGGGTTCTCGCTGGGCGGCTCGATCGCCCAGAACCTCGCCCTCGCGGACGCGAAGGCCCGCGGCCTGCTGCTCCTGCACGGCACGTCCGACCTCGCGGACGACGTGTCCACCGAGCTCGCGGTGCAGCTGCACGTCGCCGATCCCGACACGTACGAGCCCGTGGACTGGCTCAACGCCTGGTACCTGCGCATGCGCCGTGCCGGAGCGGACGTGGAGGTCTACCGGTACGGGGGCGCCGGCCACCTCTACACCGACCCGGACCTCCCCGACTACGACGCCGAGGCCGCCGAACGCACCTGGGCCATCGCCCAGGACTTCCTCGACGACCTCTAGAGTCCGGGCCGGGCCACGGACCTTCTGGAAGTTCCCTCGGCGGAACGTGCGTGATCCGCCCGGGCAGGCTCGCCTCCGGCGTCGCCTCCCGGGCGGATCACGAAGGGGCTCAGCCGCCGCGGCGGACCGTCGTCCGCTTGCGGACCTGCGTGTCCTGGGCGGAGCAGTCCGGCCCGACGACCCAGACGTCCAGCGTGCCCGCGGTGGCGGCCGGTGCCGCGATCACGGTGGCGGGCTCGCCGTCGTAGGTGGCGCTGTCGACCAGTTCGGGCGGCTTTCCGGCGGTGACGGCGCCGACGCAGCCGGCCAGCCGGGCGTCGGGCGGCCCGGCCGCGGAGCGCAGCTCGCCGCTCCGGTCGAGCGCGCCGCTGACCTGCTGGTCCAGGGTGTCGGCGCGGTAGTCGACACCGCTGCGGGTGACCTTGTAGGCGGGCTTCTCGGGGGCGGGCTCGCCTGGAGCGATCAGTTCGGACGTGCTCGGCCTGGCGCCGCTCGTGCTCCGCTCCGAGCCGGCGTCCTTGTTGTCACCGAGCGGTGGCGCGGTCGCCTGATGCTCGTTGCCGTCCAGGGCCACCGTGCCGACGACGGCGCCGCCGCCGAGCACGATCACGGTCGCCGCCGCGGCCGAGAGGATCCGCCAATGCCGCCTTCCACGTCTCTGTTCCAGGTTCACCACGGTGGCGTTGCTCAGCGATTCGGCCGCGATGGCCGAATCGATGCGGGACGCCAGCTCGGCGGGTATGGACGGGACGGGAGCCTCCGCCAGGATCCGGGAGACGTCCGCAAGGTCGGCGGATCGGTCCCGGCAGTCGGCGCAGGATTCGAGGTGCGCGTTGACGGAGGCGGCCTGGTCGTCTTCGAGCAGTCCCTCGGCCAGGTCGGCCAGGGTGTCGTAGTCATAATGCGCGGGGTTCATTAGGGCATGCCACCTCCTTCCACACCTCAGACGTTCTTGCGGTCCCGGCGGTTCCTGTGGTGGACCAGAAGCGGCGCCAGCCGGGCGCGGCCGCGCGCGCACCGGCTCTTGATCGTCCCGGCCGGCACCTCGAGGACCTGCGCGGCGTCGTCGACCGAGTAGCCCATCATGTCGACCAGGACGAGCGCGGCGCGCTGCTCGAACGGCAGCTGCGCCAGCGCGGTGTGGACGTCCAGCGACACCCCGTGGGCGTCGGTCGGGTCGGGCATCTTGGGCGCGACCGCGTCGAAGGTGGCGTCGTCCCCCATCGGGGTGGCGGGCCGTACGGACTTGCGGCGGATCCGGTCGAGGCAGGCGTTCACCACGATCCGGTGCAGCCATGTGGTCACGGCCGCGTCGCCGCGGAACCTGCCCGCCGCGCGGAACGCCGACAGGCACGCGTCCTGCAGCGCGTCGGCGGCCTCCTCCGGATCGCCGAGGGTGCGCAGGGCGACCGCCCACATCCGGTCCCGGTGCCGGTGCACCAGCGCCGAGAACGCGTGCGGATCACCCTGGGAATGCCGGGCGAGCAGCTCCTTGTCCGGTACCTCGTCCACATGCTGCATGCTCACCGACGTCATGAGCGCCCGCTCTCACGAGTGTGTGCGCCGCTCCGTGCCGGATGCGTGCGGTCGATCCTGCCTGGTCGCGTCGACACCGCTGAAATCCTGGGGGAAGGGGACAATCTGCTCAGAGGCACGATACCGACTGGCACCGCCTCGCGGGACGGTCCTCGTCACGTCATCTGCGACGGGAACCGTTTCGACCGGCCGGTACGGCGCCGGGGAAGGCGGGCCGGTCAGCCCTTGGCGACGCCGTACACGGTGATCTCGCTCATCTTGCCCTTCGGGGGCGAGGGCAGCTGGGTGAACCAGACCAGGACGTAGCGCCCGGTCGGTCGGGCGGATCCCTTGAACGTGGTCTCGCCCGCGTTCGGGGACTGGCTGGCGAACGCGGCCATCGACCCGATGTCGCGCTGGGCCCCGACCTTGATCTGGATGTTGCCGCCGCCCGCGGGGGTGGCGACCTTGACGCTGCTGACCTCGACGTTCCTGCCCATGTCGAGCACGACGCCGAGGCCCTCGGCGAGCTTGCCGAAGTCGGGGCCGGCGTAGGTCTGGGTCTCCCAGATCTCGCCGTTGCGGCCGTCGGTGAGGACGTTCAGGTTCTTGCCGATGGTCGTGTCGTGCCTGCCGCGGGACGACTTCTCGGCCTCGAAGACGTTCGCGACGTCGAGCCTGCCGGCCTGGGGCGCGGCCGACCGCGACGCGCGGGGCTGGTCGGTGGCGCCGGGCCGCTCGCCCTCGCCGGACGAGCCGCTGCTGCCGATGGCCCAGGCGCCCAGGCCGACGATCACGGTGAGCGCGGCGGCGGCGACGCCGAGCAGCGCGCGGTTGCCCGTCCTGAACCCGCCCGGACGCGGGGACGCGGGCATCGTGCCCCGGGTGCCGACGGCGGGCGGCGGCCCGTGCTGGGACCCGTGCTGCGGGCCGCGCTGAGCGCGTCCCTGCTGCGCGGGCTGCCGGCGGCCGCCCTGCTGCGGGTGCTGGTGCTGCGCGGAGCGCTGGCCCCGGCCGGGGGCCTGCCGTTCGGCCGGGCGGGCCGGCGGCGGTACGTGCTGCGTCCGCGCCTGCGTGTTGTGCCGGGCGGGCGCGGGAGGCTGGGCGCTGCCCAGGCCGGCGAACAGCGGCAGCGGCGTGCGGGGCACGCCGCGCAGGGCCTTGGCCAGCTCGGCGGGGTCGGCCAGCGGCTCCTGGCCCGCGACCTCGATGCCGAGGCAGCGGCAGACGATCGCGTCCACCGCGTACGGGACGCCCGCCTGGACCTGGCGCGGCGCCTTGACCGAGCCGTCGGCCTCCGGGGCGGCGGGCAGGGCCGACCGCTCCGGGTCGCCGGGCCAGTGCGCGGTCAGCGCCGCGTACAGCATCCCGCCCAGGCTCTCGACGTCCCGCCGGGCGGGCTCGTCGGAGTAGCGGTCGGCGAGGACGGCGTCGGTGGCGATGCCGAGCACCTTGACGGTGCCGCCGGTCGTCCACACCAGGTCGCGCGGCGACAGGCACAGGTGCGCCAGGCCGGCTTCGTGGGCGGCGGCGATGGCCTCGGCCGCCTCGTAGAGGAGGGTCGCGGCGCGGCCGGGTTCCAGCGGGGCCTTCTGGAGCATCTGCTCCAGGGTCTCGCCGGCGACCCACTCGCTCACCACGTACGCGCTCTCGCCGCTGTCGTCGGCGTCGAACACCTGGGTGAGGCGGGGGTCGGTGAGCCGGCTGGCGGCGCGTGCGGAGGTGACCACCTCGGCGATGCGAGGGAAGTCGGGGTCGAAGGTCCGGACGGCCACGGCACGGGCCAGGATCTCGTCGATGGCCTTCCAGAACGAGGAGCCGCCCGACTCCTTGATGCGCTTCTCGAGACGGTAGCGACCGGCGAGGCGCGTGCCGGGCTCGATGACGGACGTGCTCACGGCAGCGTCCTGCACAGGTGGTCAGATCCCATGTTCGTGGCGTGGCAGCTTACGCCTCCGACCCTCCTTTTGCGTTCCCCAGGGTGTCGCCCCGCAAGCCGTACTGCCCAACCATGGTAGTGCTAACTCTGATGGGCGGCTGCCTTATCGGGGCGCGTCCTGTGTACTTTGTCACGCGTACCTCGGCCGTTCTCCCGGCCTTCGTCCACGGCCTCCTGCTCTTCCGTCATTTCCGTCCCGGCAGACGGCGTGTGATCATCGACATCATCGAGCCGACCTCGTCCACCCGCATCATCCGTGCGAAGGCGAGGTAGAGCAACCCGCCGCCGGCGCTGCCGGCCGCGAGCGCGAGCAGTCCGGTGCCCAGCCCGGGGCCGAGCGCGGCGTCCACGATCGCGTGGACGGCGTACGCGAAGCCGATCAGCGGCCACAGGGCGACGATCAGCTTCAGGTAGGAGACGAAGATGCGGCGGCCGTCCATGCCGCCCAGCCGGCGGCGCAGGATCGCCCAGCCGAGCACCGCGCCGACGGTCTGCGCGATCGCGAACCCGCCCGCGATCCCAACGATGATCTTGTCGGTGGGCAGCACCGCGTAGGCGGTCAGCGCCATCGCGACATTGGTGATCACCACGCCGACGCCGATGAACGTGGGCGTCCGGGTGTCCTGCATCGAGTAGAAGACCCGCAGCATGAGCTGGTACGCCGCGAACGGCACCAGCGCGATCGCGAACATCCGCAGCACGTCGGCGATGACCTGCGCGTTCTCCACGGTCGTGGCGCCGTGCGCGAACAGCACGACGGTGATCTCCGAGGACAGCACGCCCATCAGCCCGGCGGCGGGCAGGATCACCACCGAGCACAGCCGCAGCCCGCTGGAGAAGTCGTCGCGGACCTCGGCCATCCGGCCGGCCGCCGCGTGCTCGCTCATCCGCGGCAGCAGCGCCGTGATCACCGAGACGCCGATGATCGCGTACGGCAGCTGGAAGAGCTGGTAGGCGTTGAAGTACGGGGTGTACCCGACGTCGCCGAGGCCCTGCTCGCGGCCCAGCACGCCGGCCGCGTTGGCGAGCCGGGTGGTCACCGCGAACCCGATCTGCGTGATCACCACGTACGCGAGCGTCCAGACCGCCATCTTGCCGATCTGGCCGAGCTCGCCCTTCTTGAAGTCGAGCCGCGGGCGCCAGCGGAAGCCGGAACCGCGCAGCGACGGCCACAGCGCGAGGGTCTGCAGCGCCATGCCGCCGATCGTGCCGCCGGCCAGCAGCGCGACCTGCCCGTCGCTGATCGAGTCGGGGGTGACCCGGCCGGTGGCGACCAGCAGGAACGCGCCCGCGGTGCAGCAGATGACGATGTTGTTGAGGACGGGCGCCCACATCGGCGCGGCGAACCGCTTGCGGGTGTTGAGGATCGCGCCGGAGAACGCGCTGACGCCCAGGAAGAAGATCTGCACCGCGAACAGCCGGGCGAACAGCACCGCCAGATCGCGCTGCGCGCCCTCCATGCCGCCGCCGTAGATGCCGATGAACAGCGGGCCGAGCAGCACCGCCACGGCGGTCATCAGCGCGAGGCCGAGCACCGCGAGCGTGAACAGCCGCTGCTCGTAGCGGGCGCCGTACGCCGCGTCGCGCTCCCTGGCCCGCACGATCAGCGGGACGACCACGGCGGTCAGGATCCCGCCGAGCAGCAGGTCGTAGACGATGAACGGGACCGTGTTGGCGGTGTTGTACGCGTCGGCCAGCGCGCCGGTGCCGAGCGCGGCGACCAGCAGCGCGGTCCGCAGGAAGCCGGTGATGCGGGAGGCCAGCGTCCCGACGGCCATCATCGCGCCGGACCTGAGCAGCCCGGCCGCGCCACCGCCCCGGCCGCCGCCGCCCGAGCCGGGCGGCTGCTCCTGGGACGGGCCGCCGCCCGCGGCGCTCAGGTCCGCGGTCGCGTCCGGCGTTCCGGTGCCGGGCGGGGTCCCGGGCGTGGCCGCGGGCCCGGACTGGCCGAGCCCGGCGGCCGCGCCGCCTGGCAGCGGCAGGTCAACCCTGGTCGCCGCCCCGGTGCCGGCCGGCGGCGGGCCACCCGGACGTCCCTGCCCCGGATTCGGCGTCGGCCGAGGGGCCTGGGGCTGCCCCGGGGCCGGCCTCGCGTGCCGGCCAGGGGTCCGCGGCGGCGGTCCCGAAGGAGCCTGAGGGGTCTGCTGAGTCTGCGGGGTCTGCGGATTCTGCGGGTGGGGCTGACTCCGGGGGCCCTGCGGGGCCTGCGGGTGCTGCGGATTCTGCGGCCACGCCTCCCGGCCACGCGGATCCGGGGGCCCCTGCGGGCCCGGCTGCGCCTGCGGCGCCCACTGGCCCTGCGGTCCCTGCGGACCCGGGCGTCCCTGCGGGGCCCACTGGTCCTGGCCCGGCGGGGGGCCGGGCGGCCTCCGCCCGGGTGGGGGGCCTGAAGTCGGGGGTACCGGCGGCCACGGGTCCGGCGCCGGCGGCCGCTCCAGATCCCGCGGCTCCCGCGGGTCCGGCCGCCGCTGGTCCCATTCCGGTCGATCCGTCACCGGCTGCCTCCGCTTTCCGGCGGCGCCTCGCTCTGATGGCCCGCACTCCGACGCCCACGAAGAGTACGGCAAGTCCGCCACCGGTGATGAGCAGTGCCAGCTGCCCGTAGCCGGTGGTGCGGACCTTGATGTACGTGGCCTCGCCGAACGTCCGGCCGTCCGACGACTTCAGCCGCGCCTGCACCCGGACGTCGCCGTTGCCGGCGGCCTGGACCGGGATCCAGCGGGATCGCTTCTGGCCGGGCCCGAGCGTGATCAGCTTGTCCTCGTCGTCGACCTCGCCGACCTGGAGCCGGGCGGTGTTCTCCGACACGACCTCCAGCCGGACCTCGATCGTCTGGTTGGGCAGCCCGTTCACGATGGTGATGGGGAACTTGCCCGAGTCGCCCGCCAGCGAGACGCGGTCCTTCTCGGGCGGGATGACGGTGACCCGGCCCATGTCCGCGTCGAGCCGGTCGTCCAGCGAACCGCGGGCGGCGACGGCCTGCCGGTAGCGGGACTTGCCGCGCCACGCGCTCGACTCCGCCCGCAGCACCGCGCGCCGGTAGTTCATCGTGATCGGCTCGGCCATCACGGAGCCGAAGCGGGCGGCGGACCGGGAGATGCGCGCGACCTCCCGCAGGTAGCGCTCGCCCAGCTCGTACGCCTCCATGGAGTCCGGGTAGCCGCGGTACACGCGCTCCTGCGGCGTCGCCGCGGCGACCTTGGCGAGCTCCGTGGTCCGCATCCAGGCGCTGGAGCCGGTGTGGTTCAGCAGGTTCTTGGCGAACGCGGGCGAGGGGTTCCAGCGCCGGTCCGGGACGACGACCAGCGACCGGGCCAGCGTCGGCGCCTCCGCGCTGATCATCGCGGTCTCGGCGAGGAAGCGCTGCTCGGCCAGCACCGCGGCGCCCGGCGACCGGGTGTCGGCACTGACGATCTTGTTGAGCGTCTCGTCGTACACGACGGCCCGCTTGGCGCCCTCGGACGTCGGGAGCGAGGTGGTGGCGCTCGGCGTGTAGCCCTGCGCGGGGTCGGCGAACGCCGCGCTGCTCATCAGGAACGGGCCGTTCCCGAGCCGGCCCAGCTTGGCCATCTGGTCGAGGGTGCCCGGCCCCGCCATCCCGGACGGCGGCCACGCGACCTGGGCGTTCGGCTGGCGGCGTAGGACCTGGCCCGCGACGCCGGTGTTGCCGTACGCGATGCCCAGGTGGTTCTGCATCTTGTGGCGGACGAGCGCGACGGCGTCGGGGTCGGCGTACGGGACGGTGAAGTACGGGTCGTCCTTGGAGGCCGTGCGCAGCGCGTTCAGCCAGGTTTCGGCGGCGGGGCTCTTCTCCTTGCGGGTGCCGCGCTCGGTCTTGGGCGGCTTCACCGTGTACGCGCCGCTCGCCATCGTGTGGACGTCGTCCATCAGCGCGGGGTCGATCGACCACGTGAGCGGGGTGCGGGTGCCCGCGGCGGCGCCGACGAGGCCGCCCAGCCGGCCCTGCGGCGAGATCTCGGCGGCGAGCCGGTCGTCGAGGAAGGTGTCGTCGGCGGCGCGGTGCTGGCGGCTCATCAGCGGCCAGACCCAGGCCACCGACAGCGGCTTGACCTGCGTGCCCCTCGGCATGAACGTGACGAACGTGGTGACGCCGGCCAGCGCCTGGCCGTACTGGTTCAGGACCTCGACGCCGATCGGGTAGACGCCGAACTGGCGGAGGCCGATCGCCGCCGTCGTGGTGCTGAGCGAGAAGGACGCCGAGCCGCCGGCGGCGCCCGCCTGCGGCAGCGGCCGGGACGCGGGCGCGCCGCTCAGCCGGGCCGGCTGGCCGGCGGCGAACTGGGCGAGCTCGGTGCGGCTGCTCATCCGGTGGGCGGACGTGCGGAGCCGCACGGTCACGCCGGGAAGCGCCTGGCCCGAGACGTTCCGTACCGCTCCGGTGACGGTGATCTTGGACTTGGCGCCGGTGGCCTCGGCGGTCTTCGGGGTGACCGTGCCGAGCGCGAGCGTGACCTGGGTCTTGGACCGGTCCTGGGCGGCGCCGCCGCGGTCCCGCGCGGGGTCCGCCGCTGCGGCCGCGCCGGCCGCCGGCTCGGCGGGTACCGCCATGGCCGTGGGCGCGGTGCCCAGGACCACGCAGGAGAGCAGGGTGGTCGCAGCCACCGCGTGTAGGACCGTTCTCACGCCCTGTCCGTCCACACCGTTCCCACCCGGAGACCCGTCCGGAATCCCACCCGGAGGCCGCCGGGCGCCCGGGGACAGCGGGCGTCGCTTTCCCGCATCACGCGCACGATCGTAGCCCCGCCGCCGCACCGCCCCGGCCGCACGCCGCCCGGGAGCGCGCCGCCGGACCGGTCCGTCCCCGCCACCTGCCCCTCCTGATCATCGCCGTCCGTCTCGCTCGCCTTCGCCCCCAACTCTGCCGCCTCGGACCTCACGTCGGCGTAAAGACGCGAAAGGAGCATGCCCGGAAGTACGTGGGCGGGGTCACGTGCTGGACGGGTTGGCCCGATAGGGGAACGACGGAGACGGCTGAGACGCCGGAGAGGGCGATGAGGACGCGGACGAGCCCGTGCCGTGCCGCCGCCGAGCCGGGAGCCCGGCCTTGGACTGCCAGGGCGGCCGCCGCTCGGCCCGCTCGGCGCGTTCCGTCCGCTCAGCGCGCTCGGCGCGCTCGGCACGTTCAGAACGGTCGGGACGCTCGCGCTCGCTCAGCCGGACGGGCTTGGCGCCGCTCAGCGCGCAAAGGTCGGACGCGCGGATCCCCAGCGCCGTCGACGCCTCCCCCGTCGCGGTGTAGACGACGTCGTCCAGCGGCAGCGCGTCCAGCATCCCCTGGTCGACCAGCACCGGCATGCCGTCGGGCAGCAGCAGCGGGCAGACGAGGTCGGCGGCGTACTCGGTGACCGAGTTGACCAGGTCGGCACGGGCGGGCCGGATCAGCCGCGCGCCGGTGGCCTGCCGGACCGGTTCGGCGGGCGGCTCGGTCCCGGCCCGGACGATCACGCCCGCGAGGAAGCGCCGGCCGCGCTGGACGTCGTTGCAGGCGAAGACCCGCGTCGCCAGGCACCGGTGCGCGGGCAGCCCGAGCGCGCCGGGCAGTTCGTCCGCACGGGCGATCCCGACCGGCAGCCGGACGATCTCGTGCTGGATCTCCCGTTCGAGGAGCGATCGGTGGATGGTGAGGGCGTCCTTCATCTTCGCCTCCGTCCCGCGGGGGATCCGTCCCCGCGCACACCCCCGGTTCCGGTCCCTGCACCCCGGTGGGCCCGTGTAGTGAGAGCCCCCCACATACCCCCGGAGCCCGTCTTCATCCGTGCCGCGCCGGCGCGCCACCGGCGCTCTTTCCGGCCGGCTCGCGACGCGGGTGGAACGCCCCCCGCTGCTCCCCGCTACCGTTGAGCGTCTTACGGGAGTCCTCGGCGATGGTCCGTCCGGTACGGCGGGGCGTCATCGGGGGTGTCCAGAACGTAACCCGGAGATCGCACCATGTGAAGGGTCTTCTTACTCCACCTTCGCGGACGAAGGCTCTCCCCGGGGTACGCAAAGCCTTTTGTCCGCAGGTTCCCGAGGAAATACGCTGGATGGCCGTGTCCAATCACCAAGTGACCCCAGAGCAGACGCCCGAGCGGCGCGTCGCCATCGCCGAGCTGCTGCGCCCCATCGCCCCCGTGGCGGACGAGCTCGGCGCCCGCTTCGAGGCCGCGGGTCACGAGCTGGCCCTGGTCGGCGGGCCCGTCCGGGACGCGCTGCTGCGCCGGCCGGGCAAGGACGTCGACCTGACGACCGACGCCCCGCCGGAACGGATCCTGGAGCTCATCAAGGGCTGGGCCGACAACATCTGGACGATCGGGATCGAGTTCGGCACGGTCGGGCTGCGCAAGGGCTCCCACGAGCTGGAGATCACCACCTACCGCAGCGAGTCGTACGACCCCAAGTCCCGCAAGCCCCAGGTCCAGTACGGCACGTCGCTGCACGAGGACCTGCGGCGCCGCGACTTCGCGGTGAACGCGATGGCGGCCCGGCTGCCCGGGCACGAGTTCGTCGACCCGTTCGGCGGGCTGGCCGACCTGCGCGACAAGGTGCTGCGGACGCCGGGCCGGCCGGAGGACTCCTTCGGCGACGACCCGCTGCGGATGATGCGCGCCGCCCGGTTCGCGTCCCAGCTCGGCTTCACGGTCGCGCCGGACGTCGTGGCGGCGATGACCGACATGGCCGGCCGGATCGAGATCGTCTCCGCCGAGCGGGTCCGCGACGAGCTGTCCAAGCTGATCTGCGGGGCGCATCCGCGCGAGGGGCTGGCGCTGCTGGTCGACACCGGTCTCGCGGCGCACGTGCTGCCGGAGCTGCCGAAGCTGCGGCTGGAGATCGACGAGCACCACCGGCACAAGGACGTGTACGAGCACTCGCTGATCGTTCTGGAGCAGGCGATCGCCCAGGAGGAGGACGGGCCGGACCTGATCCTGCGGCTGGCGGCGCTGCTGCACGACATCGGCAAGCCGAAGACGCGGCGGTTCGAGGCCGGCGGGCGGGTGTCGTTCCACCACCACGAGGTGGTCGGCGCGAAGATGACGCGCAGGCGGCTGACCGAGCTGCGCTACCCGAAGGACGTCGTCCAGGCGGTGTCGCGGCTGGTGGAGCTGCACCTGCGCTTCCACGGGTACGGCACCGGCGAGTGGACCGACTCGGCCGTCCGCCGGTACGTCCGGGACGCGGGCCCGCTGCTGTCGCGGCTGCACAAGCTGACCCGGGCCGACTGCACCACCCGCAACCGGCGCAAGGCCGACCGGCTGCGCCGCACGTACGACGACCTGGAGGCGCGGATCGAGCGGCTGGCCGAGGAGGAGGAACTGGCCGCGATCCGCCCGGAGATCGACGGGAACGAGATCCAGGAGATCCTCGGGATCACGCCGGGCCCGCTGGTGGGGAAGGCGTACCGGTTCCTGCTCGAACTGCGCCTGGACCGCGGCCCGATCGGGCACGACGCGGCGGCCGACGAGCTCCGCCGCTGGGGCGCCGAGCAGGGCATCATCGGCGGGGAGGCGCCGTGATCGAGCTGAACCTCGGCCGGATGAGCCCGGCCGAGGCCGACCGGCTGCTGGAGTTCGACCGCGAGCACATCTGGCACCCGTACGCGCCGATGCCGGCGACCGCGCCCGTGCTGCCGGTGGTGTCGGCGTCGGGAGTGCGGCTGACGCTGGCCGACGGCACCGAGCTGATCGACGGGATGTCGTCCTGGTGGGCGGCCGTGCACGGCTACGACCACCCGGCGTTGAACGCCGCCGTGACCCGGCAGCTCGGCAAGATGGCGCACGTGATGTTCGGCGGCCTCACCCATCCGCCCGCGGTGGAGCTGGCCGGGAAGCTGGTCGAGCTCTCCCCCGCGCCGCTGACCAAGGTGTTCTTCGCCGACTCCGGCTCGGTGTCGGTCGAGGTCGCGATCAAGATGGCGCTCCAGTACTGGCGGTCGCAGGGCAGGCCGGAGAAGCACCGCCTGCTGACCGTGCGGGGCGGCTACCACGGCGACACGTTCGGCGACATGGCCGTGTGCGACCCGGTGAACGGGATGCACCACCTGTTCAGCGACGTGCTGGCGCGGCACGTCTTCGCGCCGCCGCCCCCGCTGGGGTACGCCGCCGAGCCCGACGCGGCCTACCTGGACGAGCTGTCCGACCTCGCCGGCAAGCACGCGCACGAACTCGCCGGGATCATCGTCGAGCCGATCGTCCAGGGCGCCGGCGGGATGCGCTTCTACGCCCCCGAGTACCTCCAGGCCCTGCGCGCGCTGGCCGACGAGCACGGCCTGCTGCTGATCCTGGACGAGATCGCCACCGGCTTCGGCCGTACGGGCGAGCTGTGGGGCTGCGACCACGCCGAGATCGCTCCCGACATCATGTGCCTCGGCAAGGCGCTGACCGGCGGCTACATGACGATGGCCGCGACCCTGTGCACCGACGAGGTCGCGCACGGCATCTCCTCGGGCGAGGCCGGGGCGCTCATGCACGGCCCCACGTACATGGCCAACCCCCTGGCGGCGGCGGTCGCGAGCGCGTCCATCGACCTGCTCCTGTCGCGGGACTGGCGTTCCGAGGTCGACACGATCGAGGCGGTGCTGACCGCCGGCCTGGAAGGCGCGGCCGGGCTGCCCGGCGTCGCGGATGTCCGCGTGCTGGGCGGGATCGGCGTGGTCGAGGCGCGCGAGCCGGTGGACGTGACGGACGTCCAGCAGATCGCCATGGACCACGGCGTGTGGCTGCGGCCGTTCGGGAAGCTGATCTACGCGATGCCGCCGTACGTCTGCACCGAGGACGAGACCGGCCACATCGCCGACGCCCTCTACGCGATCGCCGAGTCCCTAGTGCGCGACGACGCGGCCCAGTAGACGGCGGCGCCCACCGAGTACGCGGCGACGACGATCCCCAGGGTCGGGTAGGAGAGCCCGTCAGCGGGCAGCCAGGCGGCCGCCGCAGCGGCGGCGGCCGCGAACGTGGCGTTGAAGAGCATGTCGTACACGGCGAAGACGCGCCCCCGGTAGGCGTCGTCGATCGACTCCTGGAGGATCGTGTCGACGCAGAGCTTCACGCCCTGCGACACCACCCCGAGCGCGAACCCGCCGGCCGCCCACAGCGGCTCGCTGAACGGCGTGCCGAGCACGAGCAGGCACACCGCCCCGGCCGCCAGCAGCACGGTGATCCACGCCTGCTTGCTGATCCGCCGCACCACCAGCGGCGTGATCACCGCGGCGGCGAAGAAGCCGGCGCCCGAGACGCCCAGCATCATCGCGAACGTGGCGAGCCCCGCGTCGGCGTCGTCCGCGAAGTGGTTGCGGCACAGCAGCAGCGTCATGATCAGGACGACGCCGTACAGGAACCGGTGGAACGACATCGCCGCCAGCCCGAACGCCGCCGGGCGCCGCCGCACGATGTGCCGCCCGCCGTCCACGAGGCCGCGCAGGACGTTCCCGAGGGCCTCGCGCGTCTGCGGCGTCGCCTCGTCCAGATGGGGGCCGAGGACGCCGCGCGGCAGCGACGTCGCGACCAGCCCGGCGAGCAGGAACATGCCGCCGCAGCACAGCAGGATCAGCGCCGTCCCGGCGTGCCCGGCCCCGAACAGGCCGCGCAGCAGGTAGCCGATACCGCCGCCGGCGAACGCGATGATCGTTCCGGAGGTGACGGCGAACGCGTTGGCCGTCACCAGGTGCTCGCGCCTCACCACGTGCGGGAGGCCGGCCGACAGCGCGGCCAGGAAGAACCGGTTGACGCCGAGCAGCATCAGCACGCCGACGAAGAAGGCGGCGCCGTCCTGCCCCGCCCCCACCAGCGCGGCCACCAGAACGATCATGACGGCGCGCAGCACCGGGGTCCACACCAGGATCTGCCGCCGCCGCCAGCGGTCGATCAGCACCCCGGCGAACGGCCCGAGCGCCGAGTACGGCAGCAGCGTCACCGCGAAGGCCGCCGCGGCCTTGCCCGCCGACGCCTGCCGCTCCGGCGAGAAGAACACGTAGCCCGCCAGCGCAACTTGGAAGACGCCGTCGGTGAGCTGCGAGGTCAGCCGCGTGGCGTACAGCCGCCGGAAGTCGCGGCCGCGCAGGATCGCCCGCAGTTCGCTCGCTCTCACCTGATCAGCCTAATCGCCGTTTATGGCCTTACGTCCGTGCGGCGGCTCGGGGCCGCTTCACGCGGCGGCTTCCCTCGTCACTCCGGTCGCAGGCTCCCTGCGCTCCTCAGTCCAGCCACCGCGCGGCCCCTCGCGCTGATCGCCGTGCGGCCGCCTCCGGCGGCGGAGGTCAGCGGGCGAGCCAGACGCGGGTGAAGTCGTAGTTGGCCGCGGTCGGCAGGAAGACCGCGCCGCCCACCCGGGACGAGTGGAAGATCGGGTGGGACCGGTTGAGCAGCGGCACGATCGCCGCGTCCTCCATGATCGTCTTATCGGCCTGCTGCCAGTGGCCGGCCGCGTGGCCCGGCTCGGGCGCGGTCAGCGCGGCGTCGATCATGCCGTTCACCATGAAGTTGTCGTAGCCGCCGTAGTTGGTGGAGCCCTCGCCGTAGGTGCGGCCGTCGAACAGCGGCTGGATGATCGACCGGCCGTTGTTGCCGTACCAGTCGGGCGTCCAGCCGGGCGCGGCGATGTCCCAGGCGCCCTCGGCGGCCCGCTCCGGCGAGGAGATCGTCTTGCCGTAGAACGTGCCGCCCGAGTCGGGCGACAGCTCGGCGTCCACCCCGCACGCCTCCAGATTCGCCTTGACCGACTCGGCGATCAGCTTGTGCACGCTGTTGGTGCGGTACGGGAACGTGAACTTCAGCCCGCGGGGATGGCCGGCCTCCGCCAGCAGCCGGCGGCAGCGCGCCGGATCGCCCGCCTCGCCGGGCGTCGGGTACCGGTCGGCCGGCGCGTACCCGGAGTTGCCGGGCGGGATCACCGTGTGCAGCGGCTCGGCGACCTCCGGCCCGCCGACGATCTTGATGAGCGCGGTGCGGTCGATCGCGTACTGCAGCGCCTGCCGCACCTCCTTCTTCCCGAGCGCGCCGCCGTTGTTGGGGCTGCGGGTGTTGAAGACCAGGTACGGGCTGTTGCTGGGCGCATCCCGGATCGCGAACCGCGGGTCCCGCTCCCGCCGCAGCCGGGGGATCGCGGCGGTCGGCACGGGATGGTCCCAGGACAGGTCGGCGGTGCCGGTCTCCAGCTGCTGCTGCACCGCCTGCGGCGAGTCCTGGCCGAGCGTGATCTGGATCTTCTCCACGTACCGGCCGCGCAGCGGGTCGGTCTCCCGCCGCCAGACCGGGTTGCGGCTCAGCACGTACGAGCCGCCCGGCCGGTACTCGGTGATCTGGTACGGCCCGTTGGAGATCGTGTTCTGCCGGAAATCTGGACCGTCCGGGACGTACCGGTCGTACTCCTCCGGCGCCGGGGCCGTGAACTGCAGCGACAGCAGGTTGAGGAAGTCGCTGGCCGGCTCCTTCAGGCGGAAGACGAGCGTCCGGTCGTTCTCGGCGGTGATGCCCTTGATGTCATGGTCGTCCTGGTATCCGGCCATGGCCGCCGGGTTCTTGGCGTCGACCTTCGCGTAGCCGTCGCAGTACTCCTCCATCCCCTCCAGCGTGGAGATGTAGTAGCCCTTGCCGCTGGACGGCGACGCCGGATTGCACAGCCGCTCGAACCCCCGGACGAAATCCGCGGCGACCACCGGGCGCGGCGGCTCGGTGTTCCACCGCACGCCCTCGCGGAGCTTCACCGTGTACGTGCGGCGGTCCTTGCTGATGCCGCCGTTCTCCCGAGTGGGGATCTCGACGGCCATGTCGGGCTGCAGCGGGATGGTCTCGTCGAAGTTGTTGGACGCCTTCGTCCCGAACAGCGGGCGCGCGAACGTCCGCGTGAGGCCGTACGCGCCGACGCTGTTGCCGCTGGCGGTGTCCAGATGCTCGACGTCGGACGACCCCACCACGCGGAGCGTCCCGCCCTCGCGCGGCGGGCCCGTGGGGACCGCGGACGGGTCCGCGCCGCCTCCGCACGCGGTGAGCCCCAGCGCGAGTCCCGCGCATCCCGCCGTCACCTTGAGCGTCTGGCGCATCATGCCCCTCCTCCACTCGGGTTCCGAACGCTACGCGCCCATCACCGCCGGTGCCAGACTAGAGCCAGAGAGTGACAATGGCCTCAACGTCGCCATTTTTCCCGAGAACATGAAAGCGCCCCGGCGGTGGGGAACCACCACCGGGGCGCCGTGAGACTCGGCGCGCCGACGTTTCGGGAGGTCCGTCGGCGTGCCTGTCAGCGTTCCGTCAAAGATCCGTCAGCGGTCGACCTCGCCGCGGATGAACTTCTCGACGGCCTCGTGCGCGTCGTCGTCGCTGTACTGCACGGGCGGCGACTTCATGAAGTAGGAGCTGGCCGACAGGATCGGGCCGCCGATGCCGCGGTCCTTGGCGATCTTGGCGGCGCGGACCGCGTCGATGATGACGCCGGCGGAGTTGGGGGAGTCCCAGACCTCCAGCTTGTACTCCAGGTTCAGCGGGGTGTCGCCGAAGGACTTGCCCTCCAGGCGGACGTAGGCCCACTTGCGGTCGTCCAGCCACGGCACGTGGTCGGACGGGCCGATGTGCACGTCGGCCTTGGCCATCTCGTGCGGGATCTGGGAGGTCACCGACTGCGTCTTGGAGATCTTCTTGGACTGGAGGCGCTTGCGCTCCAGCATGTTCATGAAGTCCATGTTGCCGCCGAAGTTGAGCTGGTACGTGCGCAGCAGCTCGACCCCGCGGTCCTCGAACAGCTTCGCCATCACGCGGTGGGTGATGGTGGCGCCCACCTGCGACTTGATGTCGTCGCCGACGATCGGCACGCCCGCCTCGGTGAACTTCTCGGCCCACTCGGGGTCGGAGGCGATGAAGACCGGCAGCGCGTTCACGAACGCGACCTTGGCGTCGAGCGCGCACTGGGCGTAGAAGCGGTCGGCCTCCTCCGAGCCCACCGGCAGGTACGACACCAGGACGTCGACCTGCGCGTCCTTGAGCGCCTGCACGACGTCGACCGGCTCGGCGTCCGACTCCTCGACCATCTCCCGGTAGTACTCGCCCAGGCCGTCGAAGGTGTGGCCGCGCTGCACGGTCACGCCGGTCGGCGGGACGTCGCAGATCTTGATCGTGTTGTTCTCGCTCGCGACGATGGCCTCGGACAGGTCCATGCCGACCTTCTTCGCGTCCACGTCGAACGCCGCGACGAACTCCACGTCGCCGACGTGGTACTCGCCGAACTGGACGTGCATGAGACCCGGGACGCGCATCGCGGGGTCCGCGTCCTTGTAGTACTCGACGCCCTGGACGAGCGAAGCGGCGCAGTTGCCCACACCGACGATGGCGACACGCACCGAACCCATCCGGTTGCTCCTTCTCATGTAGCGGGACATGTGGTGGCTCTCCACCAGACCTGGCGGCGGCCGCGGGTCAGCGGCCGTGCTCGCGAGGCGTGTCCTGAGTCTGTTTAGCGTTGCTCACGCTGCTGTCGGCCTTGGCGGCCCTTGCCTTCTCCTGCTCCGCCCGCTCGCGCCCGATCAGCTCGTTGAGCCACCGGACCTCGCGTTCGACGGACTCGAGCCCGTGGTTCTGCAGCTCGAGGGTGTAGCTGTCGACGCGCTCACGGGTCCGCGCCAGCGCGGACCGCACGCTCTCGAGCCGCTCCTCCAGCCGGCTGCGCCGGCCTTCGAGGATCCGCAGCCGGACGTCGGCGCGGGTGTGCGAGAAGAAGGCGAAGTGCACGCCGAACCCCTCGTCCTCCCACGCCGCCGGGCCGGCCTCGGTGAGCAGCTGCTGGAGCCGCTCCTTGCCGTCGGCGGTGAGCTTATAAACGATCTTCGAGCGGCGGCTCTGCAGGGCCAGCGCCGTGTTCGGCTCCTCCGGCCGGTCCTCGACGATGAGCCCCTTGGCGAGGAGCTGCTTGAGGCACGGGTAGAGCGAGCCGTACGAGAGGGCGCGGAACATGCCGAGCACGACGTTGAGCTGTTTGCGCAGCTCGTAACCGTGCATGGGGGACTCGTGGAGCAGGCCGAGAACGGCGAGTTCGAGAACGCCCGATCCCTTCCTGCCTCCCATGCGCTCCCCATTTCCGCGGAGCCGGGGACTCCGCTCGACGACGGGCCGGGCCGCCGGGTGGACGGCCCGATGTGTCACTTCGATGTATCGAGTCAATGTATCGGCTCGATACATCGCAAAGATACGTACCGGCCGGGATCCTGGCAAGTCTCGGAGACGGAGAGAAGCGTCGGGACGGCAACATTTGACGCATGTCACATGCGCGTAGGGGGACGAGCTGGGACGCTGTACCGGCAGACCCCGCGACCCCTGGGTTTGCGGATAGGGCACGCGAATGCGGAGAATCCGGGGTCTATGTGGTCGAAGTATGCCAAGGTTGCGCTTGAAACACCTGACGGTGTCATACGTACTCGGCCATGGAGACGAGCCCCGCAGCCAGCGCGGACGACGTCCGGGCGGCCTCGCGGCCGGCGGGGTTCCCACGGCCCGGGACGTGACCCGAGGAAGGTCTCGGCCGTGCGCACGGGTCTCCCGCGCACCCGCTCGCACAGTACTCTTCGGACGACGCAAAGCCGTACCCCCGTGGATGAGGACGCGTGAGTAATCCAAGCCAGCCCCGACCCAGAGCCAGGTCGCAGCGGCCGGGCGGGAACCTTCCCCGCCCCAGCCGATCCGGTGCCCAAGGCCGGGCCGGAGCCAAGACGGACTCGCCCATGCCCGGCCGCCCCCAAGCCCGCCGCGCGGCCGGACCCGGTGGTCCGGGCCGCCCCGGCGGGCCGCGAGGCGGCGTTCCGCGCGGAGGCGGCGGCGGGCGCCGCGCCATGGGAGGACCCGGCGGTCCCCCCGGCGGCGGTCGAGGTGGCGCGCCGGGAGGCCCGGGAGGCCCGGGCGGCCGCGGCATGGAGATGGTGCTGGTCACGCCGCTCTTCGTCATCTTCCTGATGCTGCTGGCGGCGGGCGGCCGGATGGTGGACGCGCAGAG
>NZ_JBEZWH010000024.1:0-112839 GCF_040703975.1 Spirillospora sp. NPDC029432
GCCGCCGCGGCCTGCGGGACGGAGGGGCGCTCGGCCTCGGCGGACGGCGGCGCCTCCTGCGCGAACGCGGCGGGCTGCCCGCCGGTGGCCTCCTCGGCGCCGAACTGGGCCGTCCAGGGGCCCTGCTCGGGCACCGCGGGCGGCTGCTCCGCCTCGGCGGCCGGCGTCGGCGCGGGCGCCGGGGGCTCCTTGGCCAGCGCGTACGGCGGCAGCGGAACGGACGCGGCCGGTGCGGGCACGTCGTCGCCCGTGTCGCCTGTGTCTCCGGTGTCCACGGTGAAGTCGGACATGGTGGCGTCCGTCAGCGTGGACGGGCCCGTGGCCGCCGCGCCGGCGGGTCCGGCGGTCCCGGCCGCCAGGTCGTCGGCGGGGGCGTCCTGGAGGGTCAGGTCCGCCGCGGGACGGTCCACGATCGTCTGCTCGCCGGCCGCGCCCGGGACGTCGTCCTCGGCCGCGGTCTCCTGGACGGTGTCCTCGGGATCGCCCTTGACCGCCGGGATCGCGAACTCGGTGGTCGTCTTGTGGTCCGGGGGGACGTACCCGGGCTCCTCGCCGCTCAACTCGTCACCTTCTCCATCGCGTCGGCCCGTGTGCCGGCCTATGGACTCCGACGGTGGCGAGGCCGAACAGGTTCACGCTCCGGGCGGGTTCGCGGCCCGCCGGGGGGTCAGTTCGCGCCCGCGGGCTCCAGGCCGCGGCGGGCGGCGGCCCGCTGGTGCCGGTCCAGCATGTCGGTGATCAGGCGGATCGAGTCGGGCCGGGTGGCGTCCACGCCCTCGCTGAGCCAGCGGCTCGCCTCGGCCAGCAGTTCCTCGCCCGCGCCCGCCGCGCGCTCGTCGGCGAGCCGGGTCAGCGCGGAGCTGAGCCGTACGGCGGCGCCGGGCCGGTCGCACTCGGCGGCGTGCCGGAACCACCGGACCGCCTGGCCGAGGTCGCCCTCGCGCTCGTACAGCAGCCCCAGCTCGAAGGCGATGTCGGCCCATGCCCCGTCGACGCAGCGCCGAGCGGTCTCGGGGCTCCAGGGTCGGACAGACATGCGCTCACTCCGTGCTCGGGTACATCGGGAACGGCGCGGGACCCCCCGCGCCGCATGGGTTACACATCATGGCGCCCCGGCAACGCACTCGCCACTTGTTTGGAGCGCATTCGCCGAATTTCTTCCAGTTAACCGCTTACCTGAGTCACCCGACCCTGTCAGGACGCGCCCGCGGCCGCCCCGGGAACGCGGAAGGGGGCTGGATAGGGTCGTCCCAGAACGAGACGACGAGGAGGTCCGACGTGTCCGTAGTGAAGATCAACGTGCTGACCGTGCCCGAGCCGATGCGCGAGGAGCTGGAGCGGCGGTTCGCGCAGCGGGCCGGGCTGGTCGACGAGGCCGACGGGTTCGAGTACTTCGAGCTGCTGCGCCCGGTGGACGGCACCGACCGGTACCTCGTCTACACCCGGTGGCGCGACGACGAGTCCTTCAAGAAGTGGATGGAGGGCCAGGCGTTCCAGCGCGGGCACGCCCGCTCCATGAAGGACGAGCAGGAGGCCAAGGAGGGCAAGGAGCCGAACAAGGGGCACGGCGGCCCCGCGGCGACCGGCTCCGAGCAGTGGTCGTTCGAGGTGATCGAGAGCACCGGCCCCAAGGACTGAGCCGTCCGGAGCCGACGGGAACGGGCGGGTGCGCGTGGTGCGCGCCCGCCCGTTCCGCGTCCTCAGGCGCCTTCCGGGACGGCGAGGTCCTGGTAGTCGGGGTGCCGCTCGATCCAGCCCTTGATGAACGGGCACAGCGGCACCACCGCGAGGCCGCCCTTGGCGCGGACGTCGTCCAGGGCGCCGCGGGCCAGGGCGCCGCCGACGCCCTTGCCCTCGAACGCGTCGAAGACCTCGGTGTGGGTGAAGACGATCTTGCCGGGCCGGTTGCGGTACTCGGCGAACCCGGCCAGTTCCCCGTCCACGCGGATCTCGTACCGGCTCGCCCCGGCGTTGTCGCTGATCTCTTTGCTCATGTCCCGTCAATGCCCGCCGGGGCGCGGGTATTTCCCGTTCGGCCGGATCAGCCCGCCTCGTAGCCGGCGTGCAGCAGGCAGTACGTGACCGCCTCCTCCAGGGCCTGCCAGGACGCGGCGATGACGTTGTCCTCGACGCCGACCGTGCCCCATTCGCGCTCGCCGTCGCTGGACTCGATCAGGACGCGGGTCCTGGCGTCGGTGCCGTGCGAGCCCTCCAGGATCCGGACCTTGTAGTCGACCAGCTCCAGCCGGGCCAGCTCGGGGTAGAGCCGCTCCAGCGCGACGCGCAGCGCGTTGTCCAGGGCGTTGACGGGGCCGTTGCCCTCGCCGGTGGCGATGATCCGCTCGCCCTTGGCGTGCAGCTTCACGGTCGCCTCGCTCACCATGGAGCCGTCCGGGCGGCGCTCCACGATGGCCCGCCAGGACTCGACGTCGAAGTGCCGCTGCCGGACGCCGGTCAGCTCCTCGCGCAGCAGCAGCTCGAACGAGGCGTCCGCGGCCTCGAAGGTGTAGCCGGTGGACTCCAGCTCCTTGACCCGCGCGACGACGTCCTTGGCCTTCTCGCCGGACAGGTCGTACCCGAGCTCGCGGCCTTTGAGCTCGACGGAGGCGCGGCCGGCCATGCTGGAGACCAGCATCCGCATGTCGTTGCCGACCAGGGCCGGGTCGATGTGCTGGTAGAGGTCGGGGTCCACCTTGATCGCGGAGGCGTGCAGGCCCGCCTTGTGAGCGAACGCCGACACCCCGACGTACGGCTGCTGGGAGCTGGGCGTGACGTTGGTGACCTCGGAGACGGCGTGCGCGATCCGGGTCATCTCGGCCATCTGGTCGTCGGTGACCAGCCGCATCCCGCGCTTGAGCTGGAGGTTGCCGATCACCGTGAAGAGGTTGGCGTTGCCGCTGCGCTCGCCGTACCCGTTGGCGCAGCCCTGGACGTGGGTGGCGCCGGCCTTCACCGCGGCGAGCGAGTTGGCCACCGCGCAGCCGGAGTCGTCGTGGCAGTGGATGCCGACGCGGGCGCCGGCGGAGACGACCTCGTGGACGACGTCGGCCAGCTCGTCGGGCAGCATGCCGCCGTTGGTGTCGCACAGCGCGACGACGGAGGCGCCGGCCTCGGCGGCGGTGAGGACGGCCTCCAGCGCGTACGCGCGGTTGGCCTTGTAGCCGTCGAAGAAGTGCTCGGCGTCCAGGAAGACGCGCTGGCCCTCCGCGACGAGGTGGGAGACCGTGTCGCGGATCATCGCGAGGTTCTCCTCCAGGGTCGTGCGGAGGGCCAGCTCTACGTGCCTGTCGTGGCTCTTGGCGACCAGGGTCACGACGGGCGCGCGGGATTCGCGCAGGGCGGCCACCTGGGGATCGTCGGCGGCCTTCACTCCGGCCCGGCGGGTCGCGCCGAACGCGGCGAGCTGCGCGTGCCTCAGGTCGAGCTCGGTCAGAGCCCGCCTGAAGAACTCGGTGTCCTTGGGGTTGGCGCCGGGCCAGCCGCCCTCGATGAAGCCGACGCCGAGGTCGTCCAGGTGCCGCGCGACGGCGAGCTTGTCGGTGACGGAGAGGTTGAGCCCCTCCTGCTGCGAGCCGTCGCGCAGCGTGGTGTCGTAAACGTGGAAGGCGTCGTCACCCTGCATCGTTGGTCCCCCTCAAGGGTCTGGGCCGCCGCGCCCTTGCGCCGGTTCCGCGAGTCCTGGACTGCAATTGCACCCTGCTCTGAAATGCAGAAAGACCCCTCACGGACGTGAGAGGTCTGCGCGCCGGCGGTGTCCCGTTGTCAGCCGGCGCGCCAGCCGATAATCACGAGGCTGTGGCGCATGATGCCCATCAGTCTGCCATACCGGTGCCGATGCTCGGACGAACGTCTCACCATGTGGGACGTTTCGTGTCGGCCGTCCGGCGTGCGGCCCCGCCCGCCGGCGGGCGGGCGGGGCCGGCGCGCCGGTCAGACGATCTTGTGGACCCAGCCGTACGGGTCGGGGCGGGTGCCGTACTGGATCCCGATCAGCTCCTCGCGCAGCCGCATCGAGACCTCGCCGGGCTCGCCGTCGCCGATCCGCCACTCGCGGTCGGCGCCCTTGACGTGCCCGACCGGGCTGATCACCGCGGCGGTGCCGCAGCCGAAGACCTCGGTGATCGCGCCGGACTCGCAGCCGGCCTGCCACTCGTCCACGCTGATCCGGCCCTCCTCGACGGGGATGCCGAGGTCGGGGGCCAGCTTGAGCATGCTGTCGCGGGTGATGCCCGGGAGCAGGGTGCCGGTGAGCGCGGGGGTGAGCAGCCGGGTCTCGGGGCCGGAGCCGTACACGAAGATCAGGTTCATCGACCCGACCTCCTCGACCCACTTGCGCTCGGCGGCGTCGAGCCAGACGACCTGGTCGCAGCCCTGCTCGACGGCCTGCGCCTGGCCGGCGAACGAGGCGGCGTAGTTGCCGCCGGTCTTGGCCTCGCCGGTGCCGCCGGGGGCGGCGCGGGTGTACTCGGTCGACAGCCAGACGGAGACCGGCTTGATCCCGCGGGCGTAGTAGTTGCCGGACGGGGACGCGATCACGGCGAAGAGGTACTCGTCGGCCGGCTGGTTGACGCCGAGGGCGCGGGTGGTGGCGAACATGAACGGCCGCAGGTAGAGGCTGTAGCCCTCCGTGGTCGGCACCCACTCGCGGTCGGTGCGGACCAGCAGCTCCAGGGCGTCCACGAACAGCTGCTCGGGGATCTCCGGCATCGCCATCCGGCGGGCCGAGCGGTTCATCCGGGCGGCGTTCGCGTACGGGCGGAACGTCACGATCGTCCCGTCGGCCTGCCGGTAGGCCTTGAGGCCCTCGAACAGCTCCTGGGAGTAGTGGAAGACCTGGCTGGCCGGGTCCATCGGGATCGGCCCGTACGGTTCGAGCCGGGCGTCGTGCCAGCCCTCGTCCGCCGAGTACCGGATCGTGACCATGTGGTCGGTGAAGTGGCGGCCCCATCCGGGGTCGGCCAGGACGCGCTCGCGCTCGGCGGCCGGCATGGGCCGCTCGTTGAGCGTGATGTCGAAGTCCAGGGTGCTCATCGTGGGGTCCTCTCCCGGATCGCCGCCGCGGCCCCGTTGCCGCTCGGCATTCCTTTAATCCTTATTGTCGTACTTCATCCAGCCCACTCCTCCACATGGCGCACGCCGAAGACCGGACGCGCCACATGGGCGCGCCCGGTCATGAGCGAACGCGCCGCTAGCCGGATACTCGCTTGGCGATGGCGTCGCCGACCTGCGCGGTCGTGCGGGCGCCCTGGCCCGCGCGCTCCAGCAGGTCGTCGGAGACGGCCCGCTCGACGCGGCGGGCGGCCTCGGCGGCGCCGAGGTGGTCCAGCAGCATGACCACCGACAGGATCGTGGCGGTCGGGTCGGCCTTGCCCTGGCCCGCGATGTCGGGGGCACTGCCGTGGACGGGCTCGAACATCGACGGGGCGGCGCCCTCGGGGTTGACGTTGCCCGAGGCGGCCAGCCCGATGCCGCCGGCGATGGCGGCGCCGATGTCGGTGATGATGTCGCCGAACAGGTTGTCGGTGACGACCACGTCGAACCGGCCCGGGTCGTTCACGAAGAACATCGTGGCCGCGTCGACATGGCAGTAGTCCGTGCTGACCTGCGGGTACTCCGCGGCGACCTTCTTGAGGGTCCGCTGATAGAGGTCGCCGGCGAAGGTCAGGACGTTGTCCTTGTGGACGAGCGTGAGCTTCTTGCGCGGCCGGTTCGCGGCCTGCTCGAAGGCGTACCGGACGACACGCTCGACGCCGAAGGCGGTGTTGACGCTCTCCTGGGTCGCGACCTCGTGCGGGGTGCCCTTGCGCAGGACGCCGCCGACGCCCGTGTACGGGCCCTCGGTGCCCTCCCGGACGACGACCATGTCGATGTCGCCGGGGCCGACGCCCGCCAGCGGGGTGGTCGCCCCGGGGAGGAGCTTGACCGGCCGCAGGTTGACGTAGTGGTCGAGCTCGAACCGGGTCCGCAGCAGCAGCCCGCGCTCCAGCGTCCCGCTCGGCACGGTGGGGTCGCCGATCGCGCCGAGCAGGATGGCGTCCTGGCCGCGCAGCTCGTCGAGCACGGAGTCGGGAAGCGTCTCGCCGGTACGGTGCCAGCGGGCGGCGCCGAGATCGTACGAGGTCTGCTCGAACACCAGTTCGGACGAGGGGGCCACGGCGTCGAGGACCTTCAGCCCCTCGGCGACCACCTCGGGGCCGATCCCGTCACCGGGGATGACGGCCAGTCGAATGCTGCGGGATGCCATGGGCGCACTCTACTGCAAACGTCTCAGTTCCTGAGCATCCGTCTCAGGATCCGATACCGACGTCTCGCCCGGCGAGGCGGTTGAGTAGGGGTTACTCAGGCGTCCGGCCGGCCGGGAGAGCAGGCTGTGCCCAAGGGGCGGGCCGCAGGGATGAGCCGCCCCTGGGGGGAAGGGAAGCGGAACCATGCTGTACGCCAGGCTGCAGACCGTCGGCGGGATGCCGGCGCCGGCCGGCGCCGTGCGCCGGCTGGTGGAGATCGTCTCAGGCCATCCGGGCTTCGCCGGGCTGTGCCTGATGGAGGCCGTCGAGGAGACGGCGGCCGGGGCCCTGCTCACGCTGTGGCGGACCGCCGAGGACGCCCGGCTGGCGGTGGACCGTACCGAGGCCGCGCGCGGCGGGCCCCGGCCCGTCACGCTGCACACCGACCGGACCTACCGGGTGGAGGCGGCCGGCGAGGGGCCGGACGCGGCGCTGCCGCCCGGCGCCGCGGTGATCCTCTTCTTCGACGGCCCGCACGACGACGCGTGGCTGGAGTCGGCCAGGTTCGCGCAGCGGGAGCGGGTCGGGCCCGCGACGCGGACCGTTCCCGGCCTCGTCCGCACCCTCTCCCTGTACGACCCGGACGCGCGCTGCTCGGCCGTCGTCACGCTGGGGACCTCCCTGGAGGCGCTGGCGCGGGTGGAGAAGGCGGTCAACTCGACCGAGCTGCTGCCGGGCGAGGACCCGGCGCTGCTGACCGGTCCGGACCGCGCGGTCGTGCACCGCGTTTCGGCGTACCTGGGGGCTCCCGTCTGACAGACGTACCCGTCTGAGAAAGCCGATCGTCACCGCGTGGCGGGATTGGCGGGGCCGGGGCGCGCTCGTACGATGCGCGCGTGGCCGAGTCGCGCCCGTTCCCCGACCAGCCCGGGCCCGCCGACCGCCCCCCGCCCGGGACCGCGCCGGCGTGGCCGTTCGTCGGCCGGACGACCGAGCTGGCGGCGGTACGGTCCGCGCTGCTCGACGCCCGCGCCGCCGGGGTGATCGTGATCGGCGACGCCGGGGTCGGCAAGTCCCGGCTGGCCGCCAAGGTGGCCGCCGACCTCGACCCCGAGCGCAACCTGGTCGTCCGGGCCAAGGCGACCGAGGCCGCCGCGCGGATCCCGTACGGCGCGCTGGCCCACCTGCTGCCCGCCGATCGGGCCCCCGCCTCCGGGGCGCGGCTGCTGCCCGACGCGGTCGCGGCGGCCGGCCGGCGGCGCCTGGTGCTGGCCCTGGACGACGCGCACAGCCTCGATCCCGCCTCCGCCGCGCTGGTCGGCGGGCTGCTGGAGCGCGGCGAGGCCCGGCTGCTGGCGACGGCCCGTACCGGCTCCGGGCTGCCCGCCCCGCTCGCGGCGCTGTACGGGAACGGCACCCTGCACCGGCTGGAGCTGGGCCCGCTGGGGCACGCCCAGACCGTCCGGCTGCTGGAGGCCGTGGTCGGCGGGCAGGTGGAGGACGCGGGGGCGCGGCGGCTGTGGCGGGTCGCCGGCGGCAACCCGCTCTTCCTGCGGGAGCTGGTCCTGGCCGGGATGCTGGCCGAGAGCGGCGGGGTGTGGCGCTGCGCCGCGGGGCCGCCGCTGACGCCGCGGCTGCGCGAGCTGATCGAGGCGCGGATCGGGGCGGTGGACGACGAGGAGCGGCTCGTCCTGGAGTACCTGGCCCTCGGCGAGCCGCTCTGCGAGGCCATGCTGCGCGAGCTGGCCGGGCCGGACGCGGTGGCCCGGGTCCGGGAGCGGCAGCTGGTCACGGCCGCGCCGGACCCGAACGGCCGGCGCCGGCAGCTGCGGCTGGCCCACCCGCTGTACGGGGAGGCCGTCCGCGCGGCCACGGGCCCGCTGCCCGCCCGCGCCAGGCTGCGCCGGATGGCCGAGGCGGTCGAGGGGACCGGACGGCGGCGGCGCGAGGACGTCCTGCGGGTGGCGACGTGGCGGCTGGACTCCGGCGGCGAGACCGATCCCGGCCTGCTGCTGCGGGCCGCCTGGCTGGCCTGGTCCGCGCTGGACCTGGAGCTGGCCGCGCGGCTGGCGGGGGCGGCGCTGCACGGATACCTGGCCCGCCCCGGCCGGCGGCCCGGCGGCGCGGGGCAGGCCGCGGCGCTGCTGGCCACCGTGCTGCACTTCGCCGACCGCGACGAGGAGGCCGAGGCGGCGCTGCGCGAGGTGGCGGAGCGGCTCGGCGACGATCGCGAGCGGGCGCTGCACGCCGGGGCGCGCGGGCTCGTGCTGGCCTGGGGCCTGGCCCGCGACCGGGCGGCCGGCGAGGTGCTGGCCGGGGCCGCCGCGACGATCACCGACGGCGCCTGGCGGCGGCACGTGCTGGCACTGTCGGCCTGGGTCGCGCTGTTCGCCGGGCGCGTCCCCGAGGCCCGGGAGGCCGTGGAACGGGCCCGCGCCCAGGGGGCGGCGCCCCCGGCGATCACCGCGGAGACCGACGCGGCCGGGGCACTGCTGGACGCGTACGGCGGGCTCGCCGACCGGGCCGAGGCGACCGTGCGGGCACGGCTGGCGGACGTGGACGAGTGGCGGGACGAGGCCCCGATCGTGCAGACCACGCTCGCCCACGCCCGGACGGTCGCGCACCTGTTCGCGGGCCGGGTGGACGCCGGGCTGGCGGCGGCCGAGCGGGGGCTGGAGCTGGTCAAGGAGACCGGCCGGGCCCGGATCGCCGCCTCGTTCAGCGGCTGGCGGGCCCAGCTGCACCGGCTGCGCGGCGAGCTGGAGGAGGCGGCGCGCTGGTCGCGGGACGGCACCGCCAAGCTCGCCGGCCGGCCGGCGATGTTCGCCGGGCTGTGCCTGGGCGAGCTGGCCTGCGCCGAGGCCCAGCTGGGCCGGGCCGCCGCGGCCGAGGAGGCGCTGGACCGGGCCGCCGCGCTGGCCCGCCCGGCCTGGCACGGCGTGGACTTCTCGCTGGTCCTGGCCCGCCCGTGGGTGCTGGCCGCGCGCGGTGACGACGCCGCGGCGGTGGCCGCCGCGCTGGCGGCGGCCGAGGACGCCGAGCGGCACGGGCTGCGCGGCTACGCGATGTTCGCGCTGCACGACGCCGTGCGGCTGGGCGCGGCGGGGACCGTACCGGCCCGGCTGCGGGCGCTCGCCGAGGGGATGGACGGCCCGCTGCCGCCGCTGTGCGCCGCGCATGCCGACGCGGCCGCCGCCCGCGACGGCGACGGACTCATGGCCGTGGCCGAGGGGTTCGAGCGACTCGGGACGCTCCTGTACGCCGCCGAGGCCGCCGCGCAGGCGGCCGGCGCGTACGAGGCCGTCGGCGAGGACCGTCCGGCCGCCGCCGCCCTGGCCCGCGGCCGCGCCCTCGCCGGCCGGTGCCCGGGCGCCCGCACCCCGGCGCTGGCCGCGCTGTCGGCGCCGGAGCTGACCGCCCGGCAGCGGCAGATCGCCCGGCTGGCCGCGCAGGGCCTCAGCAACCGGGAGATCGCCGCGCGGCTGGACATCTCGATGCGGACGGTCGGCAACCATCTGGTGACGATCTACGAGCGGCTGGGCGTGACAGGCCGCGACGAGCTGGCCAAGCTCTACCAGCCTTAGCGGGGCCGGCCCGGCAGGAGCTCGGCGAGGCCGTCGCGGTCGGTGACGCCGAGGCGGTCGTAGACGGCGTGCAGGTGGTTGGCGACGGTGCGGACCGACAGCACGAGCCGGTCGGCGATCTCGCGGTTGCCGAGCCCCTCCGCGGCCAGCCGGGCGATCTCCAGCTGGCGGGCGGTCAGGCCCGGCGCCGACAGCCCGGACAGCGCCGGGGTCCGGGCGCCGGTGCAGCGCGCCGCCAGCGCGCGGGCGCGGGTCGCGGCGGCGTTGGCCTCGCGGGCCCGCCCGGCGCGGGTGTGCGCCGCCGCGGCCGCGGCCGCCGCCTCCGCCGCGTACAGCGGCATGCCCAGGTCGGCGAACGCGAGCGCGGCCGCGTCCAGCCCCGCGCCGTCGCCGTCCGCCGCCGCGCCCGCGTGCCGCGCGAACAGGTCCGCCAGCCGGCCGCCGGTCTCCCCCGCCAGCCGCTCCAGCCCGTCGCGGGCGCGGTCGGCGGCACCGAGCCGTACGGCGTCGTGCAGCGCGAACGTCTCGTACGCCCGCAGCGACCGCTCCCGGTAGCCGGGCGCGAGGTCCAGCGCGATCCCGGCCGCGCCCCGGTGGTCGCCCGCCGCCGCCCTGATCCAGGCGCGGGCCAGGTCGGCGCGGAAATGGAAGATCCGTCCCGCCGGGGTACGGCGCCGCTCGGCCTCCCGCACCGCCGTGGACGCCGTGGCGGCGTCCCCCGCGACGGCGGCGGCGTACGCCAGCAGCTCGTGGCCGTGCCCGGAGATCGCCTGGATCGCCCCGGACCCGTGCGCGACCGCCTCGTGCGCCCACCGCACGGCGCCGCGGACGTCGCCGCGCAGCAGGCAGTACTCCACCCGCAGCGAGCGGCACGTCGTGGCCGCCACGTCCGACAGGTGCTCCTCGGTGAACAGAGCCTCGCCGTAGGAGATGAACGCGTCGGCCGCGTCCAGGAAGCCGGCGAACAGCGACGCGCCGGCGCGCGCGTCGCTGAAGGACGCCACGAGCGTGGGCATCTCCCGCAGCAGCCCGGAGGGCTCCCGCAGCATCGCGTTCGACAGCGCCACGGCCTCGCCGTACGCCCCGGTCAGCATCAGCCGCAGCGCCCTGCCCGCCGCGATCAGCTGGGCCGCCCGCTGGACCGGCTCGCGGCCCGCCGCGGCCTCCTCCGCCTCCGCCTCGCCGAACCGGGCCGAGTAGACGCGCAGCAGCGACCGGTAGGCGATGATCTCCTGCCGGTGCTCGGCGGCGGCCGTCCGCGCCAGGCCCTCCGCCAGGAGCGCGTCCGCGCGTTCCGGCTCGCCGAGGCCCATGCCCAGGTTGAACGCGCGGACGGCGGTGTGCGACGCCCGGGTCGCCTCGTCCATCGGCGCGCCCGCCACCCGCGCCAGCCGCTCCTCCGCCTCGCGGTGCCGGCCCGCCATGAGCAGCACGGGCGCGACCAGGACGGTGACCTCCGGGTCCGCGCCCGCGGCCAGCACCGCCTCGCCGCACCGCACGGCCAGGTCGAGGTCGTGCAGGCTCCACGCCTGGCGGCAGCCGGCCAGCAGCAGCCCGGGGTCGGCGGGCACGCCCGCGTCCAGCCGCCACAGCGCGACCTTGAGCACGTCCCCGTGCCGCCGCATGCCGGTCGCCTCCAGGGCGGACGCGAGCGCGGCCATCCGGTCCCGGATCCGCCCGGAGCCCGCCCGCTGCCGGGCGACCTCCCCGTACAGCGGGTGCGCCGGGCGCACCTCCAGCCGGTGGCCGGCGGCGGCCGAGGTGACCAGGTGCCGCGCCTCGGCCCGCTCGATCGCCTCCTCGGACGTCAGCGCGGCCAGCGCGGCGGCGCCCAGCGGCTCGCCGAGCGCCGCGTACTCCAGGACCTCGCGCTCGGCGGCGGCCAGGGTGCCGAGGCGCTCCTCCACCAGCCCGCGCAGCCGCGGGCTCAGCGGCAGGTCGCCGTGCCACCGCCACACGCCGCCGGCCTCGCTCAGCCGCCCCCGGTCCAGGCCCGCCTGCACCAGCTCGCGCAGGAACAGCAGGTTGCCGCGGGTGCTGCGGTGGAGCCGCCGCGCGGTCGACTCGGCGAGCTGGCCGCCCAGCGCGGCCTCCACGACCGCCTGGCTCTCCGCCAGGGTCAGCGGGACCAGGTCCACCCTGCGCGCCAGGTCGTCCTTCCAGAGCGCCGTCACGGGGTCGGGGGCCGGCTCGCCGGCGCGCACCGTCGCCAGCACCCGCGCCTCCCGCTGCAGCACCAGGTGGTGCACCAGCGCCGCCGACGCCGGGTCGAGCAGGTGCGCGTCGTCGACCGCGACCAGCAGCGGGCGGCCGCCGGCGAGCGCGCGCACCGCCTCCGCCGCCCGCCGCATCGGGTTGACCGCCAGGTCCAGCGCCTCCACGGCCAGGACGTGCCCGAACGCCCCGAACGGGATCGCCGCCTCCGCGGGGCTCCCGCCGAGCCGCAGCACGGTGAACCGGGCCGGCTCCAGGCGCCGCAGCGCCTCGCCCGCCAGCCGGGTCTTGCCCGCCCCGGCGTCCCCCGCGACCACGACGCCCCGCCCGGCGCGGGCGCGCAGCAGGGCGTCCATCTCGTCGAGCGTCGACGTACGGCCGGTGAACGGCCAGGAGGTCCGCACAACAGGGATCGTACGGACGCTCACCGCGCGCCACCAGACGGACCGCGCGGGACCGTGCGGGGAATTGAGTAGGGGCTACTCATGCACACCGGGCCCCGGCGCGGCACTCTCGATGGTGCGGGACCTTTCCGGGACGTGGGAGCTTCCGGAACGGCCGCGCGAGGCACCGGCGGCGGCCGGCCGAAACAACGCCGCCGCCGGGGCGGGAGGGGGCACCGTCCGCATCTCCAGCGGGGGGAGATACGGGTGGCGCCCCCTCCCACACGCGCTCGCCGGGCTTGACTTGCGGGCCCGGCGAAGGGAACCTCAGGGCGACAAGTTCACATTCGAGGCGACGGTGCGCAGGAACCTGGTGCGATTCCAGGACGGTCCCGCCACTGTGACCAGGGAGCCTCCCCCGCACGCGACCACGGCCGTACCCGGCTGGAAGGTCGGAGGGGGGCGATGATCTGGGAGTCAGGAGACTGACCCGTCGTCCTCCCGCTACCGGGGCGAGTGCACCCCGTGAGGAGACCCTGATGTCGCAGGCCGACATGGCACGGCAGTCCGTTCCCGAGGCGCCGGCCGTACGGCGCGTACCCGTGCGCGAGATCCTTCCCTGGGCGGCGCTCGCCCTGGTCCTGGGCGCCGCGCTGCTCTACTTCGTCGGCGCCGAGCAGGGCGCCACCTCCCTCTTCGGCGGCACGTGGGTGCACGAGTTCACGCACGACGGCCGGCACCTGCTCGGCTTCCCGTGCCACTGATGCGCGCGCTTCTCATCCGCGGCATGCTCACCGGCCTGGCCGCCGCGGCGGCCGGCCTCCTGATCGCCTGGATCTACGGCGAGCCCCAGGTGGGGAAGGCGATCGCTTTCGAGGAGGCCCAGGCCGCCGCCGCGCACGCGCACGACGGGCACGGCGCCGCCGGGGCCGAAGAAGAGGTGGTGAGCCGCACCGTCCAGCGGACGGGCGGCCTGATCACGGCCATGGCGTTCTACGGCGTGGCGATCGGGGGGCTGTTCTCGATCGCGTTCGCGCTCGCGTACGGCCGGATCGGCGCGCTCGGCGCCCGCGCCACGGCCGCGCTGGTCGCGCTGGGCGGCTTCACGGCGATCGTGCTGGTGCCGTTCCTGAAGTACCCGCCGACACCGCCCGCCGTGGGCGCCCCCGAGACGATCGGGAGCCGTACCGCGCTCTACTTCGGCATGGTCGCGCTGGGCGTCCTGGCCACCGCCGCCGCCGTGATCGTCTTCACCCGGCTGGCGCCGCGGCTGGGCGGCTGGAACGCGGCGGCCGCCACGGCCGCCGGGTTCGCGATCGTGGTCGCGGCCGTCTTCCGCCTCACGCCGGCGCCGGACGCGGTCGCCGACAGCTTCCCCGGCACGGTGCTGTGGGACTTCCGGATCGCCTCGCTCGGCGTCCAGGTCGTCCTGTGGGCCACGCTGGGCCTGCTGTTCGGCGCCCTGACGGAACGGTCGCACCGCCGCGAGGCCGCTCCCCGGAAGGAGCCGCTAGCGGCGTAGCAGTGCGCAGTCGCCGCACATCTCACCGCCGGGCGGCACCCGGTAGTAGAGGCAGCAGCTGCGCCGGACGAAGCCGTGCCGGCCGAACGCCCCCGTACCGCGGAGCGGCTCGCGCGCGAGCAGCTCCCGAACCAGGGCCTCGGCCGGTCCGGCGACGCCGGGGCGCAGGCTTCCGGCCAGGGCGGAGGCGGCGTTCCCCCACATCAGCCCGTCCGCCAGCCGCACGACCCCGCACAGGGCCGCGCGGAGCGGTTCGAGCTGCCGCCGGACGACCTCCGCGTGGACGAGGTCGGCGAGCGCCGCCGGGCCGTCCGCCCGGCGGCCGCCGGGATCGGCCAGCCACAGCGCGATCGGCGCGCCGGGCGCCCACCGCCAGTGCAGGCCCGACAGGTCGGGTACGGTCCCGCGCGCGGCCGCGGCGATCACCGGTGACCAGAGCCGCGACGCGAGCCCCTGGAAGAGGATCGACGCGGCGACGCGCCGTTCACCGGTGCCGAGGCGGCGCGCGTAGGAGTCCACGAGGCCGTCCAGCCGGCCGGCGTCGAGCTCGGGCAGCGGCCGCCAGGTCGGATCGGCCTCCTCGGCCGGATCCGTCCTGATCTCGAAGAACGGCCCCAGCGCGGCGACCTCGGCCAGCACTCCGGCCGTGTCCCGCGCGCCGACCCGTCCGGTCTCGACCACCACCACGCCACCCTAGCGGCGGGCGCGGCCGGGGGTCACTTCGCGGGGCGGCCGCCGTTGTCGCGGCGGTCCAGGGCGGTCTGCAGCGCCCGGGCGGCCTCTTCGGCGGCGTCGTCGGGCGTGGCGGAAACGTGGGTGTTCATGCGTACTCCATGGCTTCGCTGAGGCTCGCTGTGAAAGGAGAGATCAAGGGCTTACGGCCGAGCGCCGGACTCCGCGACGGGGGTGGCCCGCCTGTCAGGCCCCGTCGCGGCAGCGAAGGATCACTACGAAGCGCCGCATGTCACCGGCCACGTTACCCGCATGTCAAGGCGTCTGTCTTGACCCGTGGCCGAAGTTCCCACATGGTGAGACGCCGCCGCCGTGGCCCCTGTCCGGGACCACGGCGGCGGTGAAGCGTTCCTCCGGGCGTCAGCCGTCCAGGTCGACGCGGCGGCCGCTCTCGGCGCCCACCTCGGCCTTGATGGCGTCCACCAGCTCGGCGGGCACCGGCGAGTCCACGGTCAGCGCGATCAGCGCGCGGCCGCCCTTGGCGTCCCGGCCGACCTGCATGCTGGCGATGTTGACCCCGGCGTCGCCGAGCAGCCGGCCGACCACGCCGACGATGCCGGGCCGGTCGGAGTAGACGAAGAACGCCATGTGCTCGGTCGGCACCAGCTCCATCTGGTAGCCGTTGACCTCGATGATCCGCTCGATGTGCTTGGGGCCGGTGAGCGTGCCGGACACCGACACCACCGAGCCGTCGGCCATCGTGCCGCGCACCTGGACGACGTTGCGCCAGTCGGGGCTGTCCTCGGTGGTGGACAGGGTGACCTCGACGCCGCGGTCGCGGGCCAGCAGCGGGGCGTTGACGAACGTCACCGCCTCCTCGATCACGTCCACGAACACGCCCTTGAGCGCGGCCAGCTCCAGCACCTTGACGTCGTGCTCGGCGATCTCGCCGCGGACCACGACCTCCAGCCGGACCGGCACGCCGCCGGCCAGCGCGGTGAAGATCCGGCCGAGCTTCTCGGCCAGCGGCAGGCCCGGCTTGACGTCCTCGGCGACGGCGCCGCCCTGGACGTTCACCGCGTCCGGGACGAACTCGCCCGACAGCGCCAGCTTGACCGAGCGGGCCACCTGGGTGCCGGCCTTCTCCTGCGCCTCGTGCGTGCTGGCGCCCAGGTGCGGGGTGACCACCACGTTGTCGTGGACGAACAGCGGGCTGTCGGTGCACGGCTCGGTGCTGAACACGTCGATGCCGGCGCCGGCCACCCGGCCGTCCTTGATCGCCAGGTCGAGCGCGCCCTCGTCCACGATGCCGCCGCGGGCGGCGTTGACGATCCGCACCTCCGGCTTGACCTTGTGCAGCTCCTTGTCGCCGATGAGGCCCAGCGTCTCGGCGGTCTTGGGCAGGTGCACGGTGATGAAGTCGCTCTGCGCCAGCAGCTCGTCCAGCGTGACGAGCTTCACGCCCAACTGGGCGGCGCGGGCGGCCTGCACGTACGGGTCGAACGCGACCACGTTCATGTCGAAGGCGGCCAGCCGCTGCGCGACCAGCACGCCGATCCGGCCGAGGCCCAGCACGCCGACGGTCTTGCCCTGGAGCTCGACGCCGGTGTACTTGGAGCGCTTCCACTCGCCCTGCTTGAGCGCGGCGTGGCCCTGCGGCACGTTGCGGGCGGTGGCCAGCAGCAGCGCGATCGCGTGCTCGGCGGCGGTGACGATGTTGGAGGTCGGGGCGTTCACGACCATGACGCCGGCCTTGGTGGCGGCCTCGACGTCGACGTTGTCCAGGCCGACGCCGGCCCGCGCGACCACGCGCAGCTTCCTGGCGTGCTGGAAGACCTCGGCGGTGACCTTGGTGGCGCTGCGCACGATCAGCGCGTCGACGTCGGCGACGGCGGGCAGCAGCTTCTCGCGGTCGGCGCCGTCGACCTGGCGGACCTCGAAGTCCGATTCGAGGACGGCGATACCGGCCGGGGAGAGTTCTTCTGCGACGAGGACGACAGGCTTGCTCAAGGAACGGTCCTTCGGAACGTGGATGTGTGCAGTTCGGGAGAAGAAGTCGCGGTCACCACGGTGTGGCCTGCGCCTCGCGCCCGAGTCTATCGCCGCGCCCGGGCCCGTGATGCGGAACGCCCCGCCCACCGGCCGCGCGGTGGACGGGGCTAGGCCGCGTCCGTCTCCGGGAGGGCCGTGAGGACGGCCGCGACGCGCTCGGCGTCGGCCACCGCCACGTGCGGCACGTCGATGAGGATCCGCAGCGGCCCCGCCGGGAGCCCGAGGTCCTCGGCGACCTCCGTCTGGACGGCGCGCAGCGGGATGTACGACAGGTAGCCGCGGAACACGTCCTGCGACCGGAACATCGCCGTCATGATCAGCCGGTAGCCGCGGATCCGGAACGACAGCGCGGCCAGGCTGGGCACGCTGTCGGCCGGCTCGCCGGGCACGGTGAGGGAGATCCAGGCGCTGGTGGTCCACGGCCGGGCGCGCAGCAGGTCGGCGACCCAGCGGATCTGGTCGACGCCGCCGTGGTCGCGCAGCCGCGGGCCGTACTCGGACCGGGTCGCGCCCCGGGTGCGCTCGTGCGCCCGGTGGACCAGCCGGGCACGGTCGCCGTGCTCGCGCAGGAGGGGGTCCTCCCAGCTCAGCGAGGCGATCTCGAACAGGGCCGGGGGCCCCTCGATGATCGGCCCGTGCTCCTCCATGCCCGCCACGCCGAAAGTCCAGACGTGCCGCAGGACCGCGATCCACGCCTGCCCGCAGGTGTCCCAGCGCTGGACGGCCCGCTCTGCCGCCACCTCACGACTCCTCGCCACACTTCATCCCACGGCCGGCGCGGCCGGCCGGTTCATTTCCTCCGAAAGGCACGCGATCACGGGAAGTCGATATCCGTCCGCCGCGTGCCGCCGAAGCGTGTTCATGATCCCGCCCGCCGCCGCCGCGGACCCGGACCTGATGGGTGTTCGCGCTGGTGCGCCGGGGTTCGCCCGCGCCCGCTGCGACTCACTTCAAGTATCGGCCAAAGAAGAGGAAAAGTGTAGGCCAATTCCCCGCCGAATGAACTTCACCGACTTTCTGACACCAGTGATCTATATGGGTCACCGGGTCAATCCTTCGTGAGCACCACGTAGCCGGCCCGGTCGAACACCCGGCGGTAGCCGCCCTCGATCAGCTCGTCCACCCGCGCCCGCTGCTCCCCGAGCGTCCGGAAGGGGAAGGAGGCCCGCGCCGTGTCGGCGACGACCCACGGCGCCCGCCGGGGCTCGCGGTCCCAGAGCAGCACGTCCGCACGCCCGGAAAGGGCGGGGCCCAGGTTGTTGACGGTCTCGACCAGCACGCCGTCCGGCACCACGGCGACCGCCGCGGCGGCGGCCCGCGCCCGCTCGTCCGGCCGGTACAGGTCCGGGTCGGCGAGATCGCCGAACGCGAAGAACGGCAGCGCCACGACCGCCGCCGCCAGCAGCCCCGCCGCGGGCGCCCGCGGCCGCCGGAACCGCCGCGCGCCGTCCGCCGCCGCCATGACCAGCAGCGCGATCAGGAACGCGTTGTAGTGGTACTTCGGCTCCCACCAGTTGGGGAACTCGTCGGCCAGCATCCGCTCGGCCAGCATCGGCAGGACCGCCAGCACCAGCGGCGACCGCAGCGGAAGCAGCAGCAGCGGCAGCACGAGCAGCGCCATCGTGACCAGCTTCACCGGCGGCGAGGCCAGCGCCGCCGGCACCGCCCACGGATGCGCGAGCACGTGCAGCGCCGCGTCGCCCATGCCGTCCCCGAGCCGCCCGTACGCCCAGTAGTAGGCGTTGTCCCCGCCGAACACCGAGATCAGGACCTGGGAGCAGATCCACGTGGCCGCGACGCCCGCCGCGACGCACCCGGCGCCGATCCACCGCTCGCCCCGCCGGGTGAGCAGCACCAGCCCGAGCCCGGCCAGCAGCAGCCCGGCGTCCTCCTTGGCCAGCAGCAGCACCGCCGCCGCCACGGCCGCCTGCCCGCGCCGCCCGGCGTCGTACCGTTCGACCGCGAGGGCCGTCAGCAGCGGGACGAACGCCACCTCGTGGAAGTCGAACGCCAGCGCCTCGGCGACCGGCCACGACAGCGCGTACGCCCCGGCCGCGCAGTACGCCGGCCCGCGCCCCAGCCGCCGCCGCGCGAACCGCCAGACCGGCACGATCGCCAGCGCGAACAGCACCGCCTGCGCCACCAGCAGCGTCCCGGGGCCGTCGTGCATCCAGTACAGCGGCGCCAGCAGGGCCAGCAGCGGCGAGAAGTGGTCACCCAGGATGGAGAAGTCCGGCCCGAACCCGTTGTGCACGCCCTTGACCATCGCGACCGGGGCGCCCAGCCCGCTGTACGACCGCACCGCCTGATCGAAGATCACCAGGTCGTACGTGCTGGCCCGGAACGCCCGCAGCCGCAGCAGCGAGAACGCCGCGTACACCAGCGCGGCCAGCACGACGAGCCCGGCGAGGAACCATCCGTCCCGCCGCGTACGCCCGGCCGCCGGCACGGCCTCGCGTACCGGCACCCCGCTCACCGCAGGCCGCGCCACGGCCTGCTCCGCCACCGCCTCCCCCACGTGCCAGGACGCTACCAGCACGCGCCGGGGAGCATGACGCACGCGAGTGTCGGTCACCCTCTGTGTTCACCGATGGGTTTACCGTTACCCGGAGTTTCACCGCATCACGGGAGAGCCAGTGACCTCGGACGGCGAGATCAGTGTCCTGCGGGACGTCCTGCGGGTGTACGACCAGCGCTTCCTGGACCTGGACCGCTCCCGCCGGGATCGCCTGGTGGAGGCGACCCGCCGCGTGCTCGGCGACGAGGACCTCACCGACGCCGAGCGCGCGGCCCTGCCCGCCGCGTACCGGCTCCGCGCGTTCTGCATCAGGCACGGCCTGCGCGACGAACTGGAGCGGATGATCCGCGACGAGGCCGCCGGCCGCACCGTCGGCGCCGTGGTCGTAGGCGGCCGCGTGTACGCGATGTACCCCTACCTCCGCGGCGTCCCGCGCCAGGACGCCGACATCACCGCCGAGATAGGGGTGGACCACCGCCTGGACACCGTGGCCTGGCAGTCGGGCCGCCTGCGCCTGCGCGGCCGGGCCGCCCTCGAACGGATCGAGGCGAGAGAGACCCGGGTCGACCTGGTCCTCCGCCACCGCCGCACCGCCGAGGAGTGCCGCTACCCCGCCGAGGGCGGCGACGGAACGTTCGACGTCGCCGTCCCGCCTCCGGCCCCGGGCCACTGGGACGTCCACGTCACCGCGTCCGCCCTGGGCCTGACCAGGCAGGCCCGCCTGGGCCCCCGCCGCGGCCCCCGCCTGAAGCCGCTCCCCCAGCGCACCGGCGCGGCCATCGTCCACTACACCGCCGACGGCCACCTGGCCGTACTGGTGGAGCGCACCGAACGCCCCGTCACCCTCTGGTCCCAGCTCCGCCGCCTGCTCCCCCGGAAACGCTGAGGAGGCCGCCCGGAATCGGACGGCCTCCTCAAGCGCCTGTCGGTCAGGTCAGTCGTTCAGCCAGCTCATCATCGGGCGCAGCTTGGCGCCGGTCTGCTCGATGGGGTGCTGGGCGAGTTCCTCGCGGTACTTGCCGAACTGGACCTGGCCGCCCTCGAACTCGGCGACGAGCTCCTTGGCGTACTCGCCGGACTGGATCTCGGCGAGGATCTTCTTCATCTCCGCCTTGGTGTCGGAGGTGATGACGCGGGAGCCGCGGCTGTAGCCGCCGTACTCGGCGTTGTCGGACACCGACCAGTACATCTTGGAGATGCCGCCCTCGTAGATGAGGTCGACGATCAGCTTGACCTCGTGGAGGGTCTCGAAGTAGGCGACCTCGGGCTGGTAGCCGGCCTCGGTGAGCACCTCGAAGCCGTTCTTGATCAGCTCGGAGAGGCCGCCGCAGAGGACGACCTGCTCGCCGAACAGGTCGGTCTCGGTCTCCTCGGTGAAGGTGGTCTTGATGCCGCCGGCGCGCAGGCCGCCGATGGCCTTGGCGTACGACAGGGCCAGCGGCCAGGCGTTGCCGCTGGGGTCCTTCTCGACGGCCACGATGACGGGGACGCCGCGGCCGGCGGTGAACTGGCGGCGGACGAGGTGGCCGGGGCCCTTGGGGGCGACCATGCAGACGTCGACGCCCTCCGGCGGCTGCACGAGGTCGTAGCGGATGCTGAAGCCGTGGCCGAAGAACAGCGCGTCGCCGGGGACCAGCGCGGGCTTGATGTCCTTCTCGAAGATCTCCCGGTGGTGGTGGTCGGGCGCCAGGAGCATGATCAGGTCGGCCTCTTCGGCGGCCTCGGCCGGGGTGACGACGCGCAGGCCCTCGGCCTCGGCCTTCTCGCGGCTGGGCGAGCCCTCGCGCAGGCCGATGCGGACGTCGACGCCGGAGTCGCGCAGGGAGAGCGCGTGGGCGTGGCCCTGGCTGCCGTACCCGATGACGGCGACGTGCCGGCCCTGGATGACGCTCAGGTCCGCGTCGTTGTCGTAGAACATCTCAGCCACTGTGCTGCTGCCTTTCCTGGTTATCGGTGTGGGTACGGCTACGCGCTGCGCTCGATGGCGCGGAGCGAGCGGTCGGTGATGGAGCGGGCGCCGCGGCCGATGGCGACCATGCCGGACTGGACGAGTTCCTTGATCCCGAACGGCTCCAGCATCCGGATCAGGGCGTCGAGCTTGTCGCGGTTGCCGGTGGCCTCGACGGTGACGGCGTCGGGGGCGACGTCGACGACCTTGGCGCGGAAGAGCTGGACGGTCTCCAGCACCTGGGAGCGGGTCTCGGCGTCGGCCCGCACCTTGATCAGGACGAGCTCGCGCTGGACGGAGACGCCGGTGTCCAGTTCGACGATCTTGAGCACGTTCACCAGCTTGTTGAGCTGCTTGGTGACCTGCTCCAGGGGCAGTTCCGCGACGTTCACGACGATCGTCATGCGGGAGATCTCGGGGTGCTCGGTGACGCCGACGGCGAGCGACTCGATGTTGAACCCGCGGCGCGAGAACAGCGCCGCGACCCGCGCGAGTATGCCGGGCTTGTTCTCCACCAGCACCGAGAGGGTGTGCAGGCTCATCGCGGTCAGTCTCCGTTCTCCCAGTCGGGGGCCATGTCCCGGGCGATCTTGATGTCGTCGTTGCTGGTGCCGGCGGCGACCATCGGCCACACCATCGCGTCCTGGTGGACGACGAAGTCGATGACCACGGGCGCGTCGTCGATCTCCATCGCCTTGGCGATGACCGTGTCGACGTCCTCGGCCTTCTCGCACCGGAGCCCGACGCAACCGTACGCCTCGGCCAGCTTGACGAAGTCGGGGACCCGCCGCGGCGGCCCGCCCTTGACCCGCAGGTCGGTGTTGGAGTAGCGCTCGTTGTAGAAGAGCGTCTGCCACTGCCGGACCATGCCCAGGTTGCCGTTGTTGATCACCGCGATCTTGACCGGGATGCCCTCGATCGCGCAGGTGGCCAGCTCCTGGTTGGTCATCTGGAAGCAGCCGTCGCCGTCGATCGCCCAGACCTGGGTGCCGGGCGCGCCGGCCTTGGCGCCCATCGCGGCCGGGACGGCGTAGCCCATCGTGCCGGCGCCGCCGGAGTTGAGGAACGCGCCGGGCCGCTCGTACTTGATGAACTGCGCGGCCCACATCTGGTGCTGGCCGACGCCCGCGACGTAGTACGCGTCGGGGCCGGCGAGCTCGCCGATCCGCTCGATGACGTACTGCGGCGACAGCGAGCCGTCCGAGGGCTGGTCGTACCCCAGGGGGTACGTCTCGCGCCAGGCGTTCAGCTGCCGCCACCAGTCCTCGTAGGAGCCCTTGCGGCCGGCCTCGTGCTCGGCCTGGACGGCGACGATCAGGTCGGCGATCACCTCGCGGGCGTCGCCGACGATCGGGACGTCGGCGTGCCGGTTCTTGGAGATCTCGGCCGGGTCGATGTCGGCGTGCACGACCTTGGCGTACGGGGCGAAGCCGTCCAGCTTGCCGGTGACCCGGTCGTCGAACCGGGCGCCCAGCGCGACCAGCAGGTCGGCCTTCTGCAGGGCGCCGACCGCGCCGACGCTGCCGTGCATGCCCGGCATGCCCATGTGCTGCGGGTGGCTGTCGGGCAGCGCGCCCTTGGCCATCAGCGTGGTGATGACGGGGGCGCCGGTCAGCTCGGTCAGCACCTTCAGCTCGGCGGCCGCGCCGGCCTTGATGACGCCGCCGCCGACGTACAGGACGGGCCGCTCGGCCTCCACGATCAGCCGTGCCGCCTCGCGGACCTGCTTGGAGTGCGGCCGGGTGACCGGTCGGTAGCCGGGCAGCTGGAGCTGGACGGGCCACTCGAAGTCGAACGTGGCCTGGAGGGCGTCCTTGGCGATGTCCACCAGGACCGGGCCGGGCCGGCCGGTGGAGGCGATGTGGAACGCCTCGGCGATGGTGCGGCCGATGTCCTCCGGCTTCGTCACCAGGAAGTTGTGCTTGGTGATCGGCATGGTGATGCCCGCGATGTCCGCCTCCTGGAAGGCGTCCGTGCCGATCGACTTGCTGGCCACCTGGCCGGTGATCGCCACGATCGGGACCGAGTCCATGTAGGCGTCGGAGATCGGGGTCACCAGGTTGGTCGCGCCGGGCCCGCTGGTGGCCATGCAGACGCCGACCTTGCCGGTGACCATCGCGTAGCCCTGGGCGGCGTGGCCGGCGCCCTGCTCGTGCCGGACCAGGATGTGGCGCAGCTTCTTGGAGTCGAAGAGCGGATCGTATGCCGGGAGGATCGCGCCCCCCGGAATGCCGAACACGGTGTCGACGCCGACGTTCTCCAGGGCGCGGACCAGCGCCTGGGCTCCCGTCATCTGTTCGGTCGTCATGTTCTGGTTCCTTGGGAGAAGTCTGTGCTCGCTCCGAACGCGGGGTCCGCGGCCCGCGGCGTTCTTAGGTCACACGGCCAACAAAAAACCCCCGCCGCCGGATGGCGGTCGAGGGGCGCGCGCAGGACTGGGTGCTTGATCAGCCTGCGCGCCGACCAAGTACTACGAGGATGATGGAACTGCTCTGCACGGAATCACTTTCGCCGACTTCCCGCCCCCGGTCAAATCCGTGGACAGTTTATCCCACCATGTGAGACGGCAGTGGCGGGTCCTCCAGCGGCAGCGCGATCTCCCCCGGCAGCGCCCGGGCCGCCAGGTTGGTGCGCACCAGCGCCTCCACCCGGCCCGCGCCCATCGGCCGCGCCACCAGGTAGCCCTGGCCGCGCGGGCACTCCATCTCGCGCAGCAGCTCCAGCTGCTCGGGCCGCTCGATGCCCTCGGCGACCACGGTGAGCCCGAGGTCGCGGCCCAGCCGGACGATCGTCCGGGTCAGCAGCGTCCGCGTCTCGTCCGACCCCAGCCCGGCCACGAACGACGGGTCGATCTTGATGATGTCCACCGGGAGCTGCCCCAGGTAGGCCAGCGACGCGTACCCGGTGCCGAAGTCGTCGATCGCCAGCCGGACGCCGAGATCGCGCAGCGCCGACAGGCGCTCCACCCCCTGCCCGGCGTCGTCCACGAGGACCTCCTCGCGGACCTCCAGGGTCAGCGCGTGCGGCGGCAGGCCGGTCTCCTCCAGCGCCGCCGCGACCGACTCCGCGAACCGCGGCGCCGCGATCTGCCGGGCGGTGAAGTTGACCGACAGGCCCACCTCCCAGGAGTCGCCGCGCCACCGGGCCACCTCGCGGCACGCCTCGCGCAGCACCCAGTCGCCCAGCGGCACCATCAGGCCGGACTCCTCGGCCGGGCCGATGAACTCCTCCGGCGGTACGGACTCGTTCCCGCGCCACCAGCGCAGCAGCGCCTCCACCCCGGTCACCCGCGAGGTCGCCAGGTCCACCACCGGCTGGAACTCGACCGCGAACTGCTCCTCGGCCATCGCCCGGCGCAGGTCCCCGCCCAGCTCCAGCCGCCGCACGACGTCGGCGTGCATGTGCGGCGCGAACACCTCGACCCGGCCGCCGCCCAGCTCCTTGGCCCGCGCCATCGCCAGGTCGCCGTTCCGGATCAGCTCGGCCGCGCTGCGCCGCAGCCGCCGGTCGGCGTCCGCGACCGGCCGGCCGCCGTCGCAGGACTCCTCGCCGTCGCCGTCGCCGGCGAACGCGATCCCGATGCTCGCGGTCAGCGCGATGCTCTGCCCGCCCGCCCGGTACGGCTCCAGCGTCAGCACCCGCAGCATCCGCTCGGCCAGCTCGACCGCCGCGCCCGTCTCCCCCGCGTCCTGGCCCGTCCCGCCCTCGACCCGCCCGGGCGCCAGCTGCACCAGGACGGCGAACTCGTCGCCGCCCCAGCGCGCCACCGTGTCATCGGCCTGGACGGTCCCGCGCAGCCGCCGCGCGGCCTGCGCCAGCACCTGGTCGCCGGCCGCGTGGCCGGCCGAGTCGTTCACCGCGGTGAAGCCGTCCAGGTCGACGAACAGCACCGCGACCTTCCCGCCGTACCGCCGCCGGGGCAGCAGCTCGCGGGTGCGCTCCTCGAAGTACGCGCGGTTCGGCAGGCCCGTCAGACCGTCGTGGAACGTCAGATGGGTCACCTGGCGCTGCAGCGCGGCCTGCTCGCTCAGGTCGCGGGTCGTGACCAGGAGGCGGCCGGGGGCGTCCCCGGCGCCGCTGTAGCGGGAGATCACCGACTCGGTCGGCAGCCAGGTCCCGTCCGCGGCCCGGACCCTGCAGGCCAGCCGCAGCGTGCCGTCCGCGGACTCGGGTACGTCGCCGTCGCCGTCGCCGCCCTCGGCCTCCTCCGGAGGCGGCTCGTCGTCCCCGGCCAGGAAACGGAGGAAGGCGGCCCGGACGCGCGGCAGGTCCTCCGGATGCACGAACTCGTGCATCGAGCGGCCCAGGAGCTCCTCCGGCTCGTACAGGTACATCTTGAGGGCGCCCGCGCTGGCGTACTGGACGACCGCCTTCGGGTCGCAGATCACCACCGCGTCGTTGATGCTCTCCGTCAGCGCCCGGAAATGGTCCTCGCCGGCGCCGGCCGCGCGCCGCAGCCGCTCGTTCTCGCGCAGCAGCGCGGCCAGCCGTGCCAGCACCACCAGCGTGGCCGTCCCGGCCACCAGCGCGACCACCGGCTCCACCCCGCCGGTCGCGGTCAGCGCCCGCCCCGCGACGAAGATCGCCGCGGCGGCGGCCACCGCGGCGGGCACGATGCCCGGGCCGATCATCCGGCCGCGGTCGTCGTCCCGCCCCGCAACGCCCGCGCCACCGGCCGCGGCGCCGTCCTCGGGGGTGTCCTCGGGGGTGTCCTCGGGCAGGGCCGCGCGCGGCAGCGTCGAGGTCAGCGGGATCAGGACCAGCAGCAGGAGCCCGCCGAGCCGCAGGATGTCGGCCGGGTCCTCGGCCGGCGCGCCGCCGCGCATCCGGGCGACCGTGGTCACCAGGTCGGCGCCGGCGAAGGCCAGCAGCGCCCCGTACGCCGTCCAGGCCGGGCGTCGGTAGCCCGCCGACGCGCCCAGCACGAACGGCAGCGCCGCGCAGACCAGCACGATGTCGATCAGCGGGTACAGCAGCTCCAGCATGAACTCCGGCGGGCTCTGGCCGGACCGGTGGTAGAGCGTGCCGAGCTGCACGACCCAGGCCAGCACGAACAGCGCGCTGGCGCAGACGTAGGTGTCGGCCGCGTACCGGACCCAGACGCCGCCGTCGCGGGCCGGCCGGATGGGCGCGATCAGCCCCGCCACCAGGGCGACCACGGCGACCAGGTAGAAGAGGTCGGGTACCGACAGCGTCAGCGCGCTGCGGTTGGACAGCGACGACAGGGCGCTCCCGGCCGCCGCCACGAACCAGGCCGAGGCCGCGATGCCGAACCACCGCCAGGACGCCCGCCACGCAGGCGCAGCCCCGCCGCCGGCGGATCCGTCGGGAGGCCGCCGCGAGGCGGGCAGCAGCACGGCCGCGGCGACGGCGGCGGCCGCCGCCTCGGCCCACGAGATGAGGGCGGTGCCGCCCCAGCCCAGCAGCGAGCCGATGGCGTAGAGGACGCCGGCGGCCGCGACCATGCCGACCGGTATCGCCCGCGGCGGTATCCGCCGCGGCGACCACCTGGTCCTGTCGCCGCCCATCGCGCCGTACCCCTTCCTGCCCGGCCCGGGCGCCCCCCGGCGCGGAGGCCGCGCCGCGTGGCTGCCCGGGAGATGCCACTTGATGATCTATGAGCCGTGCCGGTCCCTCGACAACGTCGGCGCAGGGGGGAACGTGCCCCGCGCGGGGTCGGCGCCGGGCTCGCCGGCGAGCAGCGCATCGGCCGCGCCGACGGTAGGTCAGCGACGTTGCTGAAGTGCGGGGTCACCGTGATGCCCACAGTACGTTCCGTAGGTCACGGAGCGATTGAGGCTGGGCGTCCTCCCGGCGACAAAGGGCGGCGCCGGAGGGCTCGCCGTACACGATCGTCCCGACTTGCCGGGGTCTCCGGAACGGCCGGGGGGCCGCGCACGTAGTACAACTACCGAGTGACGGAGGGGCGTTCCGATGAGACAGCACTCGATCGTCAGGTACCGGCTCGCGGCAGGGGCGGCGGCCGCCGCGCTGCTCGCGGGCGGCTGCTCGTCCGGCGGGGACGGCGGAGGCGGGGGCGGCGGCGGGGCGAGCACGCCTCCGCCGGCGCCGGCCACGGCACCGGCGGGGCAGGCGCGGCCCGGTGAGCCGCGCGCGCTCGCGACGGGGCTGGCCGTCCCGTGGGCCATCGCTTTCCTACCGGACGGCAATGCGCTTGTCACCGAACGCGACAGCCGGCGGCTGCTCCAGGTGACGCCGCGGGGGGAGGTCAGCGAGATCGGGCGGGTCCCCGGGGTCGAGCCCGGCGGCGAGGGCGGCCTGATGGGCGTCGCTGTCTCGCCGTCGTACGAGCGGGACCGGCTCGTCTACCTCTACTTTACCGCCGCGGACGACAACCGCGTCGTCCGCTTCCGCAACGACGGCGGCGGCGTGGGCTCGCTCCAGCCGCTCGTGACCGGCATCCCGAAGGCCGGCAACCACGACGGCGGGCGGATCGCGTTCGGCCCGGACGGCCTGCTGTACGTCGCCACCGGCGAGGCGGGCCGGGTGGAGCTGGCGCAGGACCGCGGCTCGCTCGGCGGCAAGATCCTGCGCGTCACGCCCGAGGGGAAGGCCGCGCCCGGCAACCCGTGGGGCGACCGCGTCTGGACGTACGGCCACCGCAACGTCCAGGGCCTGGCCTGGGACGAGGCGAAGCGGCTCTACGCCACCGAGTTCGGCCAGAACACCTACGACGAGATCAACCGCATCGAGAAGGGCGCGAACTACGGCTGGCCGGAGGTCGAGGGCGTCGGCGGCAGGGATCGGTACACCGACCCGCTCCTGACCTGGGCGACGTCCGAGGCGTCCCCGTCCGGCCTCGGGTACGCGGGCGGCTCCCTCTGGGCGGCGGGCCTGCGCGGCGAGCGCCTGTGGCAGGTCCCGCTCGCGGACGGCAGGGCGGGACGGCCGGTGGCGCACTACGAGGGCGAGTACGGCCGCCTGCGCGCCGTCGTCCCCGCGCCCGACGGCCGCTCCCTGTGGGTCACCACGAGCAACAAGGACGGCCGCGGCGACGAGCGGGAGGGGGACGACAGGATCCTCGTCATCCCCCTCCGGTGACCGGCGTCGAGGAGAGCCTCAGGAGGCCCCGAGGCGCTCCAGGATGAGCTGGCGGGCGCGGCCGGCGTCGGCCTTGCCGCCGGTGGCCTTCATGATCGGGCCGATCAGGGCGCCGACCGCGTTGACCTTGCCGCCGCGGACCTTGTCGGCCACGTCCGGGTTGTCGGCGATCACCTGGTCGATGATCGCGACCAGCTCGCCCTCATCGCTGACGATCTTCAGGCCGCGGGCGGCGACCACCTCGTCCGGGGTGCCCTCGCCGGCCAGCACGCCGGCGAAGACCTGGCGGGCCAGCTTGTCGTTCAGCTCGCCTGCGGTGATCATCTCCTGGACCCGGGCGACCTGCGCCGGGGTGATCGGCAGCTCGGCCAGCTCGGCGCCCTGCTCGGTGGCGCGGCGGGACAGCTCGTTCATCCACCACTTGCGGGCGGCGCCCGCGTCGGCGCCCGCGGCGATCGTCTCCTCGATCAGGTCGAGCGCGCCGGCGTTGACGACGTCCCGCAGCTCCATGTCCGACAGCCTCCACTCCCGCTGGACGCGGGCGCGGCGGGCGGCGGGCAGCTCGGGCAGGGTGGCGCGCAGCTCCTCGACCCACTCGCGCGGCGGCGCCATCGGCACCAGGTCCGGCTCGGGGAAGTAGCGGTAGTCCTGCGCCTCCTCCTTGCTCCGCCCGCTGGTGGTGGCGCCGGTGTCCTCGTGGAAGTGCCGGGTCTCCTGGACGATCCGGCCGCCCGCGTCCAGCACGCCCGCCTGCCGCTCGATCTCCGAGCGGACGGAGCGCTCGACCGAGCGCAGCGAGTTGACGTTCTTGGTCTCGGTGCGGGTGCCCCACTCGGACGCGCCGCGCGGCATGAGGGAGACGTTGACGTCGCAGCGCATCGAGCCCTGCTCCATCCGGACGTCGGACACGCCCAGCGAGCGGACCAGCTCGCGCAGCTCGGTGGCGTACGCGCGGGCCACCAGCGGCGCCTTCTCCCCGGTCGCCGTGATCGGCTTGGTGACGATCTCGACCAGCGGGATCCCGGCCCGGTTGTAGTCCACCAGGGAGTGGTCGGCGCCGTGGATGCGCCCGGTGGCGCCGCCGACGTGCAGCGACTTGCCGGTGTCCTCCTCCATGTGGACGCGCTCGATCTCGATCCGGTACGTCTCGCCCTCGACCTGGACGTCCAGGTGGCCGTCCACGCACAGCGGCTCGTCGTACTGCGAGATCTGGAAGTTCTTCGGCATGTCCGGGTAGAAGTAGTTCTTCCGGGCGAACCTGCACCACTCGACGATGTCGCAGTTCAGCGCCAGGCCGATCTTGATGATGCCCTCGATCGCGGCCCGGTTGGTGACCGGCAGCGCGCCGGGCAGCCCCAGGCAGACGGGGCAGACCTGGGTGTTCGGCTCGGCGCCGAACCCGGTCGGGCAGCCGCAGAACATCTTGGACGCGGTGCCCAGCTCGATGTGGGTCTCGATGCCCAGCACCGGCTCGTACTTCTCCAGCGCCTCGTCGTACGGCATCAGCGTGTCCGTGCTCGCTGACTCGGTCACTTGGCCGCCTCCACCAGCTCGGGGGCCTTGGCCAGCAGCGGGCCGCCCCAACGGTCCTCCAGCGCCTTCTCGACGGCGGCGCCCACCCGGTAGACCCGGTCGTCGCCGAGGACCGGGGCCATGATCTGCAGCCCGACCGGCAGCCCGTCCTCGTCGGCCAGCCCGCACGGCACCGAGATCGAGGCGTTGCCCGCCAGGTTGCTCGGGATCGTGTACAGGTCGGCGAGGTACATCGCCATCGGGTCGTCGGCGCGCTCGCCGATCGGGAACGCGGTGGTCGGCGTGGTCGGCGAGACCAGCACGTCCACCCGGTCGTACGCGGCGGCGAAGTCGCGCGACACCAGCGTCCGGATCTGCTGCGCCTTGCCGTAGTAGGCGTCGTAGTAGCCCGAGGAGAGGGCGTACGTGCCGAGCATGATGCGCCGCTTGACCTCGGCCCCGAAGCCCTCGGCGCGGGTCAGCGCCATGACCTCCTCGGCGCTGCGGGTGCCGTCGTCGCCGACGCGCAGGCCGTACCGCATCGCGTCGAAGCGGGCCAGGTTGGACGAGCACTCGGAGGGCGCGATCAGGTAGTACGCGGGCAGCGCGTACGTGAAGTTGGGGCAGGAGACCTCGACGACCTTGGCGCCCAGCGACTCCAGCAGCTCGACGGCCTCGTTGAAGCGGTCGAGCACGCCCTGCTGCGCGCCCTCGCCGGCGGCGAACTCCTTGACGACGCCGACCGTCATCCCGGCGACGTCGGCGCGGCGGGCGGCCTCCACGACCGCGGGCACCGGCTCGTCGATCGAGGTGGCGTCCATCCGGTCGTGCCCGGAGAACGCCTCGTGCAGCAGCGCGGCGTCCAGCACGTTCCGCGCGAACGGGCCGGGCGTGTCCAGCGAGGACGCGAACGCGATCACGCCGTACCGGGACGAGCCGCCGTAGGTGGGCTTGGTGCCGACGATGCCGGTCACGGCGGCGGGCTGCCGGATCGAGCCGCCGGTGTCGGTGCCGGTGGCCAGCGGCGCCTCGTACGCGGCGACCGCGGCGGACGAGCCGCCCGAGGAGCCGCCGGGGATCCGGTCGAGGTCCCACGGGTTGCGGGTCACGCCGTAGGCGCTGTTCTCGGTGGACGAGCCCATCGCGAACTCGTCCATGTTGGTCTTGCCGAGGATGACCAGGCCGGCCTCGCGCAGCCGCGCGGTCACGGTCGAGTCGTACGGCGGCCGCCAGCCCTCCAGGATCTTGGATCCGGCGGTGGTGGGCATGTCGGTGGTGGTGAAGACGTCCTTGTGCGCGATCGGCACCCCGGCCAGCGGCCCGGGGTTCTCGCCGGCGGCGATCCGCTCGTCCACCCGGCGCGCCTGCGCCAGCACGGCGTCCTCGTCGACGTGCAGGAACGCGTTCACCCGGCCGTCGACGGCCGCCACCCGGTCCAGGTGCGCCCGCGCCACCTCGGCCGCGGAGGTCTGCCCGGAGGCGACCAGCTCCGCCAGCTCGGCCGCGGTACGCCCCGCCAGATCACCACTGCTCGCCATGCCGTGTCCTCCGCCCATCACGCCTCCTCGTCCAGGATCCGGGGTACGCGGAAGCGCTGCTCCTCGGCGGCCGGGGCGCCCGAGAGGGCCTGCTCCGGCGTGAGCGAGGGGCGTACCTCGTCGGCGCGGTAGACGTTGGTCAGCGGGAGCGCGTGCGAGGACGGCGGGATGTCCTCCGCCGCGGCCTCCTGCACCCGCGCGACCGCGGAGATGATCTGGTCGAGCTGGGCGGCGAGATGGTCGAGCTCATCGTCGGCGAGCGCCAGCCGGGACAGCCGGGCGAGGTGGGCCACCTCGTCGCGGGTGATGGCGGACATGTGACAACCGTTTCTGCGGGTCGATGGGATTCGCCGTCCATCCTATGGGCCGCGTTCCTCCCGGCCGACCGCTTTACGGCTCGGGACGTTTCGGATGCTCCGGGAGGGAACGCACATCTGGTACGTCCCCTCGGACGATGGAGAGGAGAGAGCGCCGTGACCATCGGAGGCAGCCTCGCCCTGATCATCATTGGTGCGATCCTGGCCTACGCGGTCGATCTGGACCTCAGCGGCGTCGACATCCGGGTCGTCGGCATCATCCTCATGATCGGCGGCCTCGCCGGGCTGGTCATCGGGATCGTCCGGATCGCGACCGCGCGCCGCCGGGTCCCGCCGCCCCCGCCGGCCGTGCGCGAGGAGCGCTACTACGAGGACCCGCCGCCCCGCCGTACGTACTGAGTCCCGGGCAGGTCGCGGGCAGATCGCGGGCAGATCGCGGGCGGGCGCGCTCAGGCGGCGGGCTCGGGGGCGCGCTCCACATGGCTGCGCAGCCAGTCGGTGGCCGCCGCGGCGTCCATCGGGCGGCCGAAGTGCCAGCCTTGCGCGGCGTCGCAGCCCATCTCGCGCAGCAGCACCGCGGTCCGGGCGTCCTCGACGCCCTCGGCCACCGAGCGCAGCCCCAGCGTGCGGGCGAGATCCACGATCGAACGCACGATCACGGCGTCGTCGGAGGACTCCGCGATCCGCCGGATGAACGATGAGTCGATCTTGATCTCCTCGACCGGCATCCGCTTGAGCCGCACCAGCGAGGAGTAGCCGGTGCCGAAGTCGTCCAGGCTGAGCGGGACGCCGAGGGCCGCCAGCGCGCTCACCGTGTCGGAGGCGTAGGCGGGCTCGTTCATCAGGATCCGCTCGGTGATCTCCAGCTGGAGGGCGGCGGCGGGCAGGCCGCGCTTGAGCAGGCCCTCCTCGATCGCCTCGGTGAGGCCGGTGTCGAGCAGGTCGCGGCCGGAGGCGTTCACCGCGACCTGGACGGTGAGGTCCTCCCGCCACCATGCGGCGGCCTGCGCGAGCGCGGCCTCCACCACGTGCTGGGTGATCGAGCGCATCAGGTACGTCTGCTCGGCGATCGGCAGGAAGTGCTCGGGCACGAGCAGCCCCTTGTCGGGGTGCCGCCAGCGGACCAGCGCCTCCATGCCGACCAGCTGGCCGTCCCGCAGCGCCGTCTTGGGCTGGTAGAACAGCTCCAGCTCGCCGCGGTCCACGGCGCGGCGCAGGTCGCCGAGCATGGTGAGGCGGGCCGGGGAGTTGCGGTCCTTGGACGGCGAGTAGACCTCCACCCCGCTGCGGCTGCCCTTCGCCTCGTACATCGCCACGTCGGCGCGCTGCAGCAGCAGCTCGAAGTCGGGCGCGTGGTCGGGGAACAGCGCGATGCCGACGCTGCCCTCCAGGTCGAACGACATCCCGTCCAGCCGGACCGGCTCGCTGAGCGCGGCGCGCAGCCGGGCGGCGACCTCGCGGGCGGCGGCGGCGTCCCGGATCGTCGGCAGCAGCACCGCGAACTCGTCGCCGCCGAGCCGGGCCACCAGGTCGCCGGGGCGCACGCTGTGGGTCAGCCGGTGCGCGACCAGCTGGAGCAGCCGGTCGCCGGTCAGGTGGCCGAGGGTGTCGTTGACCTCCTTGAAGCGGTCGAGGTCGAGCAGGAACAGCCCGGCGCGCCGCACCGGCTCGCCGGTGCCCTTGCGGCCGGGCGGGCGCGGCTTGGAGAGCCAGGGCAGCAGCCGCATGCGGGCGGCCCCGGCGGCGCGCTCCCCCGCGCCGCGCGCCTCGGCCAGCGCCTCCTCGGTCCGTACGATCAGCAGCTTGCGGTTGGGCAGCCCGGTGAGCGCGTCGTGCAGCGCCTGGTGCTCGCGGCGCACCGAGACCGACGCGTTGAGGTAGACCGCGATGAACGGCAGCACGATCAGCGGGACGAACGCGGCCGACCGGTGCATCGCCACGACCATCAGCGGGGCGAGGCCGAGCAGCGCCAGGTGGACGAGGACCTGGTAGCCGAGGTCCCAGCGGATCGCCTTGAGGACCGAGACCCGCTCGTGCAGCGCGACGGCGGTGCCGACGAGCAGGTCGTTGCAGACGAAGTAGACGGTGCCGGCCAGCGCGATGGCGGGCAGGTCGGCCCCGGTGGGCACCCACAGCGCGATCGGGTCGGCGTGCACGCCGAACAGCTGGAGGACGAGCTGGGCGGCGCCCAGGGAGAGGGTGTACTGGGCGACGTTGAACGCGATCCGGTGCGGGCTGCGGCCGCGCAGGATGCCGCAGGTGGCGGCGGCGACGGCCTGGAGGACGGCGGCGATGGGCAGCCCGGCGTACAGCAGGGCGGCGAACGCGAACGTGGTGGAGGTGGTGGCGCCGTTGTTCTCGGTGGAGCCGGGGGTGATGATCGGCCGCAGCTCGCCGAAGACGATGAAGCAGGCCAGGATCCAGAAGACCGGGTTGCCGACGAGCGCGTCCACCTCGTCCCCGGACAGCCCGGCGAGCGCCGCGACGCACGCGGCGACGCCCAGCAGGACGACGACCACGAGGTAGATCCACAGCGGGGAACCCCGGCGCGGCATCGTGTTCCGCGTGTTGTTCGGGTCCTTCATCACATCCTCGGGGGGAGTACGAGGGCCGTCCCCCGGCCCCGGAGCGCGGGCGCTTCGAGGTGGAGGTCCGCTTCCCGGTGTGACGACCGGAGGTTCTGGTGAGTCGTGATGACAGGGAGAGTACGACCTGTACTCAACTTCGCGAAACCGGTTGGGTACGTTCCGTTATTTCCATTCTGCCCCAAGACTCTACCCCTGGGTAGCGGAACTGTACCACTGGGTAACCCAAACCTGGTTAACGGCGCAACGACCACACGGCGTCACTCCTCCACGCTGAGGGTCACGTTCGTGGCCGCATCCGGCCCTTCCTCCAGCAGGACGCGGAACCCGGCCTCGTCCAGGACCGGCACCCCGAGCTTGACCGCCTTGTCGTACTTGGACCCCGGGCTCTCCCCCACCACGACGAAGCCCGTCTTCTTCGACACCGACCCGGTGACCTTGCCTCCCCGGTCCTGCACCGCCTCGGTCGCCGAGTCCCGGCTGAACTCCTCCATCGTCCCGGTGATCACCACGGTGACCCCCTTGAGCGGCTGCGGCGCGGCGGACCCCTCGTCCTCCATCCGGACGCCGGCCTCGGCCCACTTGCGGACGATCTCCCGGTGCCAGTCGACCTCGAACCAGTTCCTGATCGAGCGCGCGATCGTCGGGCCGATGCCGTCGACGGCGGCCAGCTCCTCCTCCGTCGCGTTCCGGATCGCGTCCATCGACCGCATCTCGCGGGCGAGGTCCTGCGCGGCGACCGGCCCCACGTGCCGGATCGACAGCGCGGTCAGCACCCGCCACAGCGGCTGGGACTTGGCCTTCTCCAGCTCACCGAAGAGGACCTCGACGGTCTTCTTCGGCTCGCCCTCCTTGTTCGCGAAGAAGGTCACGACCTTCTCCTCGCCCGTCTTCGGGTCGATCCGCGGCAGGCCGGTGCGCTGCTCCCGCACCACCGTCTTGATCGGCAGCAGCCGGTCCACGGTCAGGTGGAACAGGTCGCCCTCGTTGCGCACCGGCGGGTCGGACGGCTCCAGCGGCTGGGTGAGCGCGGTCGCGGCGACGTACCCGAGCGCCTCGATGTCGAGCACCTTGCGGTCCGCGACGAAGAACAGCCGCTCGCGCAGCTGCGCCGGGCAGAACTGCGCGTTCGGGCAGCGGATGTCGGCGTCGCCCTCCTTCTCGTACGCCAGCTCCGTCCCGCACTCCGGGCACTCGGCGGGCATCTCGAAGCGGCGCTCGGACCCGTCCCGCAGCCCGGTCACCGGCGCCACGATCTCGGGGATCACGTCGCCCGCCTTGCGCAGCACGACCGTGTCGCCGATCAGCACGCCCTTGCGCTCGACCTCGCTCGCGTTGTGCAGCGTCGCGTACGTCACCGTGGACCCGGCGACCGTGACCGGCTCCATCACCCCGTACGGCGTGACGCGCCCGGTGCGCCCGATGCCGACCTTGATGTCGAGCAGCCTGGTGTTGACCTCCTCCGGCGGGAACTTCCAGGCGATCGCCCACCGCGGCGCCCGCGAGGTCGAGCCGAGCCGGCGCTGCAGCGGGAACTGGTCGACCTTGACGACCACGCCGTCGATCTCGTACGCGGTGGCGTGCCGGTTCTCGCCGGTCCGCTCGATGTACGCGCGGACGCCCGCCATGTCCTCGACGATCTCGTACCGGTCGCTGACCGGCAGCCCCCACTCGCGCATCAGCTCGTACGCCCCGGCCTGGCTGTCGGGCTGCTTGCCGCCGCGCCAGGCACCGAAACCGTGCAGCAGCATGTCCAGCGGCCGCTGCGCGGTGACCCGCGGGTCCTTCTGCCGCAGCGACCCGGCGGCCGCGTTGCGCGGGTTGGCGAACGGCTCCCGGCCCGCCTCCGCCTGCACGGCGTTGACCTGCTCGAACCCCTCGACGGTCAGGAAGATCTCGCCGCGCACCTCCAGCAGCTCCGGCCAGCCCTCGCCGGCCAGCCGCTCCGGCACGGACGCGATCGTGCGGACGTTGTACGTGACGTCCTCGCCGGTACGGCCGTCGCCGCGGGTGACGGCGCGGACGAACCGCCCGTCCTCGTACACCAGCGCGATCGCCAGCCCGTCGATCTTCGGCTCGCACAGATAGGCGGCGATCTTGCCGGCCTCGCGGACGACCCGGTCGTCCCAGGAGGCCAGCTCCTCGTCGTTCATCGCGTTGTCGAGGCTCTGCATGCGCTCCAGATGCTCGACGTTCGCGAAGTCCGTGGAGATCGGCGCGCCGACCTTCTGGGTCGGCGAGTCCGGGGTGACCAGCTCCGGATGCTCCTCCTCCAGCGCCTTCAGCTCGCGCATCCGCCGGTCGTAGTCCGCGTCGCTCAGCGTCGGCGCGTCCAGCACGTAGTACCGGTAGTTGGCGTCGTCGATCTCCCGGCTCAGCAGGTGGTGCCGCCGAGCCGCCTCGCTGGGGACTCCCTCGCTCACGGTCATGGCCCCATTCTGGCCTGCGCCCCGGCCCCCGCGTTCCGCGCTATCCGGCGGCTATTCGGCGGCTATTCGGCGGCTTCGTACAGCATCCTGGCGGTATCGCGGCAGCGCTTCATCGCCGCCCGCGCGTACCGCGGCGACGCCCCCGCCAGCCCGCACGCGGGCGTGATCACCGCCTGCTCGGCGAGCCGCGCCGGCGGGAACCCGAGCCGCCGCCACAGCTCCCGCACGGGCGCGGCGGTCGCCTCCAGCGAGGGCAGTGTCGCGTCGGTGGCGGGCACGGCGCCGATCAGCAGCCCGATCCCGGCGTCGATCGTCTCCCCCACCGCGTCGTCGTCCCGCCTCGGCACCGTGCCGAGGTCGAACGAGATCGCCTTCGCGCCGGCGCCGCGCAGCAGCCCGTACGGGACGCGGGCGGCGCAGCAGTGCACGACCGGGTACGCGTCCCCGGCCGCCTCGACCACCTGCCGCAGGCCGTGCTCGGCCAGCGGCGCCTCGACCGGGGCCAGCCGCGAGAAGCCGCTGGCGGTCGGGACGCGCCCGGCCAGCACGGCGGGCAGCCCCGGCTCGTCGATCTGCAGCACGATCCGCGCGTCCGGCAGCCGCCGCCGCACGTCGGCGACGTGCCGGGACACGCCCTCGGCCAGCGAGGCGGTCAGGTCGCGGACCGCGCCCGGGTCCTTGAGCGCGCGGTCGCCGTGCCGCAGCTCGATCGTCGAGGCCAGCGTCCACGGCCCGCACACCTGGATCTTGAACCGGCCGTCGTGCCCGTGCGCCAGCTCCTCCAGCAGGTCCAGGTCGCGCGCCAGATGATCGAGGCTGCGGCGGGTGTCGCGGCCGGGCCGGTCGGAGAACCGCCAGCCCGACGGCTCCAGGTGCACCGGCAGCTCGACCAGCAGCCCGGCGGTGCGGCCGGTCATGTCGGCGCCGGGGCCGCGGGCGGGCAGCTCGGGCAGGTGCGGCAGTTCCGGCAGCTCGCCGAGCACGGTCCGCAGCGCCTCGGCGGGGTCGGTGCCGGGGTACGACCCGGCCCCGGTCGCGGTCCCGGCCCCCCACGGGAAATCAGTCACACCGGAACCCTATCGATCACAGCAGGGCGGCCAGCCGGTCGAGCTCGGCCAGCGTCCCGTCCTCCGGGAGGGTCTTGAGGTTGAACAGGACCTGGTCGACGCCCGCCTCGTCCAGCTCGGCCACGGCCTCGGCCTTCGCCGGCACGCCGAACATCGTCACCGGCAGCCGTCGTCCCGCCCGCTCCCGCAGCTCGCGGATCCGCGCGCCCAGCTCATCCGTGTCGCGGCCGTAGATCGGCATCCAGCCGTCGCCGACCTCCAGCACCCGGTCGAACGTCGTCGGCCCGGACCCGCCGATCATGATCGGCGGGTGCGGCTCGCGGACCGGCTTCGGGTACAGGAACACCGGGTCGAAGTCCACGAACTCGCCGTGGAACTCCGCCTCCTCCTCGGTCCACAGCGCCCGCACCGCGCGCACCCGCTCGTTCAGCAGCCGCATCCGCGTCCGCGGGTCGGTGCCGTGGTTGCGCATCTCCTCGCGGTTCCAGCCCGCGCCGACGCCCAGCACCGCGCGGCCGTTCGAGACGCGGTCGAGCGAGGCGACCTCCTTGGCCAGGATGATCGGGTCGCGCTGGACGACCAGCGCGATCCCGGTGCCGACCTCCAGCCGCTCGGTCACCGCCGCCGCGGCGGTCAGCGTCACGAACGGGTCGAGCGTCCGGTAGTACCAGCGCGGCAGATCGGCGCCGCCCGGCCACGGGGACTCCCGCTTCACCGGGATGTGGGTGTGCTCGGCCACGTACAGCGAGCCGAACCCCCGCTCCTCCAGCGCGCGGCCCAACTCCGCGGGCCCGATCCCGTCATCGGTCACGAACGTCGAAACACCGAACTTCAACTGATCCTCCTCGGCCTGGGCGTACGGAAGATAACGGCAACCGGACGGGCCCCGCTATTCCCGGCCGGGCTCAGGCCGGCACCCGGGAGGTGTCGCTGATCGTCGCGGAGCCGAGGACGCGGTCGCCCTCGTACAGCACCGCGGCCTGGCCGGGCGCCACGCCCCGGGCCGGGCGGGCGAGGGTGATCCGGACGCGGTCGCCGTCCGGCTCGGCCGTGCAGTCGTGCACCTCGCCGTGGGCGCGGAGCTGGACCTGGCAGCCGAACGCGCCCGCCGGAGCCTCCGACAGCCACACCGGGCGCTCGGCCACGATCTCGCGCACGTCCAGGGCCTCGCGCGGGCCGACCGTCACGGTGTTGGTCACCGGCGAGATGTCCAGGACGTACCGCGGCCGGCCGTCGGCGGCCGGACGGCCGATCCGCAGGCCCTTGCGCTGGCCGACGGTGTAGGCGTACGCGCCCTCGTGCTCGCCGACCTCGGTGCCGTCCTCGTCCACGATCGGCCCCGGCGCGGCGCCCAGCCGGCCGGCGAGGAAGCCGCGGGTGTCGCCGTCGGCGATGAAGCACACGTCGTGGCTGTCGGGCTTGTCGGCGACCTGGAGGCCGCGCCGCTCCGCCTCGGCCCGGATGTCGGCCTTGGTGGTGTCGCCCAGCGGGAACATCGCGTGCGCGAGCTGCTCGGGCGTGCAGACGGCCAGCACGTACGACTGGTCCTTGCCCTCGTCCACGCCGCGGCGCAGCACGCCGTCCGCGAGCCGCGCGTAGTGGCCGGTGCAGACCGCGTCGAAGCCCAGCGCCAGCGCCCGGTCCAGCAGCGCGGAGAACTTGATCTTCTCGTTGCAGCGCAGGCACGGGTTGGGGGTGCGGCCCGCCGCGTACTCCTCGACGAAGTCCTGCACCACGTCGCGGTCGAACCGCTCGGCCAGGTCCCACACGTAGAACGGGATCCCGATCACATCGGCGGCGCGGCGCGCGTCCCGGGAGTCCTCCAGGGTGCAGCAGCCGCGCGCCCCCGTCCGGTACGACTGCGGATTGCTGGACAGCGCCATGTGGACGCCGGTGACCTCATGGCCGGCCGCGGCGGCACGGGCGGCGGCGACGGCGGAGTCGACGCCGCCCGACATGGCGGCGAGTACGCGCAAAGTCATAACAGTCCCAGGGTAAGCGCTCCCCCGGCCCCGCCGTGCGGCCCGCGATCACCGATTCCGCGTACGATGAGGCCCGCTATGGGAATCTTCCGCCGTCCCCGCGAGACGTCCGCCGCCGTACCCGCGTCGATCAGCGAGTTCTGGGAGTGGTGGGCGCAGGCCCGCCAGGAGATCGAGGCATCGCTGAACGGCCCCGAGGGGGGCGAGCAGCAGCCCGGCGAGGGGCTGCCCGCCGCGCTCGTCGAGGAGCTGTCCAGCCGGGTGCACAAGATCCATCCGGAGCTCCAGTGGGAGATCGGCGGGGGTGAGGACGAGCCGCCGGTGCTGACCGTCACCGGGGCCGGCGACCCGGAGCTGCGCGGGCTGGCCGAACGCTGGGTCCGGGCCGCGCCGCGCGCCGCGGTCGCCGGGGACTGGCGCTTCCACCCGGCGCGGCAGGCCGATCCGGAGATGCTGGAGCACAAGCTCGTGCTCGGCGACCACGAGTTCGACCTCGACTACGTCAAGCTCGGGATGCGGGCGGACGCCAACCTCGCCCGGGTGCACATCGCCGCATACCACCCCGACTTCCTGTTCGTGTCGGACGAGCAGCGGCTCCAGGTCGCGGCGCACGTGCTCGACTGGTCGATGGGCGAGGACGACGTCGCGCGCTGGATCGGCGACGTCACGATCGCGACCGAGGCGCCGATGGACGCGCTGCCGCCGTCGATGCTGCCCGCCGTGGTCGAGCAGATCGCCGAGCCGTTCGCCGAGCCGACCTGGCTGACCGGCGAGAGCCGCACGCCGCGCGGCCATCCCGCCCGGCTGGGCGCGCGGTTCCCGCTGCACCGCCAGGACTACCCGCTGTGCGACCTGCACGTGGCGATCACGCTGCCGTACGCGCACAGCAACCCCGACCGGCTCCCGGTGGAGCCGTCGGCGGGCGCGCTGCGCAAGTTCGAGAAGAAGCTGGCCGGGCTGGGCGACCGGGCGGTGCTGGCCGTGCGGGAGACCGGGGACGGGCTGCGGGTGCTGCACCTGTACGCCGACCCCGACTCCGGGGTGGTCGCCGAGCTCGACCAGCTCGCGGCGGGCTGGAGCGAGGGCAAGGCCAAGGTGTCCTCGACCAGCGACCCGGGCTGGCGGGCCATGGCGCCGTTCAGGCCCAGCTGACGGCTCAGTTGCTGGCGTCGACCTTGCGCCAGCGGGCCTCGCAGAAGGCGTACATCCCGAAGACGGCGAGGCCGGCGGCGACGGCGACCAGCAGCCAGGGGCCGGCGGGCGTGGCGGTGAACTCGCGGAGCGTCCCGTCCAGCCCCTTGGCCTGGCCGGGGTCGTGCCGCAGCGCGGCGAACGCGAGGAAGACGCCGATGCCGGCCAGGAGCAGGCCGCGGGCGCTGTTGCCCACGACGCCGAGCGGGACGACGACCTTGCGGGCGGGGCCGTTCAGGCCGGGGTCCAGCTCGTCCAGGAAGTTCCGGCGGACGGCGTGCCAGCCGACGACGGCGCCGCAGACCACGAACCCGGCGCCGACCGCCAGGACCAGCCAGCGGCCGCCCGGGGCGTCCATCGCCCGCGCGGTGAACGCCCTGGACTGCTGGTCGGACGACCGGCCGCCGGCACCGATCGCGAAGCCGGCCGAGCCCGCCAGCCCGGCGAGGTAGATCAGGGCGCGGGCGAACGCGAGGGCGCGGTTGTGCGGCCTGTGCCCGTCCGGGACGGGCCGCCCGTACCGGGCCTCCGCGATCTGCCAGAGGACCAGCCCGGCGAACCCGGCGGCCACCAGCCACACCGCGACGATCCCGCCCGGGCCCCCGACCACGGTCTCCAGCGCGCCGCGCTGGTCGGCCTCGTGGCCGCCGCGGCCGAACGCGATCCGTACCGCGAGCCAGCCGATCAGCAGGTAGATGGCGCCGCGCGCGGCCAGTCCCGTCCGGGTGAGGCGGTGGAACCACGGGTGGCCCGCCGTCCGCCGCAGGCCGCTCCGGGCAACGTTCTCCGTCATCCCGCCATCGGTCCCCCCGGACCGCGGTCCGAAACGTCCGGTACGGGGGAACGGTCAGGAAAGGCCGGCGCGGCGGGCGCGCTCGACGACGGGGGCGATGGCGTCCGCGAGCGCCTTCACGTCCGCCTCGGTGGAGGTGTGCCCGAGCGTGAAGCGCAGCGAGCCGCGGGCGCGGGCCGGGTCGGCGCCCATCGCCAGCAGCACGTGGCTGGGCTGGGAGACCCCGGCCGAGCAGGCGGAGCCGGTGGAGCACTCGATCCCCCGGGCGTCCAGGAGCATGAGCAGCGCGTCGCCCTCGCAGCCGGGGAAGGAGAAGTGCGCGTTGCCCGGAAGGCGGTCCGTTTCGGGGCCGTTCAGGACGGCGTCGGGCACGGCGGAGCGGACGGCGCCGATCAGCTGGTCGCGGAGGGCGGCCAGCCGGGCGGCCTCGGCGTCGCGGCGGGCGAGGGCGGCCTGCGCGGCCGCGGCGAAGCCGGCGATGGCGGGGGTGTCGAGCGTTCCGGACCGGACGTCGCGCTCCTGGCCGCCGCCGTGCAGCACCGGGACCGGGTCGACGCCCTTGCCGAGGAGCAGCGCGCCGACGCCGAGCGGCCCGCCGAGCTTGTGGCCGCTGAGGGTGAGGGCGTGCGCGCCGGAGGCGTGGAAGCCGACCGGGAGCTGGCCGGCGGCCTGGACGGCGTCGGTGTGGAACGGGACGCCGTGCTCGCGGGCGACCGCGGCGAGTTCGGCGACGGGCTGGACGGTGCCGACCTCGTTGTTGGCCCACATCACGGTGACCAGCGCCACGTCCGGGCCCATCAGCGCGCGCAGCGACTCCGGGTCGGCGCGGCCGCGCGCGTCCACCGGGATCCAGTCGACGCGGGCGCCCTCGTGGTCGGCGAGCCACTGGACGGCGTCCAGGACGGCGTGGTGCTCCACGGCGCTCGCCAGCACCCGGGTGCGGGCGGGGTCGGCGGCGCGGCGGGCCCAGTAGATCCCCTTGACCGCGAGGTTGTCGGCCTCGGTGCCGCCGGAGGTGAAGACGACCTCGCTGGGCCGGGCGTCGAACAGCTCGGCGATGATCTCGCGGGACTCCTCCACCACCCGGCGGGAGCGGCGGCCCACGGCGTGCAGGGAGGACGGGTTGCCGAGCACTCCCAGCTCCGCCGTCATCGCCGCGACGGCCTCGGGCAGCATCGGGGTCGTCGCCGCATGGTCGAGGTAGGTCACCACGCGCATAACAGTATCCGCGCCCCGAACGTTCCCCGGCGGCGGCCATGGGTCGGCCAGAGGCGGGGCGGAGGCGGGCCGGTAGCGGGATGAGGGCGGAACAAAATGGGATTTTGAGTGGTTTGCTCCTGTACCGTCCGGTCGGTACAGTAAAGTGGTCATGAAGAAGCACGCTCTCCTCGACGCCGCCGAGGCCCTGCTGTCGGAGCAGGGCACCCAGGCGCTGACGCTCACCGCGGTCGCCGACCGCGCCGGCGTCAGCAAGGGCGGGCTGCTCTACCACTTCCCGACCAAGGAGGCCCTGGTCCAGGGCCTGGTCGCGCGGGTGATCGAGGAGTTCGACGCGCTGGTCGCGGCGCACGACGACGGCACGCCGGGGGCGTACACCCGGGCCTACGTCGAGGCGACGTTCGAGGTGCTCACCGGCGAGGCCCGCGCGTACCGCCGGTGGTCGGCGATCATGGCCGCCGCCACCGACCCCGAGCTGGCCGCCCCGCTGAACGAGGCGATGGCCCGCTGGCACGGCCGGCCGGCCGCCGCGGACCCCGACCCGGTCGCGGCGATGATCGTCCGGCTGGCGGCCGAGGGCCTCTGGGAAGTGGTGAGCCACACCCCGGAGCTGTACGACGCCGGGCAGCTGGACGCGCTGAAACAGCGCCTGCTGGCGCTGGCCGCCGAGCGACGATAACCCAACCCCCCTCCCCCCCCCCGCTTCATCCCCGAACCACTTACCCGTGCCCCGGCACGGGTCCTTCGCGATGTGCCCCCGATGCGCACAGAAAGAGGTGAACCATGCTGCTCCGTGCCCGCGTGGGAACGTTCCTGACCTTCGCGCTGGCCGGGCTGCTCACCGGCGTGTGGGTCGCCCGCATGCCGGCGCTGGCCGAGAAGTTCGGCACCAGCGAGGGCGAGGTCGGCATCGTCGTCCTCGTCTGGGGGCTCGGCGCGATCGTGACCATGCAGGGGCTGCGCGCGGTGATGGCGCGGTTCGGCAGCCGGCCCGTGCTGGCACTGGCGCTGCCGCTGACCGCCGTCGCGTACGCGCTGGTCGCGGTGGCCCCCACGTACGGGCTGCTGCTCGCCGCCGTGGCGCTGTTCGGCATGACGTTCGGGATCACCGACATCGCGATGAACGCCCAGGGCAGCGCGGTCGAGCAGGCGTACCGCCGGCCGATCATGAGCGGGATGCACGCCGGCTGGTGCGTGGGCGCCATGAGCGGCGGGCTGTTCGGCGTCGCCACGGCCGCCGCCGGGCTCGGCTTCACCGAGACCGTGCTGGTCGCCGCGGTCCTGACGCTGCCGGCCGGGCTCGCGCTCGGCCGCACGTACCTGGCCGACCCGCCCGCCCCGGCGGCGGCCGGCTCCGGGAAGCGCGCCCGGATGCCCGTCGCGGTCTACCTGATCGGGGCGCTGGCGTTCATCGCGTTCATGACCGAGGGCTCGATCGCCGACTGGAGCGGGCTGCTCCTGCACGAGGAGATGGGCGCCACGCAGGCGCTGGCAGCGCTCGGCTACCCGATGTTCGAGCTGGCCATGCTGATCGGGCGGCTGGCCGGCGACCGGGTACGGGCCCGCGTCGGCACCCGCCGGCTGCTCACCGGCGCCGGGATCGGCACCGCCCTGGCCATGACGCTCGTCGTCCTCGCCCCGACCGCGCCGGTCGCGGTCGCCGGGTTCTTCCTGACGGGCCTGGTCGTCTGCACGGTCGTCCCGACGACGATCTCGCTGGCCGGCACCGCCGCCCCGGACCGCCCGGCCGCCGCGGTGGCCCAGGTCGGCGCGATGGGGTACGGCGGGCTGCTGCTCGGCCCGGTCGTGGTCGGCTTCCTCGGCGACGCGACCTCGCTGCGCGTGGGCGTCGGCGTGACCGTCGCGCTGGCGCTGCTGATCGCGGTCGGGGCCCGGTACGTCCCGCTCGGCGGCGCGGTCGGCGAGCGGGCCGCCGCACGGCCGGCGAGCCCCGAGCCGGTGCCCGCGGCGACGGGCGGCGACCCGGAGTCCGAGCCGGCGACCGTGGCCGCCTGACGGCGGGAACCGCCGCGATTGCTGTATAACGCCTCCAGATGACAGGAGGCTGGATGAGCGACTGGCGCGTGCCGGGCTACAGCGAGCTGCGCGTCCTCGGGGAGGGCGCGCAGGGACGGGTGGTGCTGGCGCGGCACGACGGCACCGGCCGCCCGGCCGCGATCAAGTACCTGTCGGCGCGGCTGCTCGCGGACGAGGAGTTCCGCGTCCGGTTCCGGGCCGAGGCCGACCTGCTGCGGCGGCTGTACGACCCGTACGTCGCCCGCCTCTACGGCCTGGTCGAGACCGCCGAGGGCGCCGCCATCGTCATGGAGGCGGTGGACGGCGCCCCGCTCAAGGCGGTGCTGGCCGAGCGCGGCCGGCTGGCCCCGGAGGCGGCGCTGGCGGTGCTCAAGGGGTCGCTGCTCGGCCTGGCCGCCGCGCACGAGCTGGGCATCGTGCACCGCGACTACAAGCCCGCCAACGTGATCGTGCGCGGCGACGGCCTCAGCAAGCTGATCGACTTCGGTATCGCGGTGGACGCGGGCGCGGCCGGCCGGTCCGGGACTCCGGTCTACATGGCGCCCGAGCAGTGGCGCGACGAGCCGGTGTCGCCCGCGACCGACGTGTACGCGGTCACCTGCGTGTTCTTCGAGTGCGTCACCGGGCGCCGGCCGTTCGCCGGCGGCGAGCCGCTCGCGCTGATGCACCGGCACCTGAACGAGCCCGTCCCGCTGGCGGACGTCCCGGAGCCGCTGCGGCCGCTCGTCGGGCAGGGCATGGCCAAGGACCCCTGGGCGCGGCCCGCGGGCGCCGCCGCGTTCGTGGCGGCGCTGGAGGACGTCGCGGCCGCCGCGTACGGGACGGACTGGGAGCGGCGCGGCGTGCGCGCCCTCGCCGGCGCGGCCGCGGCGGTGGCGGCGCTGTTCCCGCTGGCCGCGCTCGGCCTCGCGCCCGCGGGTTCGGGCGCCGCGGCGGCCGCGTCCGGCGCGAGCGCGGCCGGCGGCGCCGGAGCCGCGGGCGGCGCCGGAGCCGCGGGTGGCGGCGCCGGGGCGGCGGGCGCGGCCGGGATCGGCGCCAAGGGCGTGGCCGTGGCGGCGGGCGGGGCCATCGCCGTCGCGGGCGGCGGCGCCGCCGTGTACGTCGCCGCCGACGACGGCCCGCCCCCGCCGCCACCGCTGACCGTGTCGCTGGCCGCCCACCAGGAGAACTCCGGGCCGCTCCAGGTGAACGGGCAGCTCGTCACGGTCAAGGGCGACGCCGACCCGGCCCTCATCCGGCGGATCAACGCCGCGCTGCGCGCCCCGGCGGACGCGCGGGCGGGCGAGTACCGGCGGGCGCTGGCCGAGCCGGGCGGCACCGCCGAGACCGCCACGTCCTCCGTCAAGCCGGGCGTGCGGCTGGACGGCCCGCGCTACGTCTCCGTCCGGTACGACTTCGTCCTGCGCTCCCAGCGGCTCGGGCACTCCAGCTGGAACCGCGCCCGCACCGTCACCGTCGATCTCAAGACCGGCAGGGCGCTGCGCGCGGCCGACCTCCTCCTCCCGTCCGCCCTGACGGGGGACGGGCTCCGGACGCTCTCCGAGCGCATCCGGGCGCGCGCCGCCGGAACCTGCTTCGCCGACCGGCCGCCCGCGCTGACCGCGGCGCAGCTCGACGGCCAGTACGTCCAGCTGGCGCTCGCGAAGACCGAGCTGGAGGTGCTCCTGGACGCGCCCGGCCTCGGCACGTACGAGATGGCCTGCGGCCAGCCCGCGATCAAGATCCCGTACGGCTCGCTCACCGGCCTGCTGCGCCCCGAGGTCCTGAAGGCGATCCCCTACCCGGCCGCCTCGGGCTCGCCCTCCGGGCGCCCCTGACCGCGTCCCCGGCCGGAGCCGGGCTCCCCGGGCCGCAGCAGTGCGGCCGAGGCGAGGAGCAGCACGGCGCGCGGCGTCCCGACATCGGCGACGAGCGCCCGGACCACGCGCGTCCGCGAGCCCGGCGGCGCCGGGCCGGGCGCGAACCGGGCGCGTTCCGCCTCCGCCGCGATCTCCGCGACGCGCGGGCCGATCCGCTCCAGATGGCCGCGCAGCTCGGTCAGCGTCGTGCCGGGGGTCACCGGCGCGCCGGTACGGGCGGCGAGGCGTTCGAGCAGCTCGCCGTGGCGGCGCGCGCGGTGGCCGCGGCGGCGGCGCAGCGCGAACGCCGCCCCCAGCAGCAGGACCAGCCCGATCCCGGCGACGGGAACGGCCCGCGGGACCCCGCCGGAGTCCGCCGGCGCGGGCGGCGTCAGCGGGTCGACCTCCGCCGCCACCTCGGCGTCCGCGGCCGGGGTCGGGTCGAACGGCACCCAGCCCTGGCCCTCGAAGTACACCTCGATCCAGGCGTGCGCGTCGGTGTCGCGTACCTTGTACAGGCCGTCCTCGGACTTGCCGGTGGCGAAGCCGGCCGCCACCCGGGTCGGGACGCCGGCCAGCCGCAGCAGCAGCGCCGCCGCGCCCGCGAAGTGCTGGCAGTAGCCGGCCCGGTCGTACAGCAGGAAGTCCAGGATCGGGAAGCCGACCATCTCCGGCACGTCGGTGGTGTAGCGGAACCGGCCGCCCTCGGTCAGGTAGCGCTCGACGCGCTCCACGACCTCGTACTGCGTCCGCGCGCCCGCCGCCAACTGCTGCGACAGGTTCAGCACGTCGCGCATCGCGGGGACGCGGCGCATGAAGCGCTCCAGGCCCGGGGAGACGTGCGGGTACGCGCCGTACTCCCCCAGGCGCCCGGCCAGCCGCTCGCCGCCCCAGCGGAACCACAGGCTGGTGTACGGGGCGAGCCGGTGGTCGGTGGCCGGGGGCGCGGCGCGCAGGGCCGCCGGGTCGACGCGGACCATGTCGGCCCGGACCCGGTAGGTGTCGTCCTGGCGTGGCTGCGGGATCAGCCGGCGCGCGTCGCCGGGCATCGTGTCGACCTTGCCCGCCGCCTCCACCGAGCGGATGCGGCCGGGCGAGACGACCTGGGAGTCGCGCAGGCCGCGGACCGTCACCTGGACGTCGACCCGCTCGGCGGCGGGTTCGGGCAGGTCGGGGCGCTCGACGCCGCCGCCGACCTCCCAGCCGCGCCAGCCGTACCGTTCGAGGACCTGCATCCGCCACAGCGCGGGCCGCGGCGAGGTGATCTCCAGCATCGTGGCGCCGGACCGCCGGTCGTTGATGGGGCCGTAGGACTGGGTGGTGTTGAGCGTCTGGAACTGCGGCTCGCGGCCGACCATGTCGTCGAAGTCGATCCACTGCGAGCGCGGCCCGACGGCGTGCGCGGCCGACGCCGCGACCAGCGCCGCGGCGGTGCCGAGCGCCAGCACCGGGACGGCCGCCCGGCGCGGCGCGAACCACAGCAGCCCGGCGAGCAGCAGCACCGCGCCGGGCCAGGCGCTCTCGTCGGTCTGCCGGATCGCGGTGGCCACCAGCCAGGGCGTCGCCAGCAGCGTGAACGCGGTGACGGCCCGCAGCGGGCCCGCCTCGCGCGGCGCGGCGAGCGCGGCGGCGGTCACGAAGGCGGCGCCCGCGCCGAGCAGCCACAGCGAGCGGGTGCCGATGTCCCCGGCCCGCTCGCCCGGGACGAGCAGCGCCATCTCGCGCGCCCCGTCCGAGAGGGCGAGCACGAGCGTGTCCCAGGACGTGGGCCACAGCCACCCCTTGGGCGCCCCGCCCGCCGTCAGCGCCACGAACGGCCACGCGACATAGGCGGCGGCGAGCGGCCGCCCCGGGAGCCGTCCCGCGGCCAGCGCCGCGACGGCGAGCACCACGGCGGGCAGCACCCAGAGGACCCGCCACCCGAGCAACGGCACCCACGCCGTCAGCGTCACCACAGCCGCAAGCAGCATCCCCGCCGCGCGCGTCACCGCACCCGCTCCCATCTAGCCACCGGGCGCCGGGACCGGTGCCGGCAAAGGCCGTCCAACCCGCTCACCGACCACGGCGTCCGGCCGGGCGGGCGCGTCATCGGGCCGGCTCCCGGTCCGATGCGGGACGGCGGGCGTGGCTCGGGGTGTTCAGGTCGGTGATCAGGTGGAGGGCGCGGCCGGCGGGGAGGGCCACGACGCCGGGCGGGAGCGGCGGGCGGGGCGGGCCGAGGTCGAGGCCCGCGGGCGCCTGGACGACCGAGGACGCGCGCCCGCCCGGGGGGCGGACCGCCGCCTGGCCGCCCTCCAGCAGCGCGAGCCGGCGGCGCACGGCGCGCCAGGACGGCTCGTCCACCGCGGGGACGGGCGTCTCGGCGCCCGGCAGCAGCACCTCGCAGCCGCCGTCGCGGGCCAGCGCCAGCACGCAGCCGGCGGCGGCGCGGGCGACCCAGTCGACGGCGCGCGGATCGGTCGCGTCCGCGGTGTCCACGATGACCAGCGGCAGCCCGGACGGCGGCGCCGCGAACCGGCGTTCCTGGAGCTCGCCGCCGCGGGCCAGGGACGCCCAATGGATCCGGCTGATCGGGCTGCCCGGCACGTACGGGCGCAGCCCGTCGGGCTCCAGGTCGTCGGCGCGCACCGCGCGGGGCGGCATCGTCCGCGCGTCACCGGCCGGGTCGGGCAGGACCAGCACCGGCTCGGGGGACCCCGCCCGCAGCGGGCGGCGCAGGATGCCCAGCGGGTCGCCGACGCGCAGCCGGGACGGGCCCAGCACGTGCGCGCCGCGGCGGCCGACCACCAGGTCGACGGTGCCGCCGTCCCGGTCCAGCGCGGCCCATCCGCCGTCGGCGGTGCGCACCTCCAGCCGGGCCGGTGCCCAGGCGGGCATGCGGACGCTGAAGTCGAGGAGCAGCGGGTCGTCCTCCCCCGCCTCGCGCACGGGGACGGTACGGGTGACCGACACCCGGCCGCCCGCCACGGCCGTGACGAGCACCCCGGCGAGCACCGTCAGGACGAGCCCGGCCGCCAGGGTGAACAGCGTCAGCGAGGGCAGCGCGGCGGCGAGGCCCCCGATCGCCGCCGCCGCGAGCAGCCACAGGGGCCAGCGCCCGGACACGCGCCCGGGCCGCTCGGCCCGGCGCCCGCGGCGGATCATCGCGCCCGGACCCGCCGGACGGCGTCCTCGACGACCTCGCGGGCCGCGCCCGCCGGGGCCGCGCCGGTGCGCTGGATGCGGTGCGCGAGGACGGGCTGCGCAAGCGCCTGGACGTCGTCGGGCAGCACGAACGCGCGGCCGTTCAGCGCGGCGCGGGCACGGGCGGCGGCCAGCAGCAGGAGCCCGGCGCGGGGGCTCGCGCCCACCTCGGCCAGCGGGTGCTCGCGGGTGGCTGCCAGCAGCTCGACCACGTACCGCAGCAGCGGGTCGGCGGCGTGCACCTCGGTGACCGCCTCCTGCGCCGCCAGCAGCCGGGCCGGGTCGGTGACCGCGTCCGCGGCCGGCTCGGGCCCGGCGCGCAGCAGCTCCATCTCCTGCTCGGCGGACGGGTAGCCGAGCGAGACCAGCGCCAGGAACCGGTCGAGCTGGGCGGGCGGGAGCGGGTACGTGCCGTCGTACCCGGCCGCCGGGTTCTGGGTGGCGATCACGACCATCGGGGACGGCAGCGGGCGGCTCTCGCCGTCCACCGTGACCTGCCGCTCCTCCATGGCCTCCAGCAGGCCGGACTGGGTCTTGGGGGTGGCCCGGTTGATCTCGTCGACGAGCACGACGTTGGCGAACACCGGGCCGGGCCGGAACTCGAACGCGCCGGTGTCGGCGCGCCACACGTTCGCGCCGACGATGTCGGCGGGGAGCAGGTCGACGGTCGCCTGGACGCGCGCGAAGCGGCCGTCGAGGGTACGGGCGAGGGTGCGGGCGAGCTGGGTCTTGCCGACGCCGGGGTGGTCCTCGACCAGCAGGTGGCCGCCGGCCAGCACGGTCGCGAGCACGACCTCCAGCACGTCGGCGGGCATCCGCACCGCGCCCAGCACGGCGGCGCGCAGCCGGTCGCCCAGGGCGCCGACGTCGTCGACGGTGACCGTCTCGCGGGGGGATACGGGCAGCGGGCGCGGCGCCGGGGACAGCCGCCCGTGCGGCGCCGTACGGGAATCAGTACGGGAGTGTCCGTTGCGTTCGGGGATCGCTTCCATGGCTCCCTTGGGTTCGGCGGTCACCGCTCGCACTCACAACGTGGGTGAGGCGTCGCACTGTTCCAGGCGGTGGCGGCCTCGCCCCGCGCCAGGCAGTCTTCCCAGTGGCGGCGAAAATCCACATAAAACCGCGGGTGCCCCGGAAAAGCGGAACGGCCGGAACGCTCTCGCGTCCCGGCCGTCCACCGCGCCCTCGGGCGTCACTTGCGCTTGGTGATCTCCTCGGTGAGCTGCGGCGCCACCTGGAAGAGGTCGCCGACGATCCCGTAGTCGACCAGCTCGAAGATCGGCGCCTCGGGGTCCTTGTTGATGGCGACGATGGTCTTCGAGGTCTGCATGCCGGCCCGGTGCTGGATGGCGCCGGAGATGCCGACCGCGATGTAGAGCTGTGGCGACACGGTCTTGCCGGTCTGGCCCACCTGGAACTGGTGCGGGTACCAGCCGGCGTCGGTCGCGGCGCGGGAGGCGCCGACGGCCGCGCCGAGCGAGTCGGCCAGGCCCTCGATGATCGAGAAGTTCTCGGCGCCGCCGACACCGCGGCCACCGGAGACGACGATGGCCGCCTCGGTGAGGTCCGGGCGCTCGCCCTTCTCCTGGACGACCTTCTCGACGATCTTCGCGGCCTTGTCGGCGTCCGACAGCGCCACCGAGACCTGCTCCTCGGCCGGGGACGCCGCGGCGGCCTCCGGGGCGACGGAGTTCGGCCGCACGGCGATGATCGGCGTGCCGGTGGTGACCTTGGCGTGCGCGATGATGGCGCCACCGAAGATCGAGTGCTCGCCGACCAGGCCGTCGGCGACGTCCACGACGTCGGTGAGGACGCCGGAGCCGGTCTTGACCGCGAGCCGGCCGGCCACCTCCTTGCCCTCGGCCGTGGCCGACACCAGCACCGCGGCGGGCGACTTCTCGCCCACCAGCTGGGCCAGCAGGGCGGCCTTCGGGGCGACGACGTAGGAGTTCAGCTCCTCGTCGGCGGCCACGTAGACCTTGGCGGCGCCGTACTCGGCGAGCTTGTCCTTGGCACCCTCGTAGCCGGGACCGATCCATACGGCCGCGGGCTCGCCGTGCCGGCGCGCCAGCGTCAGCAGCTCGAGGGTGACCTTCTTGACCTCGCCGTCGACATGGTCGACGAGGACGAGAATCTCAGCCATTGTGTCCGTGCTCCCCTTCCTCGCTCAGACGAACTTCTTCGACGCGAGGAACTCGGCGATCTTCGCGCCGCCGTCGCCCTCGTCGGTGACGATCTGACCCTGCGCCCGCGGCGGGGCCTCGGCGAAGTCGACCACCTGGGTGGCCGCGTTCGCCTGGCCGACCTGCCCGGCCTCGATGCCGGCGTCGGCGATGCCCAGCGTCTCCACCGGCTTCTTCTTGGCCGCCATGATCCCCTTGAACGAGGGGTAGCGCGGCTCGTTGATCTTCTCGACCACGCTGACGACGGCGGGCAGGCTCGCCTCGACCTTGTCGTAGCCGTAGTCGGTCTGGCGCTGCACCTTGATGGCGGTGCCGTCGATCTCGACCTTGTTGGCCAGCGACAGCTGCGGGACGCCGAGGCGCTCGGCCAGCATGGCGGCCAGCACGCCGGTGCGCGCGTCGGTGGACTCCGAACCCAGGATCACCAGGTCGAAGCCGGTGCGGCCGAGGGCCTGCTGGACGGCGTACGACGTCTGCAGCGCGTCGGAGCCGGTCAGCGCGTCGTCGACGAGGTGCACGGCCTTGTCCGCGCCCATGGCGAGGGCCTTGCGGATCGAGTCGGTCGCCTTGTCCGGGCCCATGGTGAGGACGGTCACTTCACCGTCGTGGGCCTCCTTGATGCGCAGCGCCTCCTCGATGGCGTACTCATCGAGCTCGTTGATGACACCGTCCGCGGCGGCACGGTCGAGCGTGCTGTCCTCGGACTTCAGCTTGCGCGGGCTCTCCGTGTCGGGAACCTGCTTCACCAGGACGACGATGTTCATGGCCGGTGGCCGACCTCCCTGCACTCTTCTTGGCCGCTGGGGTAAGCGGCAGAGGGGCGCCGCCCGGGGCGGGTCGACGCGGTCTGGAATGCGTTAAGCACCTCACAGCCTGCCAAACACCCGAATGCGCTTCGGCGCCGGGTCCCTGATTAAGCCGTGCGCCACGAATGTTACCCGTCGGTAGCCTCGTGGCAAATCCCAGCTGAGGAGACATTACCCACGCCGGGCGTCCCGCCGGCCGGCCCGTCCCGCCCAGCGGGGCCCGTGACGCACATCTCACCACACGGCGCACCGCACGGCTCACTGCACGGGCTCACTGCACGGACGCCTGGAGCCTGCCGACGGCGCTCTCCAGCGAACTCTGCAGCCCGTACATCGGGGCCATGCTGGGGGTCAGCGAGATCGCGGCGACCACCGCGCACAGCGCCAGCGCGCCCAGCACGCCCCCGGCGAGCACGACGCGGTGCGGGACGCGCGCCACCGCCGCGAACAGCCGCTCCAGCCGGCGGCGCGGACCCCGCACCCCCGGGCCGGTCCACAGCACGAGGACGCCCGCGCCCGCGCCGAACGCGCAGGCCGCCAGCGGGTCCGCCTCCACCCCGAACACCGCCAGGCCCGCCAGCCCCAGCGTCACCAGCACCGCGGCGGCGGCCGCGTACGGCACCGTGGCGGCCGTACGCGCCACGGCCCGGCCCGGACCATCCGACCCGGCCCGCAGCGCCGCCACGGCCACCAGCGAGATCAGGACGCCCCCGAGCGGCACGGCGATCGCCAGGGCGACGGCGATCACGACGACCAGGGCCGTCAGCAACCGCGCCCAGGCCCGCTCATGCGCCGGCGCCCGCTCGCGGGCCGGCTCGGGTGGCTGCTCGGGTGGCTGCTCGGGTGGCTGCTCGGGTGACGGGGTGTCGCGGTGTGGTGCCGCATCGGCGGGCGTCCCGGCACGCGGCGCCGGAACCGGCATGGGCGTGGGCTCGGGAGTCTCGGGAGGCTCGGCCTGGCCGAAGTCGACGGCGGCCACGGACTCGGCCAGCTCGGCGGCCGTGACGGAGGCGCCGGACGCGGCCCGGAGCAGCGGCCGCAGCCCTTCGGGGACCGCCTCGCCGGCGGCGGCGCAGGGGTCGGCGGCCGCCAGGCAGCCCGGGTCGGCCGTGGCGGCGTACGCGACGTTCGCCGCCCACGCACGCAGGTCGCCCGCCGCGTCGCCGGGCACGATCCCGAAGTCGGTGACGACCGGCGCCCCGTCCACCACGAGGATGTGATCGGGCCGCAGGTCTCCGTGGACGAGGCCCGCCTGGTGGATCGCCGCGACCGCCTTGGCCAGCCCCAGCGCCATCCGCCGCAGGCCGGGCCCCTGGAGCGACCGGGCCGGCGGCTCGTCCAGGGGGCGCCCCGGCACGAACCGGCTGACGACGTACGGCCGCTCGCCGTCGCCGTCCCCGTCGAGGACGTCCACAACGTGCGGGCTCAGCACGCCGCGCATGCGGGCGACGTCGTACCGTCCGGGCGGCAGCAGGCGGACCGCCACCTCGCGCCCGTCCGGGTCGGCCGCGCGGTGCACGCTCCCCGCGCCGCCGCCCACCCGGTCGAGCAGCCGGTACGCCCCGGCGCGCTGCTGGTGACTCGTTTCGCGGCCCATAGCGCGCCCACCCTACAGATCACGGCGCGGGGCCGCGGCGGATCTAGATGAAGGGGATGCCGCCGCTGACCAGGTCCTTGATGTCGGCGCGCAGGTCCTCCAGGTCCTGCGACATGCCGTTCAGCGGGGTGGTGTCGGGCGGCTGCTGCTGGGAGAGGACGACCAGCACCACCGCGAAGATCCCCAGGATCAGCGCGCCCACCATGGCCGCCTCGGCACGCGGCATCACCGCGCCCCACAGCCGGGCCATCTGGCGGCGCGGCGCGCCGCTGCCCGGGGCCAGGCAGAGCAGGAGGATCACGGCCATGGCCGAGTACGCGATCGCCCGCGACGCCGTCATGTCCGGGTTGGCGAACATCAGCACCAGCAGCAGGATCAGCCCCGCCAGCAGGCCGAGCGCGCCGAGCAGCACCGTCACCATCAGGGCTCCGGGCAGGTGCAGCGGCGACTTGAGCGTGGCCGCCACCGCGTCGCCCGAGCGCGGGCCGCGCCTGGTCCGCTTGCCCTCCATGCCCTTGGCGGCCTTGTCGCCCGCGCGCAGCACCAGCACGCCCGCGCCGGTGACGGCGAGGGCGAGCAGCGGCGCGATGTTGGCGAAGCCGAGCAGCGCGATCAGCAGCAGGAAGCTGAGCACGCGGAACCAGCCGTACGGCTTGGGCGCGTCCTTGCCGTCCGGCCGCGGCCCCGCGTCCCGCGGGCGCTGGTCGGGCCGCGGCTGCGTGCCGCGCCCGTACGGGTCGGGTCCGGGCGGCGGGGCGCCGCGCTGCAGCGCCCCATGGCTCGGCGGCGGCTGCTGCGGCGGTGCCTGCTGGGGCTGCTGGGGCTGCTGGTAGGGGGCGTACGAGGCCTGCTCGTACCAGCCCGGGCCCGGCTGCGTCCGGCCCGTCTCGTACGGGCTGGGCCCGGGCGGCGGGACGGGCGGCGGCGCGGCCGGGGGCAGCATGCCCTTGAAGTCCTTGGGCTGCGCCGGCGCCGGCGGCGGCCCGACCGGGACGGCGGCCGCCGCGCCCGTGCCGGACGCACCCGTCGGACCGGTCGAGCCGGTCGGGCCCGTGTTCGAGGGGCCCGTGCTGGACGGACCGGGCTGGGACGTCGACGGCGGCAGCGAGAACGTCTGCGCGTGGTCGTTGGGAGGCCGTTCGGCCGGCTGCGACACGGGCGGCGCCGGCGGCTGCGCGGCCGTGCGGTCCGGGAGCGGGTAGTGCTCGTCGACGCGGGTCTGGTCGGTGAGCGTCGCCTCGAAGTGGATCTTGCGGCAGATCTGCGTCAGGTTGACCGCGGTGGGCCGCTCGGCGGGGTGCCGGGCCATCGCCGAGCGCAGCACCGGCAGCAGCGCCTCGGGCACGCCCTCCAGGTCCGGGTTGCCCGACATGATCTTGTAGAAGATCGACTCGAACGTGCCGGCGCCGAACGGCGGGCGCCCGGTCGCGGCGTACGCGACCGTCCCCGCCCAGGCGTGCACGTCGGACGGCGCGCCCGCGTCCTCGCCCTCGATGATCTCCGGGGCCAGGTAGCCGGGCGTGCCGATCACCATGCCGGTGGCGGTCAGCCGGGTCGCGTCCGCGCCCTGCGCGATGCCGAAGTCGATCACGACCGGCTCGGTGTCGACGAGCATCACGTTGCCGGGCTTGAGGTCGCGGTGGATGATCCCGGCGCCGTGGATCGCCGACAGCGCCGCGGCCAGCCCGACCGCCAGCCGCTGCAGGGCCTGCCCGTAGACCGGGCCGTCCGCCTCGACCAGCTCCTCCAGCGTCCGGCCCGGGACGTACTGGGTGACGATGTACGGCCGGTCGGCGGTCACGTCGGCGTCGAGGATCTCGGCGACGTGCGGGCTGTGCACCCGCCGCATCGAGTCGACCTCGCGGGCCAGCCGGCGGCGCGCGGTGGCGTCGCCGGCGACGGCGGGCCGCAGCACCTTGATGGCGACGTTGCGTCCCTCGGGATCGGCGCCGAGGTACACGACGCCCATACCGCCCTCCCCCAGAGTCTTCTGGATGCGGTAGTGGCCGATGCGCTCCCCGGACGTGGCAACCCCCTTCATCGTTTACGAAACCCTACCTTCGCCTCTCGGGGCCGGGGCGTCGCGCCACGGCCGTACGGCCGGCGTGCGGGTCTAGGCCGCGACCACCCCTCCGCGCTCCGTCACCGCGCCGCTCTCCTCCGCGAGCGCGCCCGCGAACCAGCGGGCGGATGGCCGCGCCGCCGGGTCGCGGCGCAGCCCCAGCGGGAGCAGCTCGGCCAGCGGGCCCGCGATCCCGTCGAGGTCGTGCTCGCCGCGCAGGATGCGGAAGCAGGTGCCGTGCAGCGATCCCCGGCCGTACGGCGGCCGCCCGGTGGCGGCGCAGGCCAGGGTCGCGGCCCAGGAGAACACGTCGGAGGCGGCCGTGGCCGGCTCTCCCTCGATCAGCTCCGGGGCCAGGTAGGCCGGGGTCCCGACCACCATGCCGCGGCGGGTGATCCGGTCGGCGCCGGCGCCGTGCGCGATCCCGAAGTCGATCAGCGTGGGCCGGTCGCCGAGGACGATCACGTTCCCCGGCGCCAGGTCGCGGTGCAGGACCCCCGCGTCGTGCACCGCCGCCATCCCGAGCGCCAGCCGCCGCGCCAGCCGCAGCAGCCGGTCCCCCTGGAACGGGCCGTACGCGGCGACGAGGTCGTTCAGCGGCAGGCCCGGAACGTACTGCATGGCCAGATACGGCCGCTCGGCGGCCGCGTCGCCGTCGAGCAGCCGCGCCACGTAGGGGCTGGTGATCCTGGACTGGACGGCGATCTCCCTGGCAAGCCGCCGGCGGCCGTCGGCCTCGGCGGCGATCCCGGGCAGGATCTCCTTCACCGCGACCTCGCGGCCCGCGGCGTCCATGGCCAGGTGGACGACCGAGGTGCTCCCCCGGCCGATCTCGCCCAGCAACCGATATCCACCGAGTCGCCGATGCGTCCCCATAACCCCTATGACGCCGGAAATGAGGCATACGTTCCGATCGTTTTCGCGGCCTGGGCGGCGGCCCGGCGCCGGCCCGGCGGCGGATCAGCTCTCGCGGCGGGCGGCCTGCCGGGCGCGGCGCTCCTCGCGGCGCGTCTCGAACTTCGTCGCGGCGGCGTTCAGCCCCGCCATGAACTCCGCCAGCTCTTCGCGGGCCTTGTCGCCGTCGTCGTTGAGGTCGGTACGGTCCCACACGCCCCACTTGCGCAGCACCGGCGTCAGCACGTCGTCGTGGTGCAGCCGCAGGTCGTAGATGCCGGCGTTCGCGATCACGACCGACTTGCGCAGGAAGCCGTCGATGCTGTGGCCCGGCATCTGGAAGTTCTTCACCACGTCGGTGATGGCGCGCATGGTCTCGTTGGGCGCCAGCTCCAGCGCGCTCGCCAGCAGGTTCCGGTAGAAGATCATGTGCAGGTTCTCGTCGGCCGCCACCCGCGTGAGCATCTGCTCGCAGAGCGGGTCGCCCGACGCCTTGCCGGTGTTGCGGTGCGAGACCCGCGTCGCCAGCTCCTGGAACGACACGTACGCCGCGCCGTGCAGGAACGACTCGCCGTGGTCGGCCTCGTACCCGACCTCCATGTGGTGCATCCGCGCCCGCTCCAGCGCCTCCGGGTCGACCGCGCGGGTCACCGTCAGGTAGTCGCGGATCACGATGCCGTGCCGGTTCTCCTCGGCCGTCCAGCGGTTGACCCAGGTGCCCCAGGCCCCGTCCCGGCCGAAGACCTCCGCGATCGCCCGGTGGTAGCCGGGCAGGTTGTCCTCGGTGAGCAGGTTGACGATGAGGGACTCGCGCGCCTCGGGGCTGACCTTGGAGTCCTCGATCGACCACGGCTCGCCGCCGAGCATCTCGAAGTCGCGGCCCTGGCTCCACGGGACGTATTCGTGCGGGAACCACTCCTTGGCCATCGACAGGTGCCGGTCGAGCTCCTTCGCCACCACCGGCTCAAGGTCGAGCATCAGCTTGGTCTGGAACGTCTCGGGCATGCCTGCATCCTTCGCTGTACGTGGTGGTGCACCGTCCGGCACGGGGGCGTGTCAGCGGTACGGAACCGGTCCCTCGCAGGTCAGTGCGGTCACCGCACGCAACCTACGAAAGCGTAGGTTTCTAGGCTCGCGAGCCGCGTCCTCAACGTCAAGTCACACCCTTCACAATCAGGGCGGCCCATTTCTTGTAGACCCGGGCAAGGAAAAACGGGAACTCTTTGTCACCGCACCGCGAGGACCGCCCGCGTCAGCGCGTCCCGGCGGCCTGCTGCCACATCCGGTTGGCGGCCGCCCTGAGCAGCGGCCGCGGCATGATCCGCAGCGCCGGCAGCACCGCCTTGTACTGCGCCCCCGGAACGCACAGCGCGCGCCCCGCCGCCACCGCGTCCAGCCCGGCCCGCGCCACGTCGTCGCGGCGCAGCCACAGCAGCCCCGCCTCCGACTCCTCGTCCGTCCGGGTGAACCCCGGGCACAGCGCGGTCACGTGCACGCCCCTGCCCGCCACCTCGGCGTGCAGGTTCTCGGAGAACGCGCTGACGTACGCCTTCGTCGCCCCGTACGTCGCGCTGCCCGGCGACGGCGCGAAGCCCGCCATCGACGCCACGTTCAGCACCCCGCCGCGCCCCCGCTCGATCATCGCGGGCAGCGCGGCGTGGGTGAGGCGCACCAGCGCCACGACGTTCAGCTCGATCTCGCGCAGCTGGTCGGCCAGCGGCAGCTCGGCGAACGGCCCGAACGCCCCGTACCCGGCGTTGTTGACCAGCAGCTCCACCGGATCCTCGCGCAGCCGCCGCTCGACCGCGCCGCGCTGCTCCGGATCGGTGAGGTCGGCGGCCACCACCTCGACCGCGACCCGGTACCGCTCGACCAGCTCGCGCGCGAGCCCGTCCAGCAGCTCCGCCCGCCGCGCGGTGATCACCAGATCGGTGCCGCGGCCGGCGAGGAGCCGGGCGAAGCTCTCGCCGATGCCGCTGGAGGCGCCGGTGACCAGCGCGGTGCGGTACGCCTGATGCATGGCGGGATGCTAGCGGCTGGTGGGCCCCGCTGCGATCGGTCCAACGCCTTCGGTAGCGATCTTTATCGGCGGGAACATTCCACGCGGATCGCCCATCTCCGGTCCGCCGAAGTACACCCCGAGCGCGAACGCCGCCGTGGCCTCCAGCTGACCGGCCCGTTCCAGCCCGCCGCCGTGCAGCGGCTCGCACCCCATGTCCCGGACGAGGCCCGCCACGACCGCCACCGCCTCGGCGTCCCCGCACAGCGGCACGTCCACCGGCGGCGGCGCCAGCCGCCACACGCTCTCATGGCACAGGTTGAACGCCTTCACCACGCGGGCGCCCGGCACCCGCTCCGCGATCCACCCCGCCACCGACGGCGTCTTCAGCGTGAAGTCCGGCGGCCCGGTCGCGTTGGTGCAGTCCACCAGCACCCGCCCCTCCAGCGGCCCTGCCGCGTCCAGCACGTCGGCGACGCCCTCGTACCAGACGGCCAGCAGCACCACCTCGCCGAACTCCGCCGCCTCCCTAAACGTCCCGCTCCGCGCGCCGTGCCCGATCCGCTCCGCGAGCGCGGCCGCCCTCCCCGGGTCGCGCGCCCCCACGAGCACCTCGTGGCCCGCCCGCGCCCACTGCTCTCCCAGCGCGCCCGCCATGTTCCCGGCGCCGAGCACTCCGATCCGCATCCTGACCTCCCGGCCGTCGATTACCGTCGGGCAGGACGCTAGGCGTTCCGTTACGCACCTCCCGGTACGTAACGGAACGGGCAGGATGAGGGGCGAGATGACCATCAGCATGGAACGCGGGTACATCGCCGACTGCCAGGCGCGGCTCGGCTTCGACCTGCTCAGCGGCACCTGGAACAGCGTGGTCCTGTACGCGCTGCGGGACGGGCCGCTCCGGCCCGGCGAGCTGCGCGAGCTGATCGGCGGCATCAGCCACAAGGTGCTCACCGAGACGCTGCGCCGCCTCGAGCGCAACGGGCTGGTCGCGCGGCGCCGGTACGCCGAGGCGCCGCCCCGCGTCGAGTACGAGCTGACCGCGCCCGGGCGCGGCCTGCTCGAACCCATCCTCGCGCTCGGCCGGTGGGCCGAGCTGTACGCCGACGAGGTCGTCGGCGCCCAGGAGAGGGCGCTCGTCAGCGGCCGGTGAAGGTGGCCTTGCCCGGCCCCTCCTCGACGAACGAGCGCATGCCCTCCTTCTGGTCGTCGGTGGCGAACAGCGCCGCGAACTGCGTCCGCTCGATCTCCAGCCCGGTGCCGAGGTCGACCTCCCAGCCGGCGTCGATCGCCTGCTTGGCCGCGCGCAGCGCGATCGCGGGGCCGCCGACGAACGTCGCCGCCCACTCCCGCGCCGCCGCGTAGACCTCGCCGTCCGGGACGACCTTGTCCACCAGGCCGATCTCCAGCGCCTCGGCCGCGGGCACGTGCCGGCCCGAGAAGATCAGGTCCTTGGCCCGGGCCGGGCCGATCAGCCGCGCCAGCCGCTGGGTGCCGCCCGCGCCCGGGATGATGCCGAGCTGGATCTCCGGCTGGCCGACCTTGGCGCCCTCGCCCGCCACCCGGAAGTCGGCGCACAGCGCCACCTCCAGGCCGCCGCCCAGCGCGTACCCGGTCACCGCCGCGATCACCGGCTTGGGGATGGCCGCCAGCGCCTTCGCGAAGTCCTGGAGCAGCCGGGAGTGGCCGCCGGCCATCTCCGCGTACGACATCCCGGCCATCTCCTTGATGTCGGCGCCGGCCGCGAAGACCTTCTCCCCGCCGTAGATGATCACCGCGCTGACCGCGTCGTCCTGGGTGACCTCGCGGGACGCCTCGATCAGCTCGGTCTGCATCCGCGCGTTGAGGGCGTTCATCTTCGGCCGGTCCAGCCGGATCGTCGCGACGCCGTCCTCGACCTCAACCCGTACGAACTCCACAACGCCCTCCCACAGATCACTCGTCCGTGCAGAGCCTAACGCCCGTCCTGTCACACCCCGCTGGTACCTTCTCAACCGGCCCTCCCACCCGTCCGACCAGGGGTTTCCCGTCATGCTCGTCGCGCACGCCACCTGGCACGGCGGCGCCCTGTGCCTGTGGGCCGAGCGCACCGGCCCGCACGCCCTCGACGCGGACGCCCACCCGTTCGCGACGCGCGACTTCGCCGGCACCTCCTACGAGCCGATGCTGGCGACGGCCGCCCGCGTCGACCTGTCCCTCACGCTGCCCACCGCCGGCGAGTCGCCCGTCCCCTCGCCGGAGCTGGGCCCGCGCCCGTCCGGCGCTGCGCCCCGGCTGCGGCCGTGGCGGGTGCCGGCGCTGGTGCTGGAGCCGTTCCCCGCGATGGCGCTGCTCCAGTCCGCCGAGGACGCCTCCGACGTGATCCCCGGCACGGACCTGCGCTACCTGTGCCTGCTCGCCGGCGAGGCCGTCCACCTCACCGAGCGCGGCCGCGTCCTGCCCCGCCTGCTGCGCGAGGACGGCGACCTCGTCGCCCGCTGGCACCCCGTCCTGGACGACCCGGCCCGCTTTCGCGACCTGGTGCGCGCCATGCCGTCCGCCTGCCGCGCCGCCGACGGCGGCCGCCCCGCCGCGGCCGTCCTGCGGGAGGCCCTGTGCGGCCTGGTCGACACGGCCGTGCGCGGCATCGTCCCGCACCCCCTGCTGCCGCCCCGCCGGGGCAAGGCGCCCGACCGCCTCCCGCTCGCCGAACGCTGGGTCGAGGCCCTCACCGGCCCCGCTCCCGAGGTCGCCCGCGAGGCCCGCGACGACGCCGACGACCTCATCGCCGAGCTCGACGCGTGGGCCGCCGCCGCCCGCCGCCCGGCCGGCCCCCTCCGTGTCTGCTTCCGCCTCGCCGAGCCGCGCCCCGAGGGCCCGGAGGAGGACGCGCTCGGCGCCGCCGCGTCCTGGACCCTCGACACCGGCTCCCCTCGGCCGGATCCGGCCACGGATCCGGCCAAGGATCCGGACACGTGGCGCGTCGAGTTCGCGCTCCAGGGCACCGAGGACCCGAGCCTGTACGTGCCCGCGTCCATGGTCTGGGCGGGCGAGGCCGGCTCGGTCCCCGGCGCCGAGGAGGCGCTCCTCACCGGCCTCGGCCGCGCGCTGCGCCTCTTCCCCGACATGGCGCCCGCGCTCGACACCGCCACGCCGCACGAGCTGCCCCTCGACACCGCCGGCGCGTTCCGGTTCCTGCGCCAGGCGGCCCCGCTGCTGTCGGCCGCGGGCTTCGGCGTCCTGCTCCCCCAGTGGGCGGGCAAGGCCAGGCTCGGCCTCAAGCTGACGACCCGCACGCAGGAGGAGGGCTCGGGCGCCGCCGCCTCGTCCGGCTTCGACCTGCGGGGCATGGTCGACTTCCGCTGGGACCTGGCGATCGGCGACGACACCGTCGACGAGGCCGAGCTGGAGGAGCTCGCCCGCCTCAAGGCGCCGCTCGTCCGGCTGCGCGGCCAGTGGGTCGAGCTGGACGAGGAGCAGCTCGAGGCGGCGCTCGACTTCCTGCGCCACCCGCGCCGCGGCACGATGACCGCCGCCGAGGCCATGCGCGCCGTCGTCCACGCGGGCGACGAGACCCTCCCCCTCACCGAGGTCGACGCGGACGGCACCTTCGGCGACCTCCTGAGCGGCGAGTCCGACCGCCGCCTCACCCCGATGGCGACCCCTGCCGACTTCAACGGGACGCTCAGGCCGTTCCAAGAACGCGGTCTTGCCTGGCTGACCTTCCTGGAAGGCCTCGGCCTCGGCGGGATTCTCGCGGACAGCATGGGACTCGGTAAATGCGTCCACAAGGATGATCTCGTTCTCATCAATGGCGCCCTGCTCAAAGCCCGCGATATCTGGGCGCGTTACGCGGGGACGGCGACACCTGACGGAGAAGGAGAATGGGCCGAGCCCGTCAAGCCCCTGACGGTCAACTCCATCGGCCGCGACGGGCGGATCACGCCCGCCGAGATCGTTCGCCTGTACCGCCAGCATGTCCGTGAGCCCATGCGCAGAATTCGCCTCGACGACGGCAGCGAGATCGCCATCACGCGGCGCCACCGCCTGCTCGGCATCGACGGCTGGACCAGAGAACTGGCCACCGGGCGAAGAGTCGCCGTTCCCGCCGTACTGCATCATGACGGACCCGAGCTCGATCCCGATCTCACCGTGCTCCTCGCCTGGCAGATCGGCGAAGGCCACGAAACCGTGTCCAACAGCGTGCGCATCACCCAGAAGAACGGCGACGTCCTCACAGACCTGCGGTCGCGCGCGCACCGCATCGGCGAACGCTTCGGCATCGATATGGGCCGGCCGACGGTGGTGCGTCCCGAGCGCCGCGCAGCGTATCTCGGAATATCCAGCAAGGAGTATCGACGGTTCCTGGAGTCGGAGTACGGATATCAATGGGGACACAAATCAGCGCACAAGCGGATCCCTGATCCGGTCGTCGCCGCCGGCGACGAGTCGATCGCGCTCTTCCTGCGCCACTACTTCGCGGCCGAGTGTTCGGTCAACGAGACGATGCGGCTGGTCGAGATATCATCGGCCTCGGTGTTCATCATGCGGCAACTCGCGGCCATGCTGCGCCGCTTTGGGATCTGGCTGCGTTTCACGACCAAATGGAAACACGCCACGAACGGAAGCCGGATCAAGCGGCCGTACCAGGTCGGATTCATCGGAGGCACCGGACTTCGCCTCTTCCGGGAGCAGGTCGGCATCGCGGATCCACGCAAACAGGAAAAACTGGAGGCGATCTGCAGCAGTCCGTGCAACAGCAATACCGAAGGAATACCCGGAAGCGACCTGCTCAGGCAGGCTCGAGAGCTCACGGTCCTGCCGATGGCGCACTTCGGCGTCAAGAACGTCTACTTCACCGGGACACAAGAGCTGTCCAGAAGGACCGCGGGCGACGCCGTACGCGGAATGGACCGCATACTCTCGGGTGAAGCCGCCGCCGAGTACGCGCGGCTGAAGCCCGGCCGCTGGACGGCGGCGACGCTTTCGGCGTACCAGCGCCTCGACCACGACGGTCTCCGGAGCATCCGCGACAGGCTGGAAGCGCGCGCGTCGCGCGAGGTGCACTACGCCAAGGTCGTCTCCGTGGAGGAGTTCCACTACGAGGGCTACGTCTACGACTTCGAGGTCGCCGACCACCATAACTACGTGGCCGAGGGCATGCTGTGCCACAACACCGCGCAGACCTTGGCGCTGCTGGCCTCCGAGCGGGAGGCTTCGGCGCCACCGCCGCCCACGCTCCTGATCGGACCGATGTCGCTGGTGGGGAACTGGCAGCGGGAGGCGGCGAAGTTCACGCCGAAGTTGCGGGTGTACGTGCACCACGGCACGGGGCGGCACCGCGACGAGGATCTGGTGGAGGCCGCCGGGCGCAGCGACCTGGTGATCACGACCTACGGGACGGCGGCGCGGGACGCGGAGGCGCTGGCGCGGATCGAGTGGGGCCGGGTGGTCTGCGACGAGGCGCAGGCGCTCAAGAACAGCGGGACGCGGCAGGCGCGGGCGGTGCGGAGCATCCCGGCGCGGACGCGGATCGCGCTGACCGGCACGCCGGTGGAGAACCATCTGACCGAGCTGTGGTCGATCATGGAGTTCGCGAATCCGGGGCTGCTGGGGCCGCGGGCGGCGTTCCGGGAGCGGTTCGCGGTGCCGATCGAGAAGGACGGCGACGAGCGGGCGGCGCTGGCGCTGCGGCGGGCGACGCGGCCGTTCATCCTGCGCCGCCTCAAGACCGACAAGTCGATCATCTCGGATCTGCCGGAGAAGCAGGAGATCAAGGTCTACTGCAACCTCACGCCCGAGCAGGCGTCGCTCTACCAGGCGACGCTCGACGACATGCTGGCGCAGATCGCCGAGAGCGACGAGAAGCAGCGGCGCGGGCTGGTGCTGGCGACGATGGCCAAGCTCAAGCAGGTCTGCAACCACCCGGCGCACCTGCTCAAGGACGGGTCGCGGCTGCCCGGCCGCTCCGGCAAGCTCGAACGGCTGGAGGAGATCTGCGCCGAGGTCCTGGAGCAGGGCGAGAAGGCGCTGGTCTTCACGCAGTACGCGGAGTTCGGCTCGATGCTCCAGCCGTACCTGGCGGCACGCCTGGAGCGGCCCGTCCTGTGGCTGCACGGCGGGACGTCCAGGGACCGGCGCGACGAGATGGTGCGCGGTTTCCAGGAGGACGCCGAGCCGTCGATCTTCCTGCTGTCCCTCAAGGCGGCCGGGACCGGCCTCACGCTCACGGCCGCCAACCATGTCGTGCACATCGACCGCTGGTGGAACCCGGCGGTCGAGGACCAGGCCACCGACCGCGCGTTCCGCATCGGCCAGACCAGGAACGTGCAGGTCCGCAAGTTCATCTGCGTCGGGACGATGGAGGAGCGGGTGGACGAGATGATCGAGCGCAAGAAGGCGCTGGCCGAGTCGATCGTCGGCACCGGCGAGGACTGGCTCACCGAGCTGTCGGTCGCCGACCTGCGGGAGGTCCTGAAGCTGTCGCCCGAGGCGGTGAGCGGCTGATGGCCGGCTTCGAGTGGCGCGATCCGATCGAGGCGGACGGGCTCAGGGCGCGGACGCGGCGCGGCTCGATCGGCGCGGAGTGGTGGTCGCGCCGGTTCGTGGACGTGGTCGAGTCGTTCGCCGACACCGGGCGGCTCGGGCGCGGCCGCTCGTACGCGCGCAAGGGCCAGGTCATCGATCTCAAGGTCGGGCGCTACGAGGTGACCGCCCGCGTGCAGGGGTCGGACCCGGAGCCGTACGAGGTGGCCCTGGGGATCGAGGCGATCCCGGAGGCGGGCTGGCGGCGGGCCGAGGAGGAGCTGGCGTCGCGGGCGGTGTTCCGGGCGCGGCTGCTGGCCGGGGAGATGCCGCCGGAGATCGAGTGGGTGTTCGCCGAGCTGGGCTTCGCGCTGTTCCCGGGCTCGGCGGACGACCTGCACATCATGTGCAGCTGCCCCGACTGGGGCGAGGTGTGCAAGCACGCGGCGGCCGTCCTCTACCTGCTGGCCGAGGCGTTCGACGAGGACCCGTTCCTGATCCTGGCCTGGAACGGCCGGACGAAGGAGCAGCTGCTCACGGCGCTGCGGCGGCGGCCGGGCGGGGAGCCGGAGCCGGCCGGCGACGATGACGGCGAGGACGGCGAGGACGGCGAGCCGCTGGCGGCGGAGGGCTTCTGGGCGCCGGCGTCGGGCCTGGCGGAGCTGCGGGAGCGGCCGCCCGCACCGCCCGTGCCGGCGGGCTTCATCCTGCGGGTCGCCACTCCCCCGGCGGTGAAGGTGCGCCGCCGCGACCTGGTCGACGTGCTGGAACCGGCGTACGAGGCGCTGGCCGGCTCCTGACGCGGCTAGCCCGGCGGCACGGGCAGGGTGGCGGTGACGCGGTAGCCGCCGTCCGCGCGGGGGCCGGCGTCGAAGGTCCCGCCGAGGCTCTCGGCGCGGTGGCGCATGCCGGCCAGCCCGCTCCCGGACCCGGCCGGCTCCCCGGCCGGCCCGGTGGCCGGCACGGCCGGCCCGTCGTCGTCGATCTCGATCCGGACGGCGTCGCCGTCGCGCCGGACGCGGACGGTCACCGCGGCCGCGGCGGAGTGCCGGGCGACGTTGGTGAGCGCCTCCTGGACGATCCGGTACACGGCCAGGTCGGTCTCGGCCGGCAGGTCGCGGGGCGCGCCCGCGGCGTCGATCCGCACGGCGGGGCCGGCGGCGGCGGTGCGTTCGGCCAGCTCGTCCAGCCGGGCGACGCCGGGCGCGGGCGCGGTGGGGGCCGCCTCGTCCACCTGGCGCAGCATGCCGAGGGTGGTGCGCAGCTCGCGGAGGGTCTCCTTGCTGGCCTGCTTGATGGCCTCCAGCGCGGCCTCGTTGCGCGCGGGGTCGCCGCCGTGCAGGGCGGCGGTGGCCTGGACGTTGATCAGTGAGATGTTGTGGCCGAGGACGTCGTGCACCTCGCGGGCGATGCGCAGCCGCTCCTCGGTGGCGCGGCGGCGGGCCTCCTCCTCGCGGCCGTGCTCGGCGGCCAGCGCGCGCCGGTCGGCCTCGCGCAGGTAGGCGCGGCGGTTGTGGACGACCCCGCCGACGGCGACGACCGCGACGAACCAGCCGGCCATCAGCCACAGCGCGGCGTCCTGGAGGTGGTTGACCTCGCTGCCGACCTCGCCGAACACCGTGACGGCCAGCGCGATGCCGGCCACGATCCCCGCCGCGAGCACGCGGCCCTCGGCGGCGGCGCTGTAGACCGCGACGACGAACACCAGCATGATCGGGCCGTCGGGCTCGGACACCGGGTAGTAGACGGCGTTCACGACCATGGCGATGACCAGGACGAGGACGGGCCGGGACCGCCGCCAGTACAGCGCCCCGCACGTGATCACGATCAGCGCCCAGCCCGCCGCCGGGGCGAGCCCGCGCTCGACGTCGCTCGCCGAGGCGAGCAGCGTTCCCGCGGTGACGACCACGAGGGCCGCGAGGGCCAGCAGCGCGTCCGCGGCCCGGCCGCGAGGAGTCCAGGTCGGTGCTCGCACCCGCCCATCCTGCCAGCCGATCGACCATTGCCCGCCTACTACCGGTCATCATGGACTTGCGATCAAATGTAGTACTTCTGCTATCGTCTGCCGCAGACGTACGAGAGGGGTGGAGGCATGAGCGACCCGGCGATCCGGACCAGCGGACTGCGGATGCGGTACGGGACCACCGAGGTGCTGCGCGGCGTCGACCTGGAGGTCCGCCCCGGCGAGGTGTTCGCGCTGCTCGGCCCGAACGGCGCGGGCAAGACGACGACGATCGAGATCCTGGAGGGCTTCCGCCGCCGCTCGGCGGGCGAGGCCGCGGTGCTCGGCACCGACCCCGGCAAGGGGAACGACGCGTGGCGGGCGCGGCTGGGCATCGTCCTGCAGAACTGGCAGGACCATCCGCGCTGGCGGGTCCGGCAGCTCGTCGCCCACCTGGCCTCGTTCTACCGGAACCCGCGCGACCCGGACGAGCTGCTGGAGCTGCTGGGCCTCACCGCGCAGGCCGGCCGGGCGGTCGGCGCCCTGTCGGGCGGCCAGCGCCGCCGGCTGGACGTGGCGCTCGGCATCGCCGGCCGCCCCGACCTGCTGTTCCTGGACGAGCCCACCACCGGCTTCGACCCCGAGGCCCGCCGCGAGTTCCACGGCCTGGTGGAGCGGCTGGCCCGGGACGAGGGCATGACGATCATGCTGACGACGCACGACCTGGCCGAGGCGGAGCGGCTGGCGGACCGCATCGCGATCCTGGTCGCCGGGCGGGTCGCCGTCCAGGGCACGCCGGCCGAGCTGGCCGGCCGGGTGCGCGCCGGGTCCCGCGTGCGCTGGATCGAAGGGGGCGCCGAGCGCGAGGCCGTCACGCCCGACCCGTCCCGGCTGGCCTGGGAACTGCACCGGCGGTTCGGCGGGCCGGTGCCGGGCCTGGAGATCCGCCGGCCGTCCCTGGAGGAGAGCTACCTCGGCCTGGTCGCCGCCGCGGCCACCGGCCGCACCGGCACAGAGACCGAGATCGAGACCGAGACGAGGAGTGCGGCATGAGGGCGCTGAGCATCGGGATGCGGCGCGGGCTCGCCGAGCACGGGCAGTACCTGCGCAACCGGCGGGAGCTGTTCGGCAGCCTGCTGGGGACGGTGGGGATCTTCCTCGCGCTGGCGCTCTGGCAGGGCGGCGAGCCGGTCGAGGGGACGCAGGCGTCCAAGGCGGTGCTGATGGCCGCGGGGTTCGTCGCGTTCTCGATCTTCTCGGTGGCGCTGCTCGGGCTGCCGATGACGATCACCGCCGACCGCGAGGAGGGCGCGCTGCTGCGGCTGCGCGCGATCCCCGGCGGCATCCCGGCGTACCTGGTCGGCCGCGCGGTGTCGGTGCTCGCGCAGATCGTGATGTACGTGGTGCTCATCTTCGCGACCGGGCTCGCGTTCACCGACCTGACGCTGCCGTCGACGGCGGGCGACTGGTTCACCCTGGTCTGGGTGCTCGCGCTGGGCACGCTGGCGGTCGTCCCGCTGGGCGCCGCGCTCGGCGCGCTGCTGCCCGGCCCGCGGAACGCGGCGAGCATCATGTCGCTGCCGACCACCGGCCTGATGATCATCTCGGGGGTGATGCTGCCGATGACGGTCATGGCGGAGCCGGTGCGGTGGATCGCGCAGGCGTTCCCGCTGTACTGGACGGGTCTCGGCCTGCGCTCGGCGCTGCTGCCGGACTCGATGCTGGCCGCCGAGATCGGGCAGAGCTGGCGGCCCGGCGAGACCGCCGCCGTGCTGGGCGCCTGGGCGGTGGCGGGCCTGCTGCTCGCGCCCTGGCTGCTGCGCCGGATGACGGCCCGCGAGTCCGGCGCCCGGCTGGCCGAGCGCCAGGAGCGCCGCGCCGCCCAGGGCGCGTTCTAGGGAACGGCTGCGGGAGACTGGCGCGGTGTCCGCCGACAAGGAGAACAAGGACAACGTTCACAACCGCATCGCGGTGCTGAGAGCGGAGCGCGGTGTCTCGCGCCGCGACCTGGCATCCGCGCTGGGGGTGCACTACCAGACCATCGGCTACCTCGAACGCGGCGAGTACAGCCCCAGCCTGCACCTGGCGCTGCGGATCGCCGCCTACTTCGAGGTGCCCGTCGAGGTGGTCTTCTCGCTGGAGCCGTTCCCGCGGCTCGGCAGCACGAACTGAAAGGGTGGGACGAGGATGGAGCCGCGCAACAAGCGCGAGGCGCAGCTGCTCGAACTGACGCAGCGGCGGCCCGGCGGCTGGTACGCCGGGCGGGCCGGTCGGCGCCGCGCGGTGGTGCTCGGGGCGGCCCTGCTGGCGCTGCTGTGGGCGAACGCGGCGGTGTCGTGGAAGCTCGCGCCGAGCGACGCGGCGATGTACACGTGCTTCGCGATCCTCGCGGTCGTCGTCGCGGCCGGCGTCGTGCTGTGGCGGGCGCTGACGATCGGCACCCGCGGCACCGTCGGGCTGCCCCAGCACCTGCTGGACGAGCGGCAGCGCGAGGACCGGCTGTGGGCGCACGCCGCCGCGCACCGGCTGACCCTGCTGCTGCTGTTCGCGGTCTACCTGGGGACCTTCATGGCGGGCTCGGACGACGTGATCGAGAAGGTGCCGAGCGCCGCCGTGGTCCTGGCGGGCCTGGCGCTGCTGGCCACGGTCGCGATGCTGCCCACCCTCGCCGTCGCCTGGCGGCTGACCGATCCGCCAGAGGACGACGAGGACGAGTAGCCGCTACCGCAGGTCGCCGTTGGTCATGCCGTGCGGGGCGGGCGGGAGGGCGATCAGGCCCATCTCGGCCCGCCCCGCCAGCAGCGGATGGCGCGGCACGACGCGGACGCTGTAGCCGAACGACCCGCTGCGGGTCAGCGGCACCTCGCCGAGGTAGCGCGTCCGGCCGCCGCCGGCCTGGCCGCCCTCGGCGAGCTCGCGGTACGACGGGTCGATCAGCGCGTCGGACTCGTCGACCCGGCCGTACACCGCCTCCACGGCCACGTCGGCCGGGTCGAGCCCGCCGAGGTCGGCCATCACGCGGACGGCCAGGCGGGTGCCGACGTGCGGGCTGTCCTCGCCGCTGGACTCCACGTGCTCGACCGCGACGCCCGGCCACGCCTTGCGGACCCGCTGCTTCCACGCCGCCAGGGAGCGGGCGCCCGAGTAGCCGTCGGCGGCCATCGCGCGGGCGGCCGCGGCGGCGGGCACGTAGTACTCCTCCACGTAGTCGCGCAGCATCCGGGTGGCCAGCACCTTCGGCCCGAGCGTGGCGATGGTGTGCTTGACCATCTCCAGCCAGCGGCGCGGCAGCCCGGCGGTGTCGCGGTCGTAGAACGTCACCGCGACATGGTCCTCGATCAGCTCGTACAGCGCGGCGGCCTCCAGCGCGTCGCGGCGGTCGGGGGCGGCCAGGCCGTCGGCGGACGGGATCGCCCAGCCGTTCTGGCCGTCGTACCACTCGTCCCACCAGCCGTCCCGGACCGACAGGTTGAGGCCGCCGTTCAGCGCCGCCTTCATCCCGGACGTGCCGCACGCCTCCAGCGGCCGCAGCGGGTTGTTCATCCACACGTCGCAGCCCTGGACGAGGGACCGGCCGAGGTCCATGTCGTAGTCGGGCAGGAACACGATCCGGTGCCGGACGTCCTCGGCGTCGGCGAACCGGACGATCTCCTGGATCAGCCGCTTGCCGCCCTCGTCGGCCGGGTGCGCCTTGCCCGCGATGACGATCTGCACCGGCCGCTCCGGGTCGAGCAGCAGCGCGCGCAGCCGCGCCGGGTCGCGCATCATCAGCGTCAGCCGCTTGTACGACGGCACGCGCCGGGCGAACCCGATCGTCAGCACGTCCGGGTCGAGCGCGTCCGCGATCCAGGAGATCTCGGCGTCGCTGGCGCCGCGCTGGTGCCAGGAGTCGCGCAGCCGGCGGCGGGCGTCGTGCACGAGCCGCTCGCGCAGCAGCCGCCGCACCCGCCAGATCTCCCGCTCCGGTACGCGGCGGACGCCGTCCCAGCCGCGGCCCTCGATGACCGACGGCACCTCGCGGGCGGCCAGGTCGAGGACCTCGCGGGCCACCCACGTGCCGGCGTGCACGCCGTTGGTGATGGAGCCGATGGGCACCTCGGAGGTGTCGAAGCCGCCCCACAGGCCGCCGAACATCTCCCGGCTGACCTCGCCGTGCAGCTCGCTGACGCCGTTCACCCGCTGGGCGAGCCGCATGCCCATGACGGCCATGTTGAACACGGTGCGGTCGCCGTCGGGGTAGGTCTCGGCGCCCAGCTCCAGGATCCGCTCGGCGGGGACGCCCGACTCCTCGTTCACGCCGCCGAAGTAGCGCTGGATCAGCTCCCGCGGGAACCGGTCGATGCCCGCGGGCACCGGCGTGTGCGTGGTGAAGACCGTCCCGGCGCGGGCGCTCTCCAGCGCCTCGTCGAAGCCGAGGCCGGCGCCGGAGACCAGCTCGCGGATGCGCTCCAGGCCGAGGAAGCCGGCGTGGCCCTCGTTGGTGTGGAACACCTCGGGCGCCGGGTGGCCGGTGATGCGGCAGTACGCGCGGATCGCCCGCACGCCGCCGATGCCGAGCAGCATCTCCTGGAGCAGCCGGTGGTCGCCGCCGCCGCCGTACAGCCGGTCGGTGATGTCGCGGGCGGCCTGGTCGTTGTCCTCGACGTCGGAGTCGAGCAGCAGCTGCGGGACGCGGCCGATGCGCGCCAGCCACACCTGCGCGTGCAGGTCGCGGCCCTGCGGCAGGCCGATGGTGACGCGGACGGGCGTGCCGTCGTCCTCGCGCAGCAGGGCGAGCGGGAGCCCGTTCGGGTCCAGCGCCGGGTAGTGCTCCAGCTGCCAGCCGTCCGGCGACAGCGACTGCGAGAAGTAGCCGTGCCGGTAGAGCAGCCCGACCGCGATGATCGGTACGCCCAGGTCGCTGGCGGTCTTGAGGTGGTCGCCGGCCAGGATGCCGAGGCCGCCGGAGTACTGCGGCAGCGCGGCGGTGATCCCGTACTCGGGCGAGAAGTAGGCGATGGACCGCGGCGCGTCCCCGCCGAGCTCCTGGTACCAGCGCGGGGCCGTCAGGTACTCGCGCAGCTCCTCGGTGGCGTCCTGGAGGCGGCGCAGGAAGCGGCGGTCGGTGGACAGCCGGTCGAGCCGGTCGGCCGAGACCTCGCCGAGCAGCCGGACCGGGTCGTGCCCGACGAACTCCCACAGCGCCGGGTCCACGGACCGGAACAGGTCCAGCGTCTCGTGGTGCCAGGACCAGCGCAGATTGAGGATCAGCTCCTCGAGACCGCGCAGCGGTTCCGGAAGGACGGTGCGAACGGTGAATCGTCGAATGGCCTTCACGTACCGTCACGCTAGCCCCGTCCCGCCGGTGAACGCGAGCCGCGCGACGAGACCGTCACCGCGGGGACCGATCTTCGTCAAGAACGCGCAAACGGAGCAACCCCGCCGGGGTAAAGCCGCCGGATCCGGTCCTCGCCCCGGAACCGGGGCGAGTCGGCCGGTGCCGGTCGGCCCGGAGGGCGTAAAAGATCTTGACGGGCATTCCGAACACCAATACCCGGACGTGACGGCGGCCGGAAACCGGGGCCTTCGTTAAGCACTGGATCAGTAGCGCAAAGTTATCGCAACCTACAGGACGGTAGCCGTCGATTCCCGGGCATGACGTTTTGGAATTCACGACCGGGTAGGGGATGGCGCATGCAGGTCAGGGCCGGGACGTCCGCACGCCGAGGGAAGCCGCGACTGGGCCGCATCCCCATCGTGGACGTCGAGCCGCTGGTGGGCTGCGGCGCCTGGCCCGCCAAGGCGGTGGTCGGCGAGACCTTCCAGGTGAGCGCGACCGTGTTCCGCGAGGGCCACGAGATGCTCGGCGCCGAGGTGGTGCTGCGCGGCCCGGACGGCCGCAAGCGCCCGCCGCTGCGGATGACCGAGATCGAGCCGTACGGCGTGGACCGGATGGCGACGACCGCGACCCCGACCGAGACCGGGCTCTGGCACTACCGCGTCGAGGCGTGGGGCGACCCGGTCGCGCACTGGCGGCACGACGCCGAGATCAAGATCCCGCGCGGCCAGGACGTGGAGCTGATGCTCGCCGAGGGCGCCGCGCTGTTCGAGCGGTCGGCCGCCAAGCAGCCGGCCGTGCACCGGCAGACGATGGTCCGGCTCGCCGCGACGATGCGCGACACCACCGTCCCGGCCGCCGAGCGGATGGAGGCCGCGCGCCATCCCGACGTGCTCGACCTGGAGCACCGCCACCCGCTGCGCGAGATGGTCACCACGACCGAGTGGTTCCCGCTGGTGGTGCACCGCGAGCGCGCCCTGATCGGCTCCTGGTACGAGTTCTTCCCGCGCTCGGAGGGCGCCTCGTACGACCCGATGGGCCGCCGCGGCCCGCAGTCCGGCACGCTCCGCACCGCGATGAAGCGGCTGCCCGCCATCGCCGAGATGGGGTTCGACGTCGTCTACCTCCCGCCTATCCACCCGATCGGCCGGACGTTCCGCAAGGGCCCCAACAACACCCTGGAGGCCGGCCCGTACGATCCCGGCTCGCCGTGGGCGATCGGCGGCCCCGAGGGCGGGCACGACGCGGTCCACCCCGACCTCGGCACCCTCGACGACTTCGACGCGTTCGTGGCGTACGCCGGCGACCTCGGCATGGAGGTGGCGCTCGACCTGGCGCTCCAGTGCTCGCCCGACCATCCGTGGGTGACCGAGCACCCCGAGTGGTTCACCACCCGCGCCGACGGGTCGATCGCGTACGCGGAGAACCCGCCGAAGAAGTACCAGGACATCTACCCGCTCAACTTCGACGACGACCCCGAGGGGATCTACGCCGAGGTGCTGCGGGTGGTGCGGCACTGGATGGACCACGGCGTCCGGATCTTCCGGGTGGACAACCCGCACACCAAGCCCGTCCCGTTCTGGGAGCGGCTGCTGGCCGAGATCGCCGAGACCGACCCGGACGTGGTCTTCCTGGCGGAGGCGTTCACCCGGCCGCCGATGATGCACACCCTCGCCAAGATCGGCTTCCACCAGTCGTACACCTACTTCACCTGGAAGAACTCCCGCGAGGAGCTGGAGGAGTACTTCGGGGAGCTGGCCGGGCACGCGGCGGCGTACATGCGGCCCAACGTCTTCGTCAACACGCCCGACATCCTCAACGAGTACCTCGTCCACGGCGGCCGCGCCGCGTTCGAGATCCGGGCCGTGCTGGCCGCGCTGCTGTCGCCCACCTGGGGGGTCTACTCCGGGTACGAGCTGATCGAGAACGTTCCCGTCCGTCCCGGCAGTGAGGAGTACCGAGATTCGGAGAAGTACCAGTACCGGCCGCGCGACTGGGAGAAGGCCGAGCGCGAGGGTCGCAGCATCGCCCCGCTCATCTCCCGACTCAACGGCCTGCGGCGGGCGCATCCCGCACTGCGGACGCTGCGCGGCCTGCGGTTCCACCATCCCGACCAGCCGGAACTGATCGCCTTCTCGAAGACGCACGGCCTGGGGCGCGACGCCGACGAGGCCGTGTACGCGACCGAGGGGCTGGCGGAGCACGCTCCGCTGAGCGGGTTCGACGACGTGGTGCTCGCCGTCGTCAACCTCAACCCCTTCGAGGCGCGCGAGGCGACCGTCCATCTCGACCTGCCCGCCCTGGGCCTGCCCGAGGACGCGGGGTTCGACGTCGTCGACGAGCTCTCCGGTGACAGCTTCCACTGGGGGCGTTCCAACTACGTCCGCCTCGACCCCCACGTCCAGCCGGCCCACATCCTCACGCTGCGGAGAGACAAGAGTTGAGCGACGCGAACCAGCCCCCTCCGCCGGGGCCGGGTGCCGTACCCGTGCCGACGCCCGCGGAGGAGCGGATCACCGATCCGATCACCGAGGTCCCGCCCGAGGCCGTCGAGACCTCGTACGAGCCCGTACCGGACGCCTTCGATCCGGAGACGCCGCGCGACCCGCACTGGTTCAAGACGGCGGTCTTCTACGAGGTGTCGGTGCGCGGGTTCGCCGACTCCAACGGCGACGGGTACGGCGACCTGCGCGGGCTGATCCAGCAGCTGGACCATCTGCAGTGGCTGGGCATCGACTGCCTGTGGCTGCTGCCGATCTACCAGTCGCCGCTGAAGGACGGCGGGTACGACATCGCCGACTTCACCAAGATCCTGCCGGACTTCGGGGAGCTCGGCGACTTCGTGGAGCTGATCGAGGAGGCGCACGCCCGCGGCATCCGGGTGATCGCCGACCTGGTCATGAACCACACCAGCGACCAGCACCCGTGGTTCCAGTCGTCGCGCAGCGATCCGGAGGGGCCGTTCGGCGACTTCTACGTCTGGTCGGACGAGGACGAGGCGTACGCCGACGCGCGGATCATCTTCGTGGACACCGAGACGTCCAACTGGACGTACGACCCGGTGCGCGGCCAGTACTACTGGCACCGCTTCTTCAGTCACCAGCCCGACCTGAACTACGACAACCCGGCCGTGCAGGACGCGATGCTGGAGGTGCTGCGCTTCTGGCTCGACCTCGGCATCGACGGGTTCCGGCTGGACGCGGTGCCGTACCTGTACGAGCGCGAGGGCACCAACTGCGAGAACCTGCCCGAGACGCACGCGTACCTGAAGCGGGTGCGGGCGGAGATCGACCGGCTCTACCCGGACCGGGTGATGCTGGCCGAGGCCAACCAGTGGCCGGCCGACGTGGTCGAGTACTTCGGCGATCCGGGCGTGGGCGGCGACGAGTGCCACATGGCGTTCCACTTCCCGGTGATGCCGCGGATCTTCATGGCGGTGCGGCGCGAGCAGCGCTACCCGATCTCGGAGATCATGAGCCAGACGCCGAAGATCCCCGACAACTGCCAGTGGGGCATCTTCCTGCGCAACCACGACGAGCTGACGCTCGAGATGGTCACCGACGAAGAGCGCGACTACATGTACACCGAGTACGCCAAGGATCCCCGGATGAAGGCGAACATCGGGATCCGGCGGCGGCTCGCGCCGCTGCTCGACAACGACCGCAACCAGCTGGAGCTGTTCACCGCGCTGCTGCTGTCGCTGCCGGGCTCGCCGGTCATGTACTACGGCGACGAGATCGGCATGGGCGACAACATCTGGCTGGGCGACCGGGACGCGGTCCGCACGCCGATGCAGTGGACCCCGGACCGGAACGCGGGGTTCTCGCAGTGCGACCCGGCCCGGCTGTACCTGCCGGTCATCATGGACCCGATCTACGGCTACCAGGCCGTCAACGTCGAGGCGCAGCGCAACAACCCCGGCTCGCTGCTGCACTGGACGCGCAAGATGATCGAGATCCGGCAGCGCCATCCGGTGTTCGGGGTCGGCGAGTACGTCGAGCTGACCGCGTCCAACCCGAGCGTGCTGGCGTTCGTGCGGGAGATGGGCGACGGGGAGGCCAACCACTGGGGCGGCATGGACACCGTGCTGTGCGTCAACAACCTGTCCCGGTTCCCGCAGCCCGTCGAGCTGGACCTGCGCCGCTTCCAGGGGTCGGCGCCGATCGAGTGCATGGGCGGGGTGCGCTTCCCGCCGATCGGCGAGCTGCCGTACCTGCTGACGCTGCCGGGCCACGGCTTCTACTGGTTCCTGCTCCCGCCGCCCCCCGAACCCGCCGGGGACGAGCTGATGAGGTGATGACGCCATGCGGCCGCTGGACCGCGCCTTGACCACGCCGCTCGCCGACTGGCTGCCACGGCAGCGCTGGTTCGCGGGCAAGGACCGGGCGATCGGCGAGGTGTCGATCGGCACCGACACCCCGCTGGCGGGCGGTGACCCGGCCGCGGGCGGGGCGAGCCTGCGCCACCTGGTCGTGGACGTCCGGCAGGGCGACGACTGGGACCGCTACCAGCTGCTGGTGGGCGAGCGGCGCGGCGAGCTGCCCGCCCGGCTGCGGCACAGCGAGATCGGCGAGACGCCGGACGGGACGCACCTGTACGACGCCGCGCACGATCCGGGGCTGACCCGGGTGCTGCTGGAGGGCATCGCGAACGGCACCGAGGCGGGCCCGCTGCGGTTCCACCGGGCCCCGGGCGCCGAGATCGAGCCGGGCCTGACCGGCGTGCCCGGCTCGGCCGAGCAGAGCAACACCTCGCTGATCTTCGGGGACGCCTACATCTGCAAGCTGTTCCGCCGGCTGTGCCCGGGGGTCAACCCCGATCTGGAGATCAACCTGGCGCTGACCGGGATCGGCTGCGAGAGCATCGCGGCGGTGCGCGGCTGGATCGAGATGGACACCGGCGACGGCGGCGAGCCGGTCACGCTGGCGCTGCTGTCGGACTACCTGCGCACCGCCACCGACGGCTGGCAGCTGGCGATCACGAGCGTCCGGGACTGGCTGGCCGATCCGGGGCCGGACGGGCACGGGCGCTACCCCGGCGGCGGCCCGGGCTCGGGCGACTACCTCGACACGACCGGCCGGCCCGGCGCGGTCGGGATCGAGCCGGGCCGGGACGGGCATCCGGTGCTGGACGCGGGCGCCGCGGGCGGCGACTTCGCGGCCGAGGCCGAGCGGCTCGGCGCCGCGACCGCGGCCGTGCACCGCGATCTGGCGGTGGCGTTCGGCGTCACGGTCGCGCCCGCCGACGAGGTCCGCGGGATGGCGCGCGGCATGCACCGCCAGCTGGACGAGGTCAGCCGTACGGTCCCGGACCTGGCCGAGCACGCCGACGCGATCGCGGCGGCGTTCGACGCGCTCGCCGAGCAGGCGACCGACCTGCCGCTCCAGCGGGTGCACGGCGACTTCCACCTCGGCCAGGTGATGCGCAGCGACACCGGCTGGGTGCTGCTGGACTTCGAGGGCGAGCCGGCCCGCACGCCGCAGGAGCGGCGGGCGCTGGCGCATCCGCTGCGCGACGTGGCGGGGATGCTGCGCTCGTTCGAGTACGCGGCGCGGTTCCTGCCGGCCGGCGACACGACGCTGTCGCCGGAGGCGGAGATGGGGCTGGAGCTGCGGGCGCGGGCGTGGGCCGACCGCAACCGGGACGCGTTCTGCCGCGGGTACGCGGAGGCGGGCGGCGCCGACCCGGCCGCCAACGCCGTCCTCATCCGGGCGCTGGAACTCGACAAGGCCGTATACGAGATCCGGTACGAGGCGCGCAACCGCCCCTCGTGGCTGCCGGTGCCGCTGCGTTCCCTCGCGCGTCTCGCCGAGTGAAATTCGCCCTGGCGGGAAGCGCTTTTATTGATCGTTTTATCGGGGCGGCGGCGCGCTGTCCGGATACGGCCATTGATCAATAATCACTTCAACGCTCAAATTAGCCGCATCCCCGGTCACACTGGGCGTCACGGTGCTCTTACCCATAGGAGCGGTACCAGGTACGTAGACCACTCTGCGCAACATACGGGAGTGCCTTGGGACATTCTCCAAACATGATGGGCGGACCCGACATCTAACGGGACAAGAAGCCACACCACTTACGGGGATTCCCATGCAAACTCCTGACGCGTTCCTGCGGGTCGACGGCAATTCGAGGGCGGCGGCCCCCCGCCCGCCGCACCCCGCCCACCTGCGCGACCTGACCCGGCCCACCCGACGCTGGCCGACCGTCACCGCGGTCATCCCCACGCTGAACGAGGCCGACAACCTCCGCTGGCTCATGCCGCGGCTGACGGCCGTGGACGAGGTCGTCATCGTCGACGGCGAGTCCACCGACGGCACCGTCGAGCTCGTGCTCTCGATCCGCCCCGACGCGAAGATCATCGTCGAGCCGCCCACCGGGAAGGGCACGGCGATGCGGACCGGGATGGCCGCCGCGACCGGCGAGATGATCGTCATGCTGGACGCCGACGGCAGCATGGACCCCGCCGAGTTCGACGCGTTCCTCGCGCTGCTGTCGCGCGGCTTCGACTTCGTCAAGGGCACCCGGTACGGGTGCGGCGGCGGCTCCGACGACCTGACCGGCCTGCGCCGGCTCGGCAACTCCGCGCTCACCGCCCTCGCCAACCGCCTCTACCGGCAGAACTGGTCGGACCTGTGCTACGGGTACGTCGCCATGCGCCGGGACGCGGTCGAGCGGCTGCGGCTGGAGTCCACCGGCTTCGAGATCGAGACCGAGATGTGCGTCAACGCGGTCCGCGCCGGGCTGCGGGTGGCCGAGGTCGCCAGCCACGAGACCGAGCGCCGGCACGGCGAGTCCAACCTCAACACCTGGCGGGACGGCTGGCGGGTGCTGAAGACGATGGTGCGGCTGCGCTTCCGCGGCCCGCTGGAGCCCGCCGCCGGCCAGGCGCCCGCCGGGCCGCTGCCGCTGGAGCCGCAGGCGGCCGCGTTCAGCGGGACCGGCACCGAGTGACCGGGCGAGACCGGACCCCGCACCGGAACTGAGCCACAGGAGAGATCCGCGGTGAAGATCACGATCGTCCGCCCGGGCGACCTCGGCGAGGCCGAGATCGCGCGCTGGCGGGAGCTGCAGCGGACCGACCCCGACCTCGGCAACCCGTTCCTGTCCCCGGAGTTCACCCTCGGCGTCGGCCGGTTCCGCGACACCGTACGGGTGGCCGTCGCCGAGGACGGCGGCGAGGTGGCCGCGTTCTTCCCCCACGAGCGCGGCCCCCTGGGGATCGGCCACCCGGTCGGGTTCGGCCTCACCGACCTCCAGGGCATCGTCGCCCCGGCCGGGCTGCGGCTGGACGCCCGGGACCTGCTGCGGGCCTGCGGGCTCGGCGTCTGGGACTTCGACCACCTGATCGCCCGGCAGCTGCCGTTCGCGCCGTACCACAAGGTGCGCCGCGTGGAGCCGGTGATGGACCTGGGCGCGGGGTTCGCCGCGTTCGAGGAGGAGATGCGCAGGGCCGCGCCCAAGACCCACAAGACGATCCGCTACAAGGAGCGCAAGCTGGGCCGCGACGTCGGCGAGGTGCGGTACGAGTTCTCCTCGTCCGACCCGGCCGACCTGACCCGGCTGATGGCCTGGAAGTCCGACCAGTACACGCGCACCGGCCGCACGGACCGGTTCGCGCGGCCGTGGATCGTCGACCTCGTCCGGCACTTCCACGAGACCGGCTTCGGGGTGCTGAGCGTGCTGCGGGCCGGGGACGAGCCGGTCTCGGCGCACTTCGGGCTGCGCGACGGGACGGTCATGGCCGGCTGGTTCCCGGCGTACGACACCCGGTTCGGCAGGTACTCCCCCGGCATGATCGGGCACCTGCGGCTGGCCGCGGGCTGCGCGGACGCCGGGATCACCGAGATCGCGATGGGCCGCGGCGGCAAGGAGTTCAAGGAGGGCTTCAAGGGCCGCGAGATCGTCATCGCCGAGGGGCGGGTGGCCCGCCCGACCGCCGGCGCCGGCCTGCACTGGGTGCGCGCCACGCCGCTGAACAAGGCGCGCGGCGCCGTACTCGACGACCCGAGGCTCTACAGGCACGCCGACCGCGTCCTGAAGGCGTACGCGCGGATGAGGGGACGGAACCGATGACAGGAATCCCCCGCTTCTCCGTCGTCATCTGCGCGTACACCGACCGGCGCTGGGACGACGTGCACGCCGCCGTCGCGTCCGTGCGGGCGCAGGAGCACGCGCCCGAGGAGATCGTCGTGGTCGTCGACCACAACCGGGAGCTGCACGACCGGCTCAAGGTCTCGCTGCCGGACGCCGTCGTGGTCGAGAACCGCGAGGAGCGCGGCCTGTCCGGCGGCAAGAACACCGGCGTCGCGGTCGCGCGCGGCGACACGGTCGCGTTCCTGGACGACGACGCGGCCGCCGCCCCCGGCTGGCTCGCCGCGTTCGCCGCCCACTACGCCGACCCGGCCGTCGCGGGAGTCGGCGGGCTGACGCTGCCGATGTGGCCGGGCTCCACCCCGTCCGCCGACATGATCAAGGAGCCGGTGCCGGCGTCCACGGGGCGGCGGCCGCGGTGGTTCCCCGAGGAGTTCGACTGGACGGTCGGCTGCACGTACCGCGGCCTGCGGCCCGGCCCCGTCCGCAACCTGATGGGCGGGAACGCCTCGTTCCGCCGGGAGATGTTCCCGCTCGCGGGCGGCTTCGACAGCCGCATCGGCCGGTCCTTCCACAGGCGCCCGCTGGGCTGCGAGGAGACCGAGTTCTGCATTCGGCTGCGGCAGCGCAGCCCGGAGTCGGAGCTGGTGTACGACGACCGGGCCGTGATCTGGCACCGCGTCCCGCCCGAGCGCGCCCGCTTCGCGTACTTCCGCGAGCGCTGCTACGCCGAGGGGCTGTCGAAGGCGCTGGTCACCCGGAGCGTCGGCAGCCAGGACGGGCTCGCCAGCGAGCGCGCGCACGCGCTGAGGACGCTGCCGCGCGGCGCGCTGCGCGGCGTCGGCGACGCGCTCCGCGGCGACCCGGCGGGGCTGGGCCGCGCGGGCGCGATCTCGGTCGGCCTGGCCTGGACGGCGTGGGGCTACGCGATCGGCGCGCGCCCCGCCAGGGGGCGGGCCCGGTGATCCCCGTGCTGATGTACCACTCGGTGCGCGAGCGGCCGCCGCCGGAGACCGCGGCGCTGGCGGTGCGCCCCGGCGCGTTCGCCGAGCAGATGGCGCTGCTGGCGGACGGCGGCTTCACGCCCGTGCCGTTCTCGGCGCTGGCGGCCGGCCGCCCGCCGGCAGCGCCGCGCCCGGTGGTGATCACGTTCGACGACGGGTACGCCGACTTCCACGAGCACGCGCTGCCCGTGCTGGCCGCGCACGGCTTCGCGGCGACCGTCTTCGTCACCACCGGCTGGCTGGCCGACGCGGGCGCCGACGCCGCCGGCCGGCCGCTCGACGCGATGATGGGCTGGGGCCAGGTCGCCGAGGCCGCCGCCGCGGGCATCGAGATCGGCGCGCACAGCCACGGCCACCCGCAGCTCGACCAGCTCCGGGACGGCCCGCTCCGCGACGAGCTGGCGCGCAGCCGCGGCCTGCTGGAGGACCGGCTCGGGACGGCCGTCACGACGATGGCGTACCCGTACGGCTACTCCAGCGCGCGGGTGCGGCGCGAGGTACGCGCGGCGGGCTACGAGAGCGCCTGCGCGGTCGCCAACCGCCTGCCCGCCGCGGGCGGCGACACGTACGCGATCCCGCGGCTGACCGTCCGGGCGGGCATCCCGCTCGGCACGTTCGCCCGGGTCACCGAGGGCCGCGGCGTCGGCCGGGCCTACGCGAGGGACCGGGCGCTCACCAAGGGGTACGCCGTCGTGCGGCGCGGCCGCTACGCGCTCCGGCGGGTGAGGCCCCGTGACTGACCGCCGCGTCGCCGGCCGCCCGCTCCCGGAACGCCCGCTCGCCGACCCCGCCGTCACCGATCCGCAGCTCATGGCCGTCCGGCCGGACGAGCCCGGCCTGCTGCGCCGCGAGCTGTCCAACCCGCTGTTCCGCAACGCGTACGCGCTGGTGGCCAACGGCGGGCTGACCGGGCTGCTCGGGCTGGCGTACTGGGCGCTCGGCGCGAAGCTGTACGCGCCCGACGACATGGGCCGCAACTGGGCCGTCATCCAGGCGATCATGTTCGTCGGCAGCGTGACGATGCTGAACTTCCTGCTGATCCGGTTCGTGCCGCAGACCGCCCGGCACACCCGGTCGCTGGTGCTGGTCTGCTACGCGACCGGCGCCGCCGCCGCGGCCGTGCTCGCGCTCGGCTTCCTGCTGACGCTGGATCACTGGGGCGAGTCGTTCCGGCACCTCGGCGACTGGAAGGCGGCGCTGTGGTTCCTGGCCATGGCGGTGGCGTGGAACCTGTGGAACCAGCAGGAGGGCGTGTTCACCGGGCTGCGGCACGCCGGCTGGGTCCCGGTGGTGAACGTGCTGTTCGGCGGGACCAAGCTCGTCCTGCTGGTGGTGCTGGCGGGCGCGTACCCGGGCGACGGGGTCGCGCTGTCGTGGTTCGTCCCGGCGATGGTCATGCTGGTCCCGGTCAGCGCGTTCCTCTTCGGGCGGCTGATCCCCCGGCACAGCCGCGCCAACTACGGCCGCGGCGAGCGGCCCACCCACCGCGACATCGCCCGGTACGTGGGCGGCGCGTACCTCGGCGGCGCGTTCCAGTACGCCTCCATCAGCCTCATCCCGGTCGTCGTCGCCGCGCACATCAGCTCCACCACCAACGCCTACTTCCAGATGGCGTGGGCGCTCGGCATGATGCTCGACCTGCTGGCGCTCACCCTGTCGATGTCGCTCACCGTCGAGGGCTCGTTCGACCGGGCGAGGCTCGCCGAGTCCACCCGCGCGGCGCTGCGCCGCACGCTGACGCTGATGACGCCCGCCGTGCTGCTGGTCGTGGTCGCGGCACCGTTCGCGCTGGAGTTCTTCGGCCACGAGTACGCCGACCGCGGCGCGCCGCTGCTCCAGGTGCTGGCGCTGGCGGTGCTGCCCAAGGCGCTGATCGAGCTGTACGTCGGGGTGCTGCGGGTCGAGAACCGCACCCGGCTGATCGCGCTGCTGCAGGGCGTCCGGTTCGCCGGGGTCCTCGCGCTGGTCCTGATCGTGGTGCAGCCGGACCGGCTGGCCACCATCGGCCTGGCGATCGTCGGCGTGAACACCATCGTCGCGGCCACCGTACTCCCTGGACTGCTGCGGGCCACCCGCGTCGAGCCTTCCCCGGCGGCCGGAGGGCGGGTTATCTCTTGAACGTGACGGTTCGCGCGGCACAGCAGCCGGAGGGCGAGGCGAGCACCGCTCCCCCGTCCCTGCCGGTCACCCCGCGCGCGGTGCTGATCGGCATCGCCGCCGCGCTGGCGGCCGGCCTGGCGCTGTTCTGGGTGCCGCTGAGCGGCGTCGACCTGGAGGCCCTGGACGGCTACGGCCTGATCGGCGTGCTGCCGGTGGCCACGCTGCTGGGCGCGGCCGTGCTGGTGCTGACGTTCATGGTCACGCTGGCGCTGCCCCGCCCGCACCGGATGCTGCTCGCGCTCCAGATCGCCATGCTCATCCTGGCGCTGCACGGGGTCACGCTCGCGCTGGAGCCGATCGCGCGCTTCCCGACGGCCTGGCAGACCGCCGGGTTCATCGAGTACATCACCCGGAACGGGACCGTCAGCTGGGAGCTGGACGCGCGGTTCAGCACGCCCGGGTTCTTCGCGTTCATCGGGTTCCTGATGGAGGCGGCCGGCCAGAAGGACATCGAGCCGGTGCTGCGCTGGGCGCCGACGGTCACGAACCTGCTCTACCTGCTCCCGTACGTGCTGATCCTGCGGGTGCTGCGGGCGACGTGGCGGGCCAAGTGGCTGGCCGCGTGGCTGTTCATCGCGGCCAACTGGGTCGGCCAGGACTACCTGTCGCCGCAGGCGTTCGCGTACCTGCTCTACCTGTTCTTCGTGGCGATCCTGGTCAACTGGTTCCGCCACCACGACGAGACGCGGCAGCGGTCCGGAAAGCGGCGTACCGCCGCCACCAGGGAGCGCCGCGGCGGCCTCTGGCGGCTCTACGACTGGATCTTCGCCGCCAAGGACCCCGGCGAGCTGCCCGCGCCGCCCGTACCGGTCCGCGAGCGCTCGATCCTCCTCGTCCTGCTGTTCCTCCTGCTGCTGGCCGGGACCGCCGCGCACCAGCTCACCCCGTTCCTGATGACGGCCGCCTGCGCCGGGCTCGTCCTGGTGCGCCGCTGCAACCTGCGCGGCCTGCCGTTCATCGCCGGCGTCGTGTACGCGGCGTGGGTCAGCTTCATGACCGTCGGCTACTGGGCCGGCCGCAAGGGCGAGATCTTCGGCAGCATCGGCAACATCTTCCAGAACGTCCAGCAGAGCACCGGCGGGCGGATCGGCGAGGCGGCCGGGGCCACCCAGGACATCCAGCTGCTGCGCATCCTGATCGCCGTGACCGTCGCCGGGCTGGCGATGTCGGGACTGCTGCGCCGCCGCGCCCGCGGGATCGACGACCGGGTGGCGCTGGTGCTGATGCTGGTGCCGTTCTCCTCGTTCGGGCTGCAGAACTACGGCGGCGAGATCGCGCTGCGGATCTACTTCTTCATGCTGCCGGCGGCCTGCCTGCTGATCGCGTACCTGTTCTTCCCGGCGCCGTTCGACGCGCCGGCCGTCCGCGACCCGAAGGTGCGGCTGCGGCTCGGCCGGCTGCGCACCGGCACCCGCCGGCACTGGCCCGCCGTCGCCGCCGCGTCCGTCTTCGGCCTGCTGCTCGCCGGGGGCTTCCTGTCGGTCCGGTACGGCAACGAGCGGTACGAGCAGGTCCGCCCGAGCGACGTGAAGGCGTACGACACCATGCTGCGCGAGCACAAGGGCGCGGTCGGCGTGGTGTGGCTGAGCGCGGAGGACCCGAACCTGACCGGCGGCACCCCGGTGATGCCGTGGTCGTACCGGAGCTGGGAGCGGTTCACGTACACGCCCGTGATCGCGAACCGCAACGACCCGGCCGACGTGCGGCAGATCGTCCAGCGGATGAAGGAGCAGGGCCCCGGCGGCTTCTTCGTGACGACCCGCAGCCACGAGGACTTCCAGGTCCTCACCGCCGGCCTGGCCCCCGACTACGGCGCCAGGCTGCGCCGCGCGATGGCGGCGCACCCCGAGATCAGGACGGTCTCCGCGAACCGCGACGCGGCCGTCTACCGGCTGAAGTCGCCGCCGCCCGAGCCCGTGCCGCAGGTCCCGCCGCCCGGCGGCCTCGGCCTGCGCTCCTCGCCGTGGACCCCCGCCGGCCTGATCTACCTGCCCGTCCTGCTGGGCGTGCTGCTGGCCCGCGAGCTGCGCCGGCTGCGGCTCCCGCCGGACCGGCTGAGCGGCCTGCGCCCGCTGACCGTCCTGGCGATCCCGCTGTTCGTCAGCGTGGTCGCGGTGATCGTGGAGAGGTTCGTGATCATCCAGTGACGGTCGCGCTGATGCTGCTGCTGTTCGCCGTGCCGGGCGCGGCGTTCTGGACGCTCGTGCGCGGGCTCGACCCGGTCGGCCGGCTGGTGGTCGCGGCCGCCGCGAGCATCGTTACGGTCGCCGGAACGGCCCAGGTCATGCTGATGCTCGGCGCCTGGTCGCCCGGGACGGGCCTGCTCGCCGTCCTGGCCCTCAGCCTCGCCGTGGCCGCCGCCGGCCTGCTGCACCGCCCGCGGCGCCCGCCCGCTCCGCTGACCCTGGCGGACGTCCCCCGGCGTCCCCCGGCCCAGGGCGCGGCCACCACCCGCCGCGACCTCCCCCTCCCCCGCCACGACGAGGAGGGCGACGACTGGCTCTACCGCGACTGATCACAGGTCGAGCCCGTAGTCCAGGATCACCCGGTCGGCGGGGATGACGATGTCGCGGCAGACCTCCAGGACGCGGGGGCCGGAGAGCAGCCGGCGGGTGATGGTGAGGACCGGGACGCCGCCGCTCATGCGGAGCGTCTCGGCCTCCTCCGGGGTCGGCATGCGGGAGCCGACGGACTCCTCCACGCGGGTCGGCGGGTGGCCGAGGAAGCGGAGCTGGGCGAGGGTGCCGCCGGGCCACGGCTCGTTGGCGGGGTCGGCGACGGGGGTGCCGCCGACCACCTCCCAGGGCAGGTAGTTCACGGAGATCTGCTGCGGCTCGCCGCGGGCGTGGAAGACGAAGCGGCGGCGCAGCACCTCGGTGCCCTGCGGGACCTCCAGCAGCGCGGCGAGGTCGTGGTCGGCGCGGGTGCGGGTGAACTCCCGGTCGAGGCGGTACTCGTCCCAGGAGATGCCCCGGTCGTGGGTGAACGTGGTGGCGGGGACGGCCATCGGCCGCGACACGGTGCGGTAGCGGTCCATCGCGACCCGGCGGACCGGGGGCGCGACCTTGACGACCGTGCCGCCGCCGCGCCGGGTCTCCACGAGTCCCTCGCCGCGCAGCAGCGCGATCGCCTGGCGTACGACGATCTCCGACACCCCGTGCTCGGCGCGCAGTTCCGTCATCGTGGGCAGCCGCGCGCCCTGGGGGTAGCGGCCGTCCCTGATCCGGGCCCGCAGCAGCTCGGCAATACGGAGGTAGGCCGGGCGGTCCGGCACCGGGCATCACCTTCTCTCGTCCCCGGCTCTCGCCTCGTGGCCGTCCCCGCGCGTGCCTCCGTTCGCTATCTCCAGGGGGACGGTCCGCTTACGGACAGCTTGACACCTCTCAGCCTCGGTAAGACTTTTGTATACAGAAGAGCCGCCTCGGGGAAAGGACGACCTTGATGGGCGACTTCGAGGAACAGAAGACGGCCATCGAGAGGGAGTACCCGGGCTGGCTGGTGTGGCGCAGCGACGCCGGCCGGTGGTACGCGACGCGCAGCGGCGACCTCACCGACGCGCAACTCCAGGCGGGGTACGCGATGACGGTCGCGGCGGACGACTCCGCGGGGCTGCGCGCGCTGCTGGCCGACCAGGCCCGCCGCGGCGGCGGCGACCCGTGAGAGGTGTCACCTGGATGTGCGGTCGAGGCCACCCGGACGCAAGTGATCCCTGGCGCCGGAGTGATACAGGAGAGACACCCGCCGGGTCCGGAATTCGACGGGACATTTCTTGATCGTCTTTCTTGATCGGAAATTCGGCGAGGCCGGATCGGCCTGATGAGGGTTGCCTCCTCCCTAAGGCGGGAGGTAAGGCAGATATGTCGAGAACACGGCCCGGGAAGGCGAACCCGTCCCCCGTTCCGAGCGTTCTAAGGGATATGCCGGATCGTCCGTCCGGCATCCCCGCCCGCCCCTTTTCAGGAGGGCCATGTGGACGTCCGATCACGGGACCGCGCCGAAGGCACGGCGCTGTTCCGCAACCGGCAGGGACGGCACGGCCGCCCGGTCCGGCGGCCCCTCTTCCTCGTCGCGCTGTTCGCCGCGCTGGCCGGGGTGCTCGCCGCCACGGCCGTGGTGGCGCTGACCGGCTGGCGTCCGTTCGGGGGCGGGGACCCCGCGGTGGAACGGCCCGCCGCGCCGGCCACCCGCGTCGGCGCGGGCGCGCCCGCCGGGTGGCCCGCCTGGGGGTTCACGCACACGCAGAACTCGGTGGACGTCGAGCGCGGACCGGCGCGGGCGCTCGCCGACCTGTCCGGGAACCCGGTCCCCCAGGTCACGCCGATCATGGGCTGGGGCGTCGACAACCCGCAGCCGCGGCCCGGCGAGTACGACTGGGCCTCGCTCGACCGCCGGATGGCGACGATCGAGCGGACCGGCGGCACCCCGGTGATCACGCTGTGCTGCGCGCCCGACTGGATGAAGGGCGGGCCGGCCGGCAGGACGGACTGGAGCAAGCTCGAACGCGCCGTCGAGCCGGAGCACTTCGACGCGTTCGCCGCGATGGCCGCCGAGGTCGCGAAGCGCTACCCGAAGGTCAAGTACTACACCGTATGGAACGAGTTCAAAGGCTTCTGGAATCCGCGCGCGAACCGCTGGGACCACCAGGGCTACACCGACCTCTACAACCGGGTCTACGACGCACTGAAAAAGGTCGACGGGGACATCCGCGTCGGCGGCCCGTACATGGTGATGAACAGCAACGCGCCGAACTGGAGGCACGGCCCGCCCGCCGAACTGAAGGGCTCGTGGGGCTCCATGGACCAGCGCAACCTGGACGCCATCAAGTACTGGTCGAAGCACAAGAAGGGCGCCGACTTCATCGTCGTCGACGGGCACAGCCAGCCCGTCCAGCGCGAGATCAAGCTGAACGACTTCCAGGCGCTGACCAAGTTCTCCGACGTCACGCGGTGGCTGCGGGCGCTGGAGCCGGACCTGCCGGTGTGGTGGGCCGAGTGGTACGTCGAGCCGGTCCCGTCCGACTGGACGGACGAGCGGAGGGGCGCGGTGCACACGGCCGCGATGATGGAGTTCGTCCGCGGCGGCGCCGCCAGCGCCTTCTACTGGAGCCCGCAGACCACGACCGCCACCGACTGCCCCGGCTGCCTGTGGTCGGGCCCGCGGGCGGGCGGCGGCGCGACGCCGACGCTGGCCATGCTGCAGAACTTCGACCGCTGGTTCCCGCCCGGCACGGAGCTCGCGGACGTGAAGGCGTCCGATCCGGCCGTCCGGGTGCTGGCGCAGGCGCGGCAGATGGTCGTGGTGAACGGCTCGGCGCGGCCGGTGCGGCCGCGGATCGACGGCAAGCCGCTCGAACTCGGCCCGTACGAGGTCAGGTGGGTGGCCAGATGAACGGGGACGAGCAGGTGGCCGGGGACGAGAAGGTGGCCGGGAACGAGCGGGTGGCCGGGGGCGAGCGCGCGAACAGGGCCGGGGCGGCCGCGGCACCGTCCGCTCCGGCGGGGATCGACCTGGTGGGCATGGCGTTCTGGGACCGGCCGCCGGAGGAGCGGCTGGCCGACTTCGCGCGGCTGCGCGAGCTGGGCCGGCCCGTGTACTTCGCCGAGCCGCGGGTGCCGCTCGTCCGCGCCGGGAAGGGCTTCCACGCGCTGGTCCGGCACGCGGACGTGGTCGCCGCCAGCCGCAACGCGAAGGTCTTCTCCAGCGAGCCGGCCGCGACCTCGCCGGAGCCGCCGCCGTGGCTGGCGAAGATCCTCGGCACCCCGATGGTCAACATGGACGACCCCCGGCACGCCCGGCTGCGGCGGATCGTGTCCCGCGCGTTCAGCCCGAAGATGCTCGCCAAGATCGAGGCGGACATCGAGGAGACCGCGGCGCGGATCGTGGACGACGTGGTCGCGGCGGGCCCGGACGACTTCGTCGAGCAGGTCGCGGCCCGGCTGCCGATCACCGTGATCTGCTCGATGATGGGCGTCCCGGAGCGGGCCCGCCCGTACGTGCTGTCGCGGATCGACGCGATGACCGAGTACTCGGGGGTGCGCGGCTCGCTGGCCAGCCCGCGTACGCTGCGGCTGCTGTACGGCAACCTCCGGGCGATCGCCGACCTGCACCGGCTGGTCGCCCGGCTGGGCCGCGCCCGCCGCGAGAACCCGGCGAACGATCTGGTGTCCGCGCTGGTCAACGCCAACCCCGACGGCGAGCGGCTGTCGGTGAAGGAGCTGGGGTCGTTCTTCGACCTGCTGCTCGTGGCCGGCAACGAGACCACGCGGAACGCGCTGTCGCACGGGCTGCGGCTGCTCACCGACCACCCGGAGCAGCGCGAGCTGCTGCTGGCCGACTACGACGCCCGGATCGGCGGGGCGATCGAGGAGATCATCCGGTTCGCGTCCCCGATCATCCAGTTCCGGCGCACGCTGAAGGAGGACCATGAACTGGGCGGGCACCCGTTCCAGGCCGGTGACAAGGTCGTGCTCTACTACCTGGCCGCCAACCGCGACCCGGAGGTGTTCGCCGACCCGGACCGCTTCGACATCACCCGCTCGCCGAACCCGCACGTCGGCTTCGGCGGTCCGGGCCCGCACCTGTGCCTGGGCGCGAACCTGGCCCGGATGGAGCTGAAGATCATGTTCCGCGAGCTGTACGGGCGGCTGCCCGGGCTGCGCGCGTCGGGCGCGCCCGAGTACCTGCTGTCGTCGTTCGACAACGGCATCACCCGGCTCCCGTTCACGTACGCGAAGTAGCCGACGGCCGGGAGAGGCCCGGGAGAGGCCCGAGAGAGGCAGGGAGTGGCGATGCGCGTGGAGGTGACCCGGCCCCGCGACCTCGGCGCGGCCGAGCTGGCGGCGTGGCGGGCGATGCAGGACGCGGACCCGGGGCTCGCCAACCCGTTCATGTCGGCGGGGTACGCGATCGCGGTCGACCAGGTCATCGCCGGCGCCCGCGTCGCGGTGCTGCGCGAGGGAAGCGGGCGGATCACCGGCTTCCTCCCGTACGAGCTGCACGGCCGCGCGTCCGCGGGCGCGATCGGCGGCTGGCTGTCGCTCGGGCAGGGGCTCGTCCACGCGCCCGGCCTGGAGCTGGACGCGCGCGAGCTGCTGCGCTCGTGCGGGCTGTCGGCGTTCGCGTTCGGGACGCTCGTCCCCGGCCAGCCGTGGTTCGACCCGTACGCGGCCAAGCGGCTCGACTCGGCGGTCATGGACCTGAGCGGCGGGTTCGCCGCGTTCAGCGAGGCGCTGCGCGCGAAGGGCTCCAAGGTCGAGAAGCAGACGCGCTACAAGGAGCGCAAGATGGGCCGGCAGGCGGGCGAGGTGACGTTCGCGTTCGACGTGCGCGACGACGCGTCGCTGGCGCTCGTCCGGAAGTGGAAGTCCGACCAGTACCGCGCGATGGGCCGCGCCGACCGCTTCGCGAAGCCGTGGGTGGTCGACCTGGTCGGCCGCCTGCACGGCACCCACGACGACGGCTTCGCCGGCGTGCTGTCCATGCTGTACGCGGACGGCGTCCCGGTCGCGGGGCACTTCGGGCTGCGCAGCGACCACACGCTCGTCACGTGGTTCCCGGTGTACGACCCGGAGTTCGCGAAGTTCTCCCCCGGGCTCATCCTCCACCTGCACATGGCGGAGGAGGCGGCGGCGCTCGGCGTGCGGCACATCGACATGGGCCCGGCCGTCGGCTGGCGCTACAAGCAGGAGCTGCGGACGCACTCGATCGAGGTGGCCGAGGGCGTCGTCCGCCGCCGCTCGCCGGCGGGCGCCGCGCACTGGCTGCGGCACGCCCCGGTGGCGCGCGGCCGCGACCTGATCCTGGGCAACCGGGCGCTGTACGGCATGGCCGACCGCACCCTGCGCACGGTCGGCCGGTGGCGCTCGCGCCCCGCCGGCGGGCAAAGCGCTTCGGAGCCGCCGCAGAGGTGAGTTATGCCGTTCCGAGGGCATCCCTAACTGCGTACCGGACCCAGGGAACCCAGGGAAACGAGGAGGCCGTGGTCTCATGGCACGGGTGACGCGCGAGGAGATCGACAAGCTGGTCGGGGGCGACCACCACGATCCGCACGGCGTTCTCGGCGCTCATCCGGGGCGCGACGGGGTGACCGTCCGCGCGCTGCGGCCGCTGGCCGAGACCGTCGAGGTCGTGCTGCCGAACGGCGACCGGCACAGGCTCCGCCACTTCCATGAGGGGCTGTTCGCCGGGACGCTGCCGCCCGACGCGTCCCTGTCGGGCGGCGGCGAGAAGGACGCGCCGCTCGCCGTCCCCGACTACCGGCTCGCGGTGGCGTACGGCAACGGCGTCGAGCTGATCCAGGACGACCCGTACCGGCACCTGCCCACCCTCGGCGAGCTGGACCTGCACCTGATCAGCGAGGGCCGGCACGAGGAGCTGTGGCGGGCGCTGGGCGCGCGCGTGCGCACGTACGCCTCGGCGTTCGGCCCGGTGACCGGCACCGGGTTCGCGGTGTGGGCGCCGACCGCGCGCGGCGTCCGGGTCGTGGGCGACTTCAACCACTGGGACGGCCGCGCGCACCCGATGCGTTCGCTCGGCTCGACGGGCGTCTGGGAGCTGTTCGTCCCCGGCATCGGCGACGGCGACGTCTACAAGTTCGAGATCCTCGGCGCCGACGGGCAGTGGCGGATCAAGGCAGACCCGATGGCGGCGTACACCGAGACCCCGCCGGCGACCGGGTCGCGGGTGTTCACCTCCGCGTACGAGTGGGCCGACGGCGAGTGGATGGACCGCCGCAAGGAGCGCTCCTGGCTGAACGAGCCGATGAGCGTGTACGAGGTGCACCTCGGCTCGTGGCGGCCCGGCCTCGGCTACCGCGAGCTGGCCGAGGAGCTCACCCGGTACGTGGCCGACATGGGGTTCACGCACGTGCAGTTCCTGCCGGTCGCCGAGCACCCGTACGGGCCGTCCTGGGGCTACCAGGTCACCTCCTACTACGCGCCCTCCTCGCGGTTCGGGGACCCCGACGACTTCCGGCACCTGGTGGACCGGCTGCACCAGGCGGGCATCGGCGTGCTGGTCGACTGGGTGCCGGCCCACTTCCCCAAGGACGAGTGGGCGCTGGCGCGCTTCGACGGCACGGCCCTGTACGAGCACGACGACCCGGCGCGCGGCGAGCACCCCGACTGGGGCACGCTCGTGTTCAACTTCGGCCGTGCCGAGGTGCGCAACTTCCTCGTCGCGAACGCCTGCTACTGGCTGGAGGAGTTCCACATCGACGGGCTGCGCGTGGACGCCGTGGCCTCGATGCTCTACCTCGACTACTCGCGCGAGCACGGCGGCTGGACGCCCAACGTGTACGGCGGCCGGGAGAACCTGGAGGCCATCTCGTTCCTCCAGGAGATGAACGCGACCGCGTACAAGCGCAACCCCGGCATCATGACGGTCGCCGAGGAGTCGACGGCGTGGCCCGGCGTCTCCCGGCCCACCCACCTCGGCGGGCTCGGGTTCGGCTTCAAGTGGAACATGGGCTGGATGAACGACACGCTGGAGTACCTCCGGCACGAGCCGGTGTTCCGGCACTACCACCACAACGAGATCACGTTCTCGCTGGTGTACGCGTTCTCGGAGAACTACGTCCTGCCGCTGTCGCACGACGAGGTCGTGCACGGGAAGGGCTCGCTGCTGTCGAAGATGCCGGGCGACACGTGGCAGAAGTTCGCGGGCCTGCGGGCGCTGCTGGCGTACATGTGGTCGCATCCCGGCAAGCAGCTGCTGTTCATGGGCGGCGAGTTCGGGCAGGGCGCCGAGTGGGCCGAGGAGCGGCCGCTCGACTGGTGGCTGCTGGAGAACGCCGCCGAGGGCGCCGACCACCTCGGGATCCAGCGGCTCGTCCGCGACCTGAACGCCTTCTACCGGTCCGAGCCCGCGCTGTGGACGCTCGACAGCGCCCCCGAGGGCTACCGCTGGATCGACGGCAACGACGCGGGCGGCAACACGCTGTCCTACCTGCGGTACGGGACGCCCGCGTCGGACGGCGCGCCGGCGCCCGTCATGGCCTGCGTCGTGAACTTCTCCGGCGGCCCGCACGAGGACTACCGGCTGGGGCTGCCCCACTCGGGCCCGTGGCGGGAGGTCCTCAACACCGACGCCTACGACTACGGCGGCAGCGGGGTCGGCAACATGGGCCGGATCGAGGCGGTGAACGAGCCGTGCCACGCCATGCCCGCCTCCGCGGTCATGCGGGTGCCGCCGCTGGGCGCGGTGTTCCTCACCCCCGAGAGGAGCGCCGGCGTCCCCGATTAGGCTGCGGGGCATGACTTCCCAGCGCCTGCGCATCGTCCCGTCGGTGTTCGTCGTCGAGCACCTGCCGAACGCGACGTTCCCGGACGACGACGAGTGGATCGCGATGATCCGCGCGCCGGAGGGGCTGACCCTGGTCCGCGAGGTGCCGCCGTTCGTGGAGGCCGAGCGCTGGGTCGGCTACTACGGCGAGACCGCGCACGACCCGTCGGCGACCGGGATGCTGGCCGCGCTCGTGGGCCCGCTCGCCGACGCCGGCGTGCCGGTCTTCGTCGCCTCGACGTACCACGCCGACCTGGTGCTCGTGCCGGAGCACCGGGTGCCGGCCGCCACGGCGGCGCTCAAGGAGGCCGGGCACCAGGTCGTGGAGGCGTCCTGAGCCGCGGCCCGGCGGCGCCGGAGGCCCGCTAGAGGCAGCCCGTTAGAGACAGCCGAGGAGCCAGCGGGGGCCGGCGACGTGCGCGCCCGCGGCCTCGCAGCGCGCCCGCAGCTCCCGGTCCGCGGTGACGACGAGCCGGAGCGCGTCCGGGTCGGGCTCGCTCACCAGCTCCACGATCCGGTCGTCGCCGCTGTGCGGGGCCGCCACGACGCGCACGCCGTTCGCGGGCTCGTCCGCCACCCGACGCGCCTCGCCCTCCACGACGAGCACGACCTCCGGGAAGTAGCTGTCGAACGGGAACGACTCCTTGGGCAGCCCCGAGACGCCCTTCTCCAGGACGGCCAGGTCGTCGCGCAGGCGGGCGTTGGCCCCGGCGCGGTCCTTCCACCAGCCGTCGGCGCGGGCGCCCACCACGTTCGCGGCGTCCACGATCAGGACCAGCCGCTTCAGCCCCTCCCGCAGCAGCGGCCACGACCGGGCGAACGGCTCGAACAGGCGCTTGCCGGTGACCTCGTCGAGCTCGACCCACGCGGCCTTGCTGGTCTCCCGGGACGCGGGCCGCACCCTGGCGGTCTCGGGCACCGACCCGATCACGGAGACGAAGTTCCAGCCGCCGTGGTCCTCGATCCGGGTGCCGTGCACGGTCACGCTCGCGGGGTCGAGCGTGCACTCCTCGGCGGTCTCGCGGAGGGCGCCGGACACCGGGTCCTCGTGGCTGTGCAGCGCGCCGCCGAACATCCCCCACGTGCCGCCGCCGATGCCCCACCAGGCGCGCTGCTGGAGCAGCACCCGCACGACGCCGTCCGCGCCGCGGTGGTACGGCAGCAGCCCCGACGCGCCGAACCGTCCCCAGTGCGTATGGCCCTGGGCGCATCGCGCGAAGCCGTCCCCGTCGCCTCCCATGGACGGCACCCTAACCCCTCCCCCGAGGCCCGGTGATGAACGGCACAGTGCCGCGGCCCCCGGGAGGCGAATACGATTCGGTGCGGAAACGGCCTGACCAGAGGGGAAACGAGAGTTGAGCGTCGACACCGCCGATCTGTGGAACACGCTGACGGGGGCCGAGCTCATCCAGGCCATGGGCGACGGCCGGTTCCCGGAGATCTCCGATATCAACACCCACATCGGCCAGCGGATCCGCACGGCCGAGCCGGGCCGGGTCGAGATCGACTGGCGGCCCGCCGAGCGCCTCACCAACCCCGGCGGAACGGTGCACGGCGGCTACATCGCGATGATCCTCGACAACGCGGTGTGCCTGGCCGGATCCAGCACCGGCGACGTCTTCATGCCGATGCTCACCCTCAGCCTCAACATCGACTACCTGCGCGGCGTCCAGGCGGGCGAGGCGTACACCGTCACCGGCACCTGCGTGCACCCCGGCCGCACCCGGATGGTCTCCAACGCGGTGATCACCGACGCGCGGGGGCGGCCAGTCGCCCAGGCGTCCGCGGCGGTCGTGCCCAACCGGGCGTTCGCGCGCTGAGCACATAGGCTGGGGCCATGGTGGACCCCGGAGCAGTCGTCAACGTCATCAAGCAGGCCCGCGACCGGCGCACCGCGCCGCTGATCCTGGAGCTCGACCTCACCGAGGGGATCGTCGAGACCGCCCCCTCCGACCCGGTGTCGGCCTTCCTGGCCATGCGCCGCGTCACGCTCCGCGACGTCCTGGACGGGCTCCGCAAGGCCCGTACCGACCCCCGGGTGAAGGCGCTCGTCGTCAAGGTGAGCGGCGGCATCGGGGTCGCGCTCACCCAGGAGGTCCGCGACGCCGTCCAGGCCGTCCGCGAGGCGGGCAAGCTCACCGTCGCGTGGGCCGAGACGTTCAGCGAGTCCGGCCGGGGCACCGTCCCCTACTACCTCGCCACCGCGTTCGACCGGATCTACCTCCAGCCGTCCGGGGACGTGGGCCTCACCGGCGTCGCGCTGGAGGAGCCGTTCCTCGCCGGGGCGTTCGAGAAGGCGGGCGTGCGGCCGCAGTTCGCCAAGCGGCACGAGTACAAGACGATGGCCAACACCTTCATGGAGAAGGCCTACACGCCCGAGCACGAGGAGTCGTCGCGGCGGCTGGTGGCCTCGTACGGCGAGCAGATCACCGCCGCCATCGCCGCGGCCCGCGGCCTGCCCGAGGAGCGCGTCCGGGAGCTCATCGACCGCGGCCCGCTGCTGGCCGACGAGGCCCTGGAGGCAGGGCTGGTCGACAGGCTCGCGTACCGCGACGAGGTGTACGCCGACGTCCGCAAGGAGGCCGGGCCCGACGCGCAGCTGCGCTTCGTCGCCCGCTACAACCGCACCCACGGCCTGGCCCGCCGGCTGCCGTCCCCGGGCCGGCAGGACGCCGTCGCCCTGATCAACGGCCAGGGCCCCATCCGGCTCGGCCGCAGCGGCCGCGGCGGCCCGCTGCCCAGCCAGGGCCCCGCGATGGGCTCCGACACCATCGGCGCCGCCATCCGCGCCGCCGTACGGGACGACTCCGTCAAGGCGATCGTCTTCCGCGTCAACAGCCCCGGCGGCTCCGCCGTCGCGTCCGACTCGATCTGGCGCGAGGTCGTGCTGGCCCGCGAGGCCGGCAAGCCGGTGATCGTCTCGATGGGGAACGTGGCCGCGTCCGGCGGCTACTACGTCGCGATGGCCGCCGACACCATCGTCGCCCAGCCCGGCACGCTCACCGGCTCGATCGGCGTCGTGGTCGGCAAGGCCGTCGTGAACGACCTGCTCGAGCGCGTCGGCATCGGCATGGGCAGCGTCGCCGCGGGCGAGCACTCCCGGATGTTCAGCGCCACCAAGGAGTTCAGCGAGTCCGAGTGGGAGCGCGTCAACGCCTCCCTCGACCGCATCTACGACGAGTTCACCGCCAAGGCCGCCGAGGGCCGCGGCCTGTCGCGGGAGCGGATCCACGAACTCGCCCGCGGCCGCGTCTGGACCGGTGCCGACGCCCACGCCAACGGCCTCGTCGACGAGCTCGGCGGCCTCGACCTGGCCTTCGAGCTGGCCCGCAAGCGCGGCGGCCTCGCCGCCGACGCCCCGGTCCGCACGTTCCCGCACACCTCGCCGCTGGAGCGGCTGCGCCCGCCGGAGTCCAGCGACGACCGCACCGCCGCGTCCGCCCGCTTCGACGCCTGGGGCTCCCTCGGCGGCCTCGCCGCCCGCCTCGGCCTGCCCGCCGCCGGCCCGCTCACCCTGCCGGGGTCATGGGACATCCGCTGACGCCGGGCGACTTCACCGAGGCGATCGCCGGCTTCGCCACCGGCGTCGTCGCGCTGACCGTCCGCGACGGCCGCGACGACCTCGGCACCACGGTCACCGCGTTCATGTCGGTCTCCCAGGAGCCGCCGATGGTCCTGGCGGGCATCGCGTCCTCGTCCTACCTGGCCGAGGTCCTGACCCGCCAGGACCGCTGGGCGGCGACCGTCCTCAGCGCCCCGCAGCGCGCCCTCGCCGGCCGCTTCGCCGCCGAGGGCCGTCCCGGCGCCCGGATCCTCCTGGGAGGCGAGCCGCACCACCGGGGCGAGGCGTCCGGCGCCCTGATCCCGGAGAAGGGCGTCGCGGCCCTCGAATGCGAGACCCGGCAGCGCGTCGAGGCCGGCGACCACACCCTCTTCGTCGCCGAGGTCCTGACCGCCGACTACGCGACCCGCGACCGCACCCCGCTGATCCGCGTGAACCGCCGCTACCTGGACTAGCCGCCGCAGAGGACCGCGGGGACGGCGTCCTTCATGGCGGCGTCCAGGACCGGCCCGCCGCCCGGGTTGAGGTTCACCATGGCGGTGGCCTGCCTGCCGTCCCTGGTGGCCCCCGCGGTGACGCTGAAGCCGAGCATGTCGCCGTTGTGGCCCCAGTAACCGCCCGGGCAGCCGGGCCCCTTGGCGGGGAGCCACTCGAGCCCGAGGCCGTACGCGGATCCCGAGGCCCGTCCCGTGGGGTGGCCGTCCAGCATCTCCCGCATCTGCGCGCGCTTCAGCAGGCGGCCGTCCAGCAGCGCCTTCAGGAAGCGGTCGACGTCCGAGGCGCTGGAGATCATCCCGCCTGCGGCGCCGCCGACGGTCGGGTTGAGCCGGGTGATGTCGACCAGCTCCGACTCCGGCCGGACGTACCCGCGCGGGTGCGGGCCGGGGATGTCGGGCTCGTCGCTGGGCACGAAGGTGTCCTCCAGCCCCAGCGGAACGATCACCCGCCGCTCGATCTCGTCCCCGTACGAGCCCCGCGCCACCCTGTCGATGATCATCCCGGCCAGCAGGTAGTTGGTGCTGGAGTAGCCCCACCCCTTGCCCGGGGCGAAGTTCCGGGGATGCGGCAGGGCGATGTCCACCAGTTCCCGCGCCTCCCAGTGCCGGAGGGGGTCCCTGACGATGTCCAGCGGGGGCAGGTGCTTCAGCACGTCCGGCAGCCCGCTGGTGTGCTGGAGCAGCTGCCGTACGGTGATCTCCCGCCCGTCGTTGTCGGCGCCGCGCACCACCCCGGGCAGGTACCGCTCCACCGGAGCGTCCAGCTCGACCCGCCCTTCCCCGGCGAGCTGGAGCACCACGGTCGCGACGAACGGCTTCGTCAGGCTGCCGATCCGGAAGCGGCTCCGCGGATCCACCGGCGCCCCCGTCCGAACGTCGGCGACACCCCCGGTGACCACCCGCCGCCCGTCCCACCCGTCGACCCGCACGAGCGCCCCCGGAGCCCCGCCAGGCCCGGCGAGCCGCTCCACCACCCCCCGAAGCCGGTCACCCCCGGCCGCCTCCCCCGCTCCCGCCACCCCGACCGGCCCCACCACCAACGCCAGAACCGCGGCCGCACACGGAAACACCACGTTCCTTGTGATCATGTGATCCGACGATAGATACCGCCCATCCGCCCGCACATCCCTCCCCCGAGCCATCCACCCCCTCCCCCTGAGGACGTGCCCGGCACCGGCTCAGCCCGCCCGCACCCCGCCGTCCTGCTTGATCAGCCTCAACAACTCCGCGAACGCGCCGCCCGCCATCAAGAGCCGCCCCCCGTCCGGATCCCGGGAGTCCCGTACACCCACCCCCTCCGGCAAAGCGGCCACCTCAGCACACGCCTCATCGGTCGCGCCTCCGCTGTGCGTGCTCTTACGCCACCCAGTCATCACGAGCACTCCTCCTGCCGGAGGCGCCGGACCGCCGACGTCGGCGCGACCGCACCGGCGGACCGCCAAGCCTCAAGGTCGTACCCTCATCGCAGGTCGAGGACGCCCTGCTTGATCTGCCGCACCAGAACCTCGAAGGCAGGCGCACTCAGCGCAAGGCGACCACCGTCCGGGTCCTTCGAGTCCCGCACACCCACCGCGTCCAGCAGCCCCGCCAGCTCAACACACGTGGCGTCGTTCGCGCCTCCGCTGTAGGAACTCTTCCGCCACCGAGTCATCATGAGTACTCCTCCATCCACCGCTTGATCAACGTCCGAGAGTCGTCCTCGGACGCGGCCTTTGCGCCGATACGTTCGAACATAATGGCCAGATCGCGCACTTCACTCGGATCTTCGATCAGGCGACCACCCCTCTGGGCTCCCGCATAAGCGACATCACGCCCGTCCAGGCTGATTACCTGGAAGTATCCGTCGACGCCGAGGTGAGCGCCAGCGGAGAAGGGGAGGACCCGCACGCTGACGTGAAGCAACTCCGACATCTCATAGAGGTGCTGCAGTTGGGCCCTCATGACTTCCGGACCGCCGACCCGCTGAGCCAAATGCCCGACTCCATAATTGGGGTTACTCGCATATATCGGACGATGTGTTCCTGGTGGCGTCCGAGCTGGTGGGCAACGCGGTGGCGGCGACGCCGGGGCGCAAGATCGCTTATCAGCTCAGCCGGGACGAGGGGGAGGTCATCGTGGCGGTGTGGGACGCGAGTGCTCGCGTGCCCACCGGCAAGCCGCCGCCGGACCTGGCGCTGGAGACGCTGGATCTGAATCCTGAACGCTGGGACGACAACGGCGGGTGGGGGCTCTCGATCGTCGCCACGCTCTCCGTCCAGTGCGGATACACGGTCGATCCCGGCGGGGGCAAGTGGGTCTGGGCACGCCTCAAGGTTTAGGCGGCGTGGCCGGACGGGGGTGGGACGCCCAGCCAGGAGCGGACGGTGGCCGTCTCCTCGGCGCTGAGTGCCCGCGTCCTCCGCCTGGGCGCGTACAACCGGACGGGAATCGCCACAGCGCATCCCGAGATCATCGGCTGCAATTGTTCTCGCGAATTCCAGACCCGCGCATTCCTTCGTGGCGGGATGTCGTAGGCCCGCCGTAGGCTACCGGCCTCGCTCCCGACCGGAAGGGCCGCCGCCATGGGTGCCAAGACGGCATTACTGGTTTTCGCGGATCGGCATCCGGCCGATCTTCTGCGCCGCGCGCCGGCGCTCTCGCCCGAGGCGACCGCGAGGCTCGTCGTCCGGACGAATCCCGGCTGGAACGGAGCCACGGCCGAGCGACGCTCCCTGCGCCACGCCCTCTACCCGCCCGAAGGCACCGTCCACGCCGGCTCGTTCCCGGAGGTGGACGTCCTCTGCGACCAGCAGGTGATGGTCGACCGCCCGTCCGCACTCCCCGACCACCTGCTGGAGGCGGGAGCCCACCGCGGCCGGACGATCCTGCACGCCATGCACAGCGTCGTCGACTGGTTCGCGTACGCGGTGTGGGAGGACGGCACGCTCGTCCGTGCCCTCAGCGTGTCCCCCGGCGACGGCGTCATCGAGGACATCGGCGCCCCGCTCGACTTCGAGCCTCCCTACTGGGCGGGTGAGCACCCCGTCGAGCCCGTGCCCGGGTGGCCGGGCGCCGGCGAGCCGTACCCGCTCCGCTTCCACCCGCTCGACCTCGGCGAGGCGGCGCTCCGCGCCCTGCTGGGCTTCGTCGTCGAGGGGCTCCCGCTGCCCACCGACATCGACGCCGGGTCCGTCGAGCTGGCCGGCTTCCGGGTCCCGGTCACCGATCCGCTCACCCAGGAGGAGATCGACGAGTTCCGGCGGACCCGTGCCCTCCAGCGCTTCACGTACGGGCCCGACGGCACCCTCGTTCCGGTCGAGGACTGATCCCGGAAAGGCCCCTCCGCCCGGTACGCGATACGCGATCATGCGGTGGACGTTGCCGCCTCCCCCCCCGGAGCATCCATGACCCAGCGAGACGTTTCCTCCGAACCCGAGGTTCCGGCCGAGCCGGTGGAACGCAAACCCGGCGCGGTGGGCCTCTGGCCGGTCGGCGCGGGCTGGCTGGTGCTGGCCGCGAGCGTGACGGCCTCGCTCGCGCTCGCGGGCGCGCGGGGCGCGGCGCTGTTCGCGCCGGGCGTGGTCGGCCTGCTCGCGGGCGTCCTGATCGGCTTCGGCTGCGCGCGGGTGCTGCGGCCGGCGCGCGCCGGGTGGGGAAGGGGCGCCGTCGGGGCCGGCGTCATGCTGGGGTTCTGGACTTTCGTGGGGGCCATCGCCTACATCAGCCAGAGCGGGATGGAGGTCCAGACCTGCGTGGTCGCCGAGGTCGCGCAGGAGAAGACCGGGTATTCGGCGAAGACCGCCTACCGGTACCGGGTGACGTGCCCTTCGGGCGTCCACAGCATCCTGGAGACCCCCGCGAAGAACCGGTCGGCGCCCGCGGCGGTCTACTCCCCCGGACGGCGCCTCACGGTCTCCTACGATCCCGGCGGGCACCGGAGCGCCCGCTTCGGCGAATCGCGGGGGATGGTGTTCCTCCTCCTGGCCGGGCCCGCCGCGCTGGCGATCCTCACGGCGGTCACCCTCGCGGTACGGCGCGGAGGCGGCGCGCGGCCGCTGCCGGGCCCCTGGCCCGGACGGGCGCTCATCGGGGCGGGTTGGCTGACCCTGCCGGCCGGCGTGGCGCTGAACGTCTACGCGCCGCTGCCCCAGGCGGGGACAGTCGCCGCCATCGTGGTGCCCCTGCTCTGCCTGCTTGGCGGCGCCGCCCTGGCGGCGGCCGGGGACACCCGAACGCTGGCGCGCTTCCTGCCGCCGGTGCTGATCCTGGCGCTGCCGCTGACCTTCGGGATGTACGAGACCGCCGAGAAGCTGCGCATGGCGGCCGAGGGCCGGGAGTACACCTGCACGATCGCGCTGGAGAGGACCGTCCCCGGCTCGCAGGTGAAGGTGCGGGGAGACTTCGTGCTGTGCCCCAACGGCAGCCACGCGCGCATGGAGGATTCGTTCGGGCCGGGCGACGAGGGCGACCGGGTGAGGGTCGCCTGGGATCCCGAACGGCGGTACCGGGCCACCCTCAGCAGCGACCTGGAACCCTTCGACCTGGCCAGGCGGCTGGCGCTGCTGCCGCTGGCCATGCTGGTCCCGCTGTTCCTGGTGTGGTTCCTTCCCGTGCTGGGGGAACTGATCGGCGCGTCCTCCCGCAGGCCGCCGGAGGACGCTCCTGGCCGTCCCTGAGCCGGCGCCCGGTGCGTCTACTATGCCCGCATGCTGATCGATCCGGGTGTGGCCGCGGCGTTCTGCCTCGCGGCGGTGGTGATGGCGCTGATCCCGGGGCCGGACATGCTCTTCATCACCGCGACCGGACTCGCCTCCGGGCCGCGCGCCGGGGCGCTCGCGGCGGCGGGCGTGTCGGCCGGCCTGGCCGTCCACACCGCCGCGGCCGCGCTCGGGCTGGGCGCGCTGCTCCAGGCCTTCCCCACGGCGTTCAACGTGGTGCGGATCCTGGGCGCGGCCTACCTGGTGTACCTGGCCGTCACCGCGTTCCGGGCCGCCCGTTCCGCGACCGGTGAGACGTTCGCGCCCGGACGCCCCCTCCCCGCGCGCCGCATCCTCGCCCGCGCCGCGCTGACCAACCTCGCCAACCCCAAGGTGATCGCGTTCTACCTGGCGTTCTTCCCGCAGTTCATCGACCCGGCCCGGGGGAACGTGACCGCGCAGTTCCTCGTGCTGGGCCTGCTGTTCATCGTCGTCGACCTGATCATCGACGGTGCCTTCGGCCTCCTGGCGGGCAGGCTCGGGGACTTCGTCCGCAGGCGTCCGTCCGTCCAGCGGTGGCTGCACCGCGTCTCGGGAACCGTCTTCGCCGCCCTGGCGGTGCGCCTGGCCGCCGACGTGCGGTAGGCCGCCGGCCGAGGGCCCGCCCGTGACCGGAACGTCGCTCCGCGATAGATTCCCGCCATGGCCACCCATCGCGTCGCGGTCCTCGCGCTGGACCGTGTGATCCCGTTCGACCTGGGGATCCCGATGCTGGTGTTCTCGGACCACGAGTCCTCGCCGTACCGGACGGCGCTGTGCGCGGAGAGCGCGGGCGACGTGACGACGTCGGCGGGCTTCACCATGCGGGTGGACCGCGGGCTGGACGCGGCGCGCCGGGCCGACACGATCATCGTGCCCGGCTACGAGCCGGCCGCGCGGCCGTCGCCGGCGGTGCTGGACCTGCTGGCCGGGGCGCACGAGCGGGGCAGGCGCGTCGTGTCGATCTGCACCGGCGCGTTCGCGCTCGCGGCGGCGGGGATCCTGGACGGGCGGCGCGCCACGACCCACTGGCGCCACGCCCGACGGCTCGCCGCGGAGTTCCCGCGCGTCCTGGTCGACCGGGACGCCCTCTACATCGACGAGGGGACGGTGCTGACCTCCGCGGGCGTCTCGGCGGGCATCGACCTGTGCCTGCACATCGTCCGCACCGACCTCGGGGCCCGCTTCGCCAACGACGTCGCCCGGGAGATCGTCGCCGCGCCGCACCGCGGCGGCGGCCAGTCGCAGTACATCCGGCGGAACGTTCCGCCGGAGCGCGGTACCTCGCTGGCCGCCACCCGGGACTGGGCGCTCGAACGGCTGCGGCAGCCGCTCACGGTCGCCGACCTCGCCCGGCACGCCGGGCTGTCCGAGCGCACCCTGGCCCGCCGGTTCGTCGCCGAGACCGGTGTCTCCCCTCTCCAATGGCTGCTCGCCGCGCGCGTCGACCTCGCGCGGGAGCTGCTGGAACGCGGCGATCTGAGCATCACCCAGATCGCCGACCGGTGCGGCATCGGCACGGTGGCCAACCTCCGCACGCACTTCCGCAGGCTGGTCGGCACCTCGCCCGCCGACTACCGCAGGACGTTCACCGCCACCGGCTAGGGGGCGGCCCGCCTCAGTCGTCCCAGCGCGACGCCTCGATCAGCCGGTCCTCGAAGCGGGCGAGCCGGCCGGCGCCGCTCAGCCGCGCGACCTCCCCGGGAAGGCTCGCCGGCGGGGCCTTCTCCGGGCGCACGGCGATCTGGTCGGCGATCGCGCCGAACAGGTGCCGTACGGCCGACAGCCGCGGGTACGCGCCGTGGATCAGCCGGGCCTCGGCCTCGGTGATGAACCGGGCACCGTCCGCGGTGACGTCGATGGCGGTGCCGCCGCTGGCCAGCGCGCACACCACGCCGCGCCGCTCGACGATGCCCGGCGAGGTGTGCAGCGCGATCGACTGCCAGACCGTGTCGACCTCCTCGGCGCCGAAGCCGCGCTCCGTCAGGAAGCGCGCGGCCAGGTCCGCGCCGTCCACCTCGAACCGCTGGCCGCCGTTGCCCTCATCGCTCAGCCCGACGTCGTGCAGCACGCACGCCAGGAACAGCAGTTCCGGGTCGTAGTCCGTGCCGGGCCGCAGGCCGCGGTGCCGGCCGAGCAGGCGCGCGAACAGGAAGCTGCGGATGCTGTGGTTGGCCAGGGGCTCCGTCTCGATGCGCTTGACCCAGTCCAGTGCCTCCCGTGCCGCGGGGGTGTCCGGAAGGGCCAGCAGCTCGGCGTCCGTGATGTTCGTCGGTTCGTCCATGCCGATCATCCTTGGCCCCGCCGGCGCCCCGGCCAAGCGGCTGGAATGACAGCTTGCGATAGATTCCCGCCAACCGCGCCGTCACGCGGACAGCAGCCCGTCCGCTAGCCGCCGGCCTGGCCGCAGCCCCGGCGGGACGGCGAAGACCGCGCTGCCGGTGTGCCGGATGAACGCGTTGAGCCGGTCGGACTCGGCCAGCTTCCGCTGGGCGCGCACGAACTCCGCCGGATCGCTCAGGTAGGCGCAGAAGAGCACGCCGCTGTCGTAGGCGTCATGGCCGCCGCCGGAGTGCCGCGGCATGTTCTCGCCGTGGTCGTGGCCGGCGTCCGCCCCCTCGTGGTCGTGGCCCGCCGCGATCGGCTCGCTGATCCCCTGGAAGGCGTAGTCGTAGTTGTAGGAACGGCGCAGCATCGGGACGTCCCGTACCAGCGCCAGATGCGAGTCGGCGGGGATGAGGGGCTTGCCGTCCGCCCCCGTCCTGGCGAAGTCGGGGGCGCTGAACTCCTGCCCGCCGCTGAGCGGCGCCCCGTTGTCGCGCCGCCGCCCGATCGTCCGGTCCTGCGTGCTCGCCGTGGCGGTGTCCCACTTGGGCAGGTCCATGCGGATCTTGCGGAAGACCAGGTAGGTGCCGCCGGCGAACCAGGCGGGCTCGCCGGCGGCGGCCCAGACGGCGCGGTCGAACGCGGCGCCGCCGGGGCGCGGGTTGGCCGTGCCGTCCTTGTGGCCGAACAGGTTGCGCGGAGTGCCGTCGCCGAACCCGCCCAGGAAGCCCTGCTGGCTCCAGCGCAGCCGGGCCAGGCCCGGAGCGCGGCTCCGCAGGGCGCGGAACGCCCGGCTGACGACCTGGAGGTCGTCGCCGCAGATCTGGACGAAGATCCCCCCGCCGCTCCAGGCCGCCTCCAGCCGGTCGGTGCGGAAACCGGGGAGCGGCGCGAGCCGCCGGGGGCGGGCCCGTTCCCTCCCGATGCGTTCGAAAAGTTCCGGGCCGAAGCCGAAGGTGAAGGTCAGCCGGGACGGCTCCAGGCCGTCGGCGATGCCTGAGTCCGGCGGTACCTCCGGCGCGGCCCCCGGCCTGGGCCCGGGCGGCCGTCCCGCCATGAGCCGCTCGGCGACGTCCGTCCACCCGTCCGACAGGCGCCGGAAGTTGCCCGCGACCTGCCCGGTCTCCAGCCGTCCGCCCTTCACCGAGTCGGCCGTCTCCAGATCGAAGGCGGCGAAGAGCGCGTACCGCTGCTGCGGGGTGGCGATGCCCGGCTGGCGCTGTCCGTGGAACGGCTCGATCCGCCGTCCGGCCGCCGGGCGCGGTGGCGCGTCGCGGCCGGCGGCCGCGAGCGCTCCGCCCGTCGCCACGGCACCGGCGGCCGCCGCCGTGACGATCACGGCGCGCCGCGAGAGTGGACTTCCCGGTCGTTCGGACATGAGAGACCCCCTGCTTCCAGGACCAGACCTTCAGGTAACCTGAAGCCTAGGTCAGCCTTCAGGCATGCTGAAGGTGGGGTCGTTCCAAGCGGAAGGGCGGTGGGTCGTGCCAGGTCAGGAGGCGGGACGGCGGCCGGCCGCGGTGCGCACCGCGTCCCCGATCAGCCGGCCGCCCGGATCGGCGTCCGGGCCGAACATCCGCGCGTCGACCTCGTCCACCGCCCGCTGGGCCGCCTCCAGCAGGCGCGACCCCCGCGCCGTGATCTCGATCGCCGACGCCGCGCCCGCCCGGGCCGTGCGGTCGCGCACCAAGCCCGCGGCGGCCAGCGCCTTCACCGCCCCGTGCACGCTCTGCACCGTGATGCCCGACATCCGCGCCAGCTCGCTGAACGACGCCCCGGGCACCCCGGCGATATGGCCCAGCAGCCCCAGCCTGGCCACCGTGAGATCCAGCGGCGCCAGCGCCTCACCGAGCTCCGCCTCGATCCGGCGCGCCAGCGCCAGCACCACGATCGACGTGCTCGTGACCGGCGCAGCGGGACGGCCGTTGTCGGTGCTCACCCCACCAGTCTCCCGCAGCCGCGCGCCGCCCGCACCGGCCGGCCACCGCACCCCTCCCGCACCATCGAAAGCGAGCCCCATGACCACCTACGGAATCCTGGTCTTCGACGACGCCGAGGAACTCGACGTCACCGGCCCCTGGGAAGTCCTCACCGCCTCGGCGCTGCTCCGCGGCGGCGCCGACACCGCCGTGCTCGTCGCCGAGCGCCGCGACCCCGTCCGCTGCGCCAAGGGCCTGCGCCTGCTGCCCGACTACACCCTCGACGACCACCCGCCCCTGGACGTCCTGCTGGTCCCCGGCGGCCGCGGCGCCCGCGAGGTCCAGCCGCACAACCCCGCCGTCACCGGATGGATCGCCGAGACGTCCCGGACCGCCGCCTGGACCGCCGGCGTGTGCACAGGCGCGTTCCTGCTGCACGCCGCCGGCCCCGCACGCGGCCGCCGCGTGGCCACCCACTGGAACTACGAGGACGCCCTGGAGGCGCGCGGCGACATCACCGTCGTCCGCGACGCCCGCTACGTCGTGGACGGCGACCTGCTCACCAGCCAGGGCGTCTCCGCGGGCATCGACAGCACCCTCTGGCTCGTCGGCCGCCTCCACGGCCGCGACCACGCGCGGGCCGCCCGCCGCGTCATCCAGTACGAGCCCGCCCCGCCCTACCTCGCCGACGAGCCCCTCCCCGGCTGACGGCGCCCGGCCGCCCGGGGGATCCGCCTTGGAAGCCGGGTCGGTCATGGCCGTGATTTCAGGCGTTCTCGCGCTCGCCGAAGGCCGTCCCGACGAACTGAGCAGCCGCTGGCCGGCCCCGAGGGCTGGATGGGTCATTCGGTGGGTGCGGGCGCGGTGGTGTCGGAATGGATGGCGGCGGGGTCGGTGCCGAGTTCGTGGAGGAGTCTCGTCGCGGGCCCGTCCGGGTCGTCCAGGAGGGCGGCGAGCAGGTGGGTGGTGCCCGCGTACGGGTGGCCGAGGCGATGGGCGGACAGGCTCGCCCGGCGGAGCGCGGTCAGGGCGGTGCGGCCCGGCACGGGGTCGCCCGCGGGCACCGGGGAGAAGGGCGGCCAGCCTTCGGTCGGTACGCCTGACATGTCGTCTTCGGCGTCGTCCGGTGCGGGCTCCAGGCGGACGGCCGCCGCGAACGTGGCGGCGTCCAGGCGTACGCCGTGGGCGGCCAAGATCTCCCCTGCCCGGTTCCAGCGGGCGGCATCGGCGGGAAGGGACCGGCCGGCGGCGGCCAGCTGCTGGTGCTGGTCGATGAGGCTCAGGAGGACGTGGACGGCGGTGACCGCGCCGTGGCCGGTCTGGAGGGCCTTGCTCAGGGCGTTGGCCTCGATCGACGCCAGGATCGGGTGGCCGTAGTGGGCGCCGTGCCGCCGGTAGGGGCGCCGCAGTTCGCGGGTGGCCAGCCATGTCGCGGCCTGCCAGGGTGCCCGGAGCGGTTTGGGAGCGGAGGCGGGCAGCACTCGCCAGGCGGTCAGGTCGTTGACCGCCCACGCCGAGCGGCCCTCGCCGTCGGGCCGCAGCTCGCGGCCCGCCTCGATGAGCCGCAGGTCCGGGACGGGGATCCAGCGCCTGAGCAGGTCGGCGGCCGGGCAGTCCAGCGCCGGCAGGGCCGCCGCGAGATGGTACGGCTCGGCGCGTTCACCGGTCCTGGCGATCGCGTCGTGCACGGCGTACCGGACGGCGGGCGAGAACACCGGCGGCGGCTCCGCGGGCACGCCCTTGCGGCGGAAGCGCCCGCGGTGCCCCCGTCCCCCGATGAAGGCGGCCTCGCCCAGCACGATGGCGGCCTCGAACACTACATCTGGCCCGAAGTCCGGCCCGGCGGGAGGCGGCGGGTCGGGCCGCGCGGTCTCGGCCGTCCAGGCCGCGTTCGCGATCAGAGGGTTCAGCAGCGGCCGCCCGTCGGCCGTCCGGATGTGGAACCGCAGGCAGTCCAGGACGAGGTCCGTCCCGATCTCCGCGGCCCCCGCCTTCCACGCGCGGCGATAGGCCCGCTGCAGGAGTCCCTGGAAAGTGGCGCTCACCGGTTCGACCATCGCCGTCTCCGCTCTCTTCCACGTGAAGGTAAGCGTTCCGGGGGCGCCGCCGCCAGACCAGGTCCTACGCCACGGTCGGCCGTCCGTCCTCCGCCCAACGGCCGATACCGGCGCGGGGGCGCCGGTCCTTAGGGTCGGGGCATGATCTTCACACCTGGGAAGAGCGATGTGGCCGTCGTCCTCGGGCCCGGCGGGCCGGTCGGCACGGCCTGGCTGCTGGGGCTGGCGGCCGGCCTGCGGCACGCGGGCGCGGACCTGGCCCGCGCGGACCTGATCGTGGGCACGTCGGCGGGCGCGATCGCGGGCGCGGCGATCGCCACCGGCCGGGACCTGGACGAGCTCGCCGAGGTCCCGACGGCACCGCCCGGCGAGCGGGCCGGGGACATGAGCGTCATGCCGCGCGTCCTCGAGATCCTGAACGAGCCCGGCGCCGACCCCCGCGAGGCGCTGCGCCGAGTGGGCGCGCTCGCCCTCGCGGCGGACGCGCCGCCCGAGGAACGGCACCTGGCCGCCATGGAGCACCTGGCGGGCACCCGGAGCTGGCCGGACCGGCCGCTCCTGATCACCGCCGTGGACGCCGCCGCCGGCGAGCCGGTGGTGTGGAGCGGGGAGGACGGCGTCCCGCTGCACGCGGCCGTCGCCGCCAGCAGCGCCGCCCCCGGGTACTCCGCGCCGATCACCATCGGCGGCCGGCGCTACCTGGACGGCGCGCTCGGCGGCGGCTCCAACGCCCATCTCGCCGCGGGCGCGGGCACGCTCATCCTCATCGAGCCGCTCGGGGCCGTCTTCCCGGCCGCGCCGGTCGAGGCGGCGGTATGGATCGGGCCCGACGACGCGGCACTGGAGGCGTTCGGTCCCGACGTCGGCGACCGGGGCCGGTGGGGCGAGGTCTACAAGGCCGGGCTGCGGCAGTCCGCCGACGCGGCCGGTCTCCTCGCCCCCCTCCTCACCTGACCGGCGCCGCGGCCCCCGCACCGGCGCGGGGACGCCACTGAGCCGCCGGTCCGCGTCCCTCTAGTTCATGTCCTTGGGGAGGCGTTCGAGGAGGCCGCGGAGGTCGTCGGCGTGCTCCTCCTCCTGTTCGAGGATGCGCTCGAAGACGCGCTTGGTGGTGGGGTCGCCGTCGCCGAGCCACTGGACGATCTCGGTGTACGACAGGATCGCGACCCGCTCCGCGACCAGATCCTCCTTGATCATGGAGACGAGGTCGAGGCTGGCGCCGTACTCGGCGTGGGCGCGGGTGGTGAGGGTGTCGGGCGAGAAGTCGGGGTCGCCGCCGAGCTGGACGATCCGGGTCGCCAGCATGTCGGCGTGCTCCTGCTCCTCCTGGGCGTGCTCCAGGAACTCCGACGCCACCGACTCGGCGTGGATGCCGGTCGCGGTGAAGTAGTGCCGCTTGTAGCGCAGGGTGCACACGATCTCGGTCGCCAGCGCCTCGTTGCACACCTGGATGACGCGCTCGCGGTCGGCGCCGTACGCCTCGGTGATGGGTCCCTTGTCGATTTCCTGCCGGGCCCGCTCGCGCAGGGTCTTGATGTCGGTCAGGAACTCCGCCATTCGTCTGCCTCCTTCGTGACGCAGGGAGGCTCCTACCCGGGGCACGCTGTTCACACCTTCAACTCATGCCTTCAACTCATGCCTTCACACCCTCACACCCGCACACCCCTTCTCCATACGGCGGCGACCTGCGGCACACCGGGCCGGTAGGCGAGGTGGATGTGCGAGGGGGCGTCCAGCATCAGGACGTCCGCGCGGGCGCCGACGCCGAGGTGACCCACGTCCGTACGGCGCAGGGCCCGTGCGCCTCCCGCCGTGGCGGCCCACACCGCTTCGGCGGGGGTCATGTTCATGTCCCGGACGGCCACGGCGATGCAGAACGCCATGCTGGAGCTGTAGCAGGAGCCGGGGTTGCAGTCCGTGGCCAGCGCGACCGCGGCGCCTGCGTCGAGGAGGCGGCGCGCGTCCGGATAGGGCTGGCGGGTCGAGAACTCGACACCCGGCAGGAGGGTCGCGACCGTCTCGGAGTTCGCGAGCGCGTCAACGTCCTCGTCCGTGAGGAACGTGCAGTGGTCGGCGGACGCGGCCCCCAGCTCGACCGCGAGGCGCACCCCGGGGCCGGGGCGCAGCTGGTTGGCGTGCAGGCGCGGTTCCAGGCCCGCCCGGATGCCCGCCTCCAGTACGGTCCGCGCCTGGTCCTCGTCGAACGCGCCCTTCTCGCAGAAGACGTCCACCCAGCGCGCGTGGGGCGCGCACGCGTCCATCATGTCGGTCGAGACGAGCCGCACGTAGCCGGCGGCGTCGTCCGCGTATTCGGACGGGACGACGTGCGCCCCCAGGAACGTCACCTCGTCGGCGACCTCCGCCGCGATCCGCACGGCGCGTTCCTCCTGCTCCACGGAGAGGCCGTAGCCGGACTTGCACTCCACGGTGGTCGTGCCCTGCCGCGCCATCTCGGCGACCAGGCGGCGCAGGTTGGCGCGCAGCTCCTCGTCGGTGGCGGCGCGGGTGCGCGCCACGGTCGTCCTGATGCCGCCCGCCGCGTACGGGCGGCCGCTCATCCGCGCGGCGAACTCCTCGGCGCGCTCCCCCGCGAAGACGAGGTGCGCGTGCGAGTCGACGTAGCCGGGCAGGACCGCGCGCCCGGCCGCGTCGTACGCCTCGTCCGCCGCGGGGGCGCGGGACGCCGGGCCGGTCCAGGCGACCCGGTCGCCGTCCAGGACCAGGGCGGCGTCCCGGATCACCCCGAGCGGCCCGTCCCCGAGCCCGGGCTCGTTGGTGACCAGCTCCCCGACGTTCCTGATGACCACGCTCATCGGGTCAGCATCGCACCCGGGCGCCGCGCGGTCGCGGCGCCCGGCCGCGGTCCCGTCTGAAATGCGAGACGTCCGGGCCGGACGTCACCAGCCCTGCGGCGGCGGGCCGCCGTGGCCGGGCGGCGGCGGGTAGCCCGGGCCGGGCGGCGCGAGGGCGGCGGACCGTCGTCCTCGTCCCGAACACCGCGATCCAGAACCAGTGGGTCGTGCACTGGGCGCGGTGCGGCGGCGAGGCCGGC